>JAIXOR010000084.1 GCA_027486655.1 Verrucomicrobiaceae bacterium | reverse complement strand
TAAAGAGCCGTCCGGCATCCGATTCTGGTGCGCGCAAGACAACTTCAACCAGACCTAACAAACCGAAACCACACCACCAACTCTCATAAGAAGTGGATCAACTTTTGGGGGCACTCCACCATCACTGCCGTTCATGATGACCTGAATCAATTCTCCGCTGGGGTCTACGGTAAACGTCAGAATACGATGCTTGATGGCATTCTCATCGATGTTCGGTTGGTAGTATCTCTCATAAAGCGATCTCTCCACCGGCTTTTCAGTGCCGTCCCAAAAGACCGATAATCTCTTTCAACACCGCTTGGGCGTTATCCGCCATGGGATGGAGCGACTGATTCGGTTCGTTCATGAAATACGCACACGCAGATCGATGATTCTTACAATTCCGTCGTCACTGATGACGCAACTGAATGACAAAGCGGCATTAGGATCCTTGGTAGCAAAGCCAATACGGAAAGCCTTCCCATTAACCTCAGTAATCCCAGTCGGAGTCAAATCACCCTCACGCCACTTGTCTGCGGTCTTCTGATCCTCCTGATTAGCATACTGAAAATTTCCTGCAGCAAACGCCGCAATGATTCGCTCAGCGAAGTCAACCTGGACATTGTCAAGCAAGCGCACGCGAATCTGTTTTCCTCTGTAGTTGCATCTAATTCCACGCGCCTCATCAATTGGGTCGTTCTTACTGATCCAGAAGTCTCCGATCCGGTGGATTACTCCATCGAAATCGCTGGTGCGAGGGTCAAACTTCTCGTTCTGGTAGCGAATCGTGACATTCTTCCATCGGACCTCCCGGCCAATAACTTCCTCCACATCGGTTGCGATGATGCTGTATGAGGATCCAGGAGGGTTGCTATTGTAAGTAGTGATTTTTCCAAGTGAGGACAGCCCTGATTTCAAGGCAAGTTGCCGGACAATATGGACCTGTTCCTCGTTGAGAACCGCTTCTGGGGAAAAGTCGGTCTCAACCGCAGCGGCTGGCGTTGTTGGCTGTGGCTCATCCGCTATCAGCGACGACAATGAAAGAATTCCAAAGATAAGGATGATTGCTCGGTTCATAATCTTATATTCTACCGAATAGGCAATCCACGGCGGGGAGGGAAGCCCGAATTCAAAGTAGGACGTTACCCGCCTTTGGATGAGTCGGCTTGTTCTCCGAGTTGATTCCTCTGGCTATTCATCGGGGTCGGGCCATTGTGACAGGTCGTCAACCGGACTAGGCAAACGTCCCTCCAACCAATCGGCGCAGGTTCCAGGCCGGAAGTTCGGATCGGTCGATTCGATCACCCAAGTGAGAAACTCGCGAGCTGATTCATTCATGTAGGGCGGCGGCGAGGTGGGCATGAAGACGGTTGGAAGTCTCTCGTCCAAAGAAAGGTAGTTCAAAACGTATCCAAGTTCTTGAACCGTGTTCCATGCCTGTGGGTGGTCGATATCGATTGTGAACTTCACCCACCAGTTGCCGCCATCGGAAGTTCCATGGCCGATGGAGCCGGAGACACTCGGGATCTTGGCGAGATAATCCGTGAGCTTGGTAAATGCGCGGTCGTCCATGTCTTATTCTATTGGAGACCTTATGGCTGCGACTGGTGCAAGTCAGCCACCTTCCGGTTGAATTGAGAATTGAAAGGGAGGTGTCGTGTCTGCTTCAAATCGTGGGCTATCGCCCTGGCACGAGGCCGGGGCGACCTATCCAACATCCATTGACTAAAACGAATGAAACCGAAGTCAGACACGACCCCCGCACTTTACATCGGACTCGACGTCCATAAAGAAAAAACCTCTGTGGCCGTTGCCGATCCCGGCCCCGAGGGGGAGATCCGCTCGCACGGCGAGGTGGCCACCACCCAGGTCGCCCTCGATCGTCTCATCCGGCGAATCGCCAAGAACCACAACGTTCCGCTTTCCCGTATCGCCGTGTGCTACGAGGCGGGCGGTTGCGGCATGTGGATTGCCAGGATGCTTCTCAAAATGAAAGTTCCATGCACCGTCGTCGCCCCGTCCCTCATTCCAACCAAAACCGGAGACCATGTCAAAACCGACAAAAAGGACGCCATAAAACTCGCCCGTCTTCTCCGAGCCGGTGAACTGGTTTCGGTTTTCGTCCCGGATGAGACCGACGAAGCCGTCCGCGATCTCTGCCGCGCCCGGGTCGATGCCATCGACGACCGGCGCCGCGCCAAAACCCGCCTTCTCGCCATGTTGCGCCGTCTGGGATTCAACTATGCCGGCAAAACCACTTGGAACGACGCCCACAAGCGCTATCTCCGCAATCTATCCCTGCCATTTCCTGCCCACCGTGTCATTCTTGAAGAACAGATCAGCCAGATCGATCAACTCGACGAGCGCATCGCTCGTTATGAAAGTCACATGATCGCCCTGTATGCGGATTGGCGCTGCAAGTCCATCGTGGATGCGGTGATGGGCCTCAAGGGATTCCAGATGATTGCAGCGATGATGATTGTCTCGGAAGTCGGGGACTTCGTGCGCTTCACCCACCCCAGACAACTCATGAGCTATCTCGGGCTCACACCCGGCGAATATTCATCGGGCGGAAAATCCAAGCGAACAGGAATCACCAAGTGCGGCAACAGCCACGCCCGGTGGATTCTCGTGGAGTGCGCCACCCATTACGGAAAGGAACCCAAAGTGGGATCCCACCTCTCGACACGACAGCAAGGACTGTCTCAGTGGATTCGAGATAAATCCTGGTCCGCGCAGAGCCGGCTTTATCTGCGCTATTCCAATCTGCGCAAACGACTCATGCATCACAACAAGATCAAGGTCGCCGTGGCCCGCGAACTATGTGGAGTCATCTGGGAGATCGGTTTCAGAATCCAGAGTGGCACCTCGAAATGAGAATGAAAGCACCTGGATTTTCAACCATCAACAAGTCATGAACAGTCATCCCAAATCAGGACCACAACTTAGCCAGGACCAAGCGCCTAAACACCCGCCCTAAGATCCGACAAGCGCACGAACCCGGGGCTTTTTGGTCCCGGGCGGGGAGAAAGTGACGCTTGCAGACCCGCACCCGCCGGACGTTCTGGGATAAGATGCACTTGGCCAAAGACATCGAGCGCCCGTACCGAGAATGGGACAAGGTCGAGTGGTGAATCAAAATCCTGTCGGATAGGTCTTGGCAACAAGGCAACCCACGCACAGCAGCATACCAAGCAGTAGATGACATATTACCTATCACGTCACACTTCCCGCCCGGGTCCCGAGCGCCCCGAGAGTCGGCACTCTTACAACATAAGAGCCCCGGAATGTGGGGCTCCGGATGTCTCAGCTCCGACGAGCTTCGCGGCGGCCCATTCTCGCCGAGCCATCCTACGCCCCACATTCCTCCAAGCAAGAATCCGCCTATCACTTGTAAAGAATGATGGCAAAGGCATCACTTTTCCCGTTGACAAACAAACAGCCATAGCAACGTCAAAGCGCGTGCACCCCTACCAGCGGCGGCGCACGTCGATCACGGGTTTGTGGTTGTAGATATGGGAAATCATCGAAACAGAACGGCTGGTAGGGGTTGTCACGGCGCGGCTTGTTCGGATTCTTCGATTGACTTCTCGATGATCTCATCAATGCCAGATCGGCACATATCCTTGTTCCCGCTCGAGAACGCTTGATACAGCGTGAATCGCTCGTGATCAGAAGAGACCTTGACCCACTCATCCAACATCTCAAGGCGCAGGAAGAGGATCGGACCGGGACGTCCGTGGCCGTTCATCACCGTGCCCGGAATCAAACTGCTACCCCTTCCAGAATAGCTAGTCCATCGGTGCTCAAAGACCTCCGGATGAGAGTTCTTCATGAATTTCTCAAGCTGCGACTCGCGATACCATTCGTTGGTCCGGATGCCAAACGGCCACTCTCGGTAGCCCATACGAGATCCCGTATTCTCGCAGATGAAGCCTCTGTCCGTGTATGCGATCAGAAACGCTGAAGCCCAGAATACCGCTAAGAGCACCCCGGCGGCAATAGCCCCAATGATGATACGGCGCGTCATGATTATCTTTCCGAACGACTCGGATCAGGCGACGGCGAGGAGTGGGCGTCGATGACATGACAGATGCCATACGAGCCGTTGCCTGCATCCGTTTTGTTCGCCCTTGGATGGTCGGTGGTGGTGGTCATGGCAGTTTGCGTTGCTTCGGTGGAGGATGGTCTAGCACATCAAACACCTCGTCTGAGTGAAGAAGAAACCATCTGGCGTAACGACGCAAGAAATCGGCGGAATACTCAAGCCTGCCTCGCAATGAATCCTCATGGGCCTGAGGAACCGGCATGGACAAGTGCGGCTGAATCGCTCGAACAATCTGATGGCGATACAACCTGCGAATCCGCCCCTCCTCATCTGTGCCGTAGCTGCTGGGACGGGCATAGTCGAATAGCCTCACTGCGGTCCACCAAGGTCGGTCTGGGGCGTCTGGCTCAATGGCAAACTCTAGACAGAGGTTAGGGCGTGAAAAGGCAACCTGCCGATAGCGGGTGCTCGAATCGTCCCGCTCAGGAGCCTCAAAGCCAAACTCGGAACAAAGGAAATCGAACAACTCGCAGACAAGTGAATTGTGGCTGTCGAAGTCAGAGCTGCCTGCTGGTGTCATCACGGAAAGCGCTCGAAGTTGGGCGAACGTCAAAGAGCACGCAACCCTATCAGCGAGGGCGAGCGTCGATCACGGGTTTGAGGTTGAAACTACGGGAGAGCATGTAAACAGGGCGGCTGATAGGGGTTGCTGTGTCTCGGCTTGTTGAACAGAGCCGCTGTGCGGCGACTCCTTGTTTCGGCGTTGAAAGGGGTGACGTGAGCGTTCATCCTGTTTACGTCTATGAAAAAAAGATAACGCACTCACGTCGGCTCCTTG
>JAIXOR010000083.1 GCA_027486655.1 Verrucomicrobiaceae bacterium | reverse complement strand
GACCGCGACGGCCTCGCCATCCTCATCACCGATCACTCGGTCCGCGAAACCCTCACCATCACCGACCGCGCCTTCCTCATCCACGACGGCCGCGTCATCCTCGAAGGCGCTTCCGACGAGCTCGTCAACGACCCCATCGCCAGAAAGCACTACCTCGGCGATGATTTCCGGATGTGAAAAAACCCCCAGGCTGCCGCCGGAGGGTTTTTCGGAAATTCGTGGCGGCACTCCGCACACTCAGAGGCTCGACCAGTAGCTGGCACCTCTTTCGATTTCTTTCCAGGTCATCGCCCTCACCGAGAAGTCCGCCATCAGCGCGTTCACGCCGCCTTTGTGACGCATCGGCTTCTCGCTGAAGAGCGGCTTCACCTTGGAGGTGAAATCGGCAGCCGCGGACAGGCTGTTCAAAGTGCCGGTGATCGCTTCCGTCATCATCATGAATCGCGCCGGATTCTTGATCCTCGTCATCGAATACTCGGTTTGGTTCGGAATCAGCGCGCCATTGTCCGTCGGCCGGATGGTCGCATAACACACCGGCGAGTTTCCGGTGGTCCATTTCACCGAGGGACACCAGCGCATGCGCAACTGCACTTCGTAAGCCCCCATGTGGTTGCGTCCCTCAAGGTCCACCGAACCCCCGGTCCAATACTGCACATAGGGGGAAACACCGGCGGCATCCCAGCTGATCGGATACCATTTGCGGAACTCCACCTTGCCGTCGTTGTCCGCCGCATATCCTGCAAAGGCAGTGCCCCACGAACGCAGGCGGTTCATGCACTCGGTCTTGTTGGCGGAGGACTTCATGTTGTTCACCAGCGGGAACAGAAGCCCCGCGAGAACCACCACGATCAAAATGACCACCAGAAGCTCGGTCAACGTGAAGCCGGACTTCCGGCGCGGAGTGGCGATGCGGCAGGCATTGGGTTTCATCGTGTCGGACGGTCTTCGATTTCAGGAAGGGCCACAACTAGCCCAATCGGAGGATAACCCTTTCGGGTAGGGACTCGCGTCCCATTTATGGGGAGACAGGCCCATCGCAAGGAATGCGGAGACTTTCCCCGGAGCCCGGAGAATCCGCGCATCCTTCGCCACGGAATGCGGAGCACGATCCCGGCGGACCGGTCACGTTCAGACTGTAACCGCACAGCCGCATGACCGCGTCCACTCCCATGTCCGTCTTCCACCAATGGCTCCTCGCAGATCCGGCGAGCCAAGCCTCGGCTTGCGCCATCATCATCCACGGCGACCACTCGTCCTCGCGGCTCATCCTCGATATCTCGGAATACCTCAACGAATACGACGATGACGGCGATGGCCGCTGGCTGCCGGCCACCACCGAGCTCGTTGGCAAGATCGCCGTGGACGCCAACCACCGCCGCCTCCTCGGCATGGAGGAAAGCGGTTCCTCCAGCCCCGCCGAGTTCGCACGCACGCTCACCGCCCTCGGCCGCCGCGGCCACGTCGTCTTCCGCTCGCCCGGCATCGATGACGACGATCTGGGCCTCGACAACACCTTCCACGCCGGCGTCGGCCGCGGCATTCCGGAGCGCTGCCACGTCATTCTCGATCCCGAACTCATGGACCCCCACTGCATCGCCCACGTCATCGGCGATGTCTTCCTGGAGTGGCTCCACAGCGAAAGCCGGGGGAAATCCCCCATCCGCGACATCCGATAAGCCATGCGCGGCATTTGAGAGATTCCGCAAAGATCCGTTCCCGCCCCTCCTGCTTACTTCCGCCAGCCTGCCCATGAACGTCCTCGCACTGACCATCCTGGTCTCCTCCTGCCTCGCAGGAATCTTCATCGCCTGCTTCGCGGTGGAGATCCGCCGCGCCCGGCGCACCAGCCCGGAACGCGATTCCCTCCTGCCTCTCGAATCCGAAACGCCCGCCCTCTCCCAGAACCCATCCAAGCAGCCTCTCCAACCCCAACGCCCATGACCTCCTCCATCACCTACGACGACAAATCCGTCCGCCGTTTCATGATCGCCTCCATCTTCTGGGGCATCGTCGGAATGCTTGTGGGCGTCATCATCGCCACCCAGCTCTCCTCCTGGCGCATGAACGGCGAGTTCTGGGGCCTGGTCGAGAAACTCACCGGCGGCGCCTTCAAGGCGGATGGCATTTCGTTCCTCACCTTCGGCCGCCTCCGCCCGCTCCACACCAATGCCGTCATCTTCGCCTTCGTCGGCAACATGATGTTCGCCGGTGTCTATTACTCCACGCAGCGCCTCTGCAAGTGCCGGATGGCCTCGGACTTCCTCTCCGCCCTCCACTTCTGGGGCTGGCAGCTCATCATCGTGGCCGCCGCCGTCACCCTGCCCCTCGGCTTCACCCGCGGCAAGGAATACGCCGAACTCATCTGGCCCATCAACGTGGCCGTGGTCCTCATCTGGGTGGTCTTCTCCGTGAACTTCCTCTGGACGCTCGCGAAACGCAATGAACCCAGCCTCTACGTCGCCCTCTGGTTCTACATCTCCACCATCGTCACCGTGGCGATGCTCTACATCGTCAACCACCTTTCCCTGCCCACCTCCTTCACCCACTCCTATCCGATCTTCGGCGGCCTGCAGGACGGCCTCGTCCAGTGGTGGTACGGTCACAACGCCGTGGCCTTCTTCCTCACCACGCCCATCCTCGGCATCATGTATTACTTCCTGCCGAAGGCGGCCAACCGCCCGGTGTACTCCTACCGGCTCTCGATCGTCCACTTCTGGTCGCTCGTCTTCATCTACATCTGGGCAGGCCCCCACCACCTTCTCAATACCGACCTGCCGCGCTGGCTGCAGATGCTCGGCATGCTCTTCTCCCTCATGCTCTGGGCTCCCTCCTGGGGCGGCATGCTCAACGGCCTGCTCACCCTCCGCGGCGCATGGGACAAGCTGCGCACGGATCCGGTGATCAAGTTCTTCGCCGCCGGCGTCACGTTCTACGGCATGGCCACCTTCGAAGGCCCGCTGCTCTCGATCCGCGCCGTCAACGCCCTCTCGCACTACACGGACTGGACCATCGGCCACGTGCACTCCGGTGCCCTCGGCTGGAACGGTTTCATGGCCGCAGGCATGTTCTACTGGCTCGCCCCGCGCCTCTGGAAAACCCAGCTCTGGTCGAAGGCCCTCGCCAACATGCACTTCTGGGTCGGCATGGTCGGCATCCTCCTCTACGTCGTCGCCCTCTGGTGCGCCGGCATCATGCAGGGCCTCATGCTCAACGAGGTCGCCCCCGGCGGCACCACCCTCAAATACGAGTTCCTGGAAACCCTCGAAAGCATCCAGGTCTTCTACATCCTCCGCTCGGTCGGCGGCACGCTCTACCTGCTCGGCTTCATCTTCTGCGCCTTCAACATCTTCATGACCGCACGCTCCGGCGCGGCTCATGACGAGACCGTGGAAGTCGTCCTGCTGGAGAAGAAACAAAAGGACGGCATGCGCTGGGGCGAGGCCCTCTTCAACGACCCGCTCGCCCACATCTTCGCCGCCATCGCCTTCGTCATCCTCTGGTTCTTCCTGCCGCCCCATGCCGACAAGGCCTGCCTCCTCATCGCCACCCTCCTCGGCGTCAAGGCGGTCCGCGCCTTCAAGGCGAACAAGGAACGCTGGACCAACTGGCACGAGCGCCTCATCGAGAATTACCTGCCCTTCACCGTGCTCGTCTTTGTCGCCGTCGCGATCGGCGGCGCCGTCCAGATCATCCCCACCCTCATCGTGAAGCGCGAGAAGAACATCGAGGGCCGCCTCCAGGAAATCTACTCGCCGCTCGAACTCGCCGGCCGCGACATCTATGTCACGGAAGGTTGTTACAACTGCCACTCGCAGATGATCCGCACCCTCGTCCCCGAGGTCATGCGCTACGGCCGCTCCGGCATCGCCGATGACTACTCGCACCTCGGCGAGTCGCTCTTCGACCACCCCTACCAATGGGGATCCAAGCGCACCGGCCCGGACATCGCCCGCGAAGGCGGCACCCTCGCCGCCGGAGCCAAATACATGCGCGTCGGCAAACGCGGCAATGACTGGCACTTCAACCACTTCCTCAACCCGCGCCAGACCTCGCCCGGCTCCAACATGCCCGCCTACCCCTGGCTCTTCGAAAAGGAAACCGACGTGAAGTCCCTGCCCGGCAAGATCGCCGCCCAGGTCTCGCTCGGCGTCCCCTGGCCCGCCCTCAACAAACACGAGATCACCGACATGGTCGAAACCCAGGCCCAGGAAATCGCCAAGTCCCTCGTCGATGCCAAGGTCTATCTCCCGTCCAAGCCGGACCTCCAGGGAGACGCCCTCCGCAACCACCTCGCCAAGTCCGAGGTTGTCGCCCTCATCGCCTACCTTCAGAAACTCGGTGCCTACAAGGAAGTCCAACGCAAGCTCCCGCCCAACTCGCTCGACCCGGATTCACACCGCAAGGTCACCAGCAACTGAGCCCGCATTTCCGAACCCCAAGCCCGAAAGGAACGCCATGTTCAAACGTGTTCTCGTCGAAGACTGGACGCTCTACCTCCCCTTCGTCTCGTTCTTCCTCTTCGCCGCCGTTTTCGCCGTCGTCACCGTGCGCGCCATCCGGCTCGCCAGGCCGGAACGCACCCGCCTCGCCGCCATGCCGCTCGACGATTCCTCAACCGCCTCACGCAGCCCAGAAACCGATAACTCGCCACTTCCATGAACCAGGAACCCAAACGCGGCCATTTCGCCAAAGAAAAAGGAGAAGTCATCCTCCGCGAGCACGAATACGACGGCATCCAGGAATACGACCAGAAGCTCCCCAACTGGTGGCTCTTCACCTTCTATGGCGCCGTCGTCTGGTTCGTCGTTTACTGGGTGCTCTACTACCACACCTCCACCTTCAAGTCCGCCCACGAACTCGTCACCCAGGAGATCGTCGCCGTCCAGAAGGCCAAAGCCGCGGAACTCGAGAAAACCCTCGCCTCACTCGATGACGCCACCCTCGTCCACCACTGGGCCACCAAACCCGAGGTCGTCGCCGCCGGCGAGGCCGTCTTCCTCACCAACTGCACCGCCTGCCACGGCGCGGACCTCTCCGCCACCATGACCGCCGGCGCCGTCAAGGTCCCCCTCCCGGGCCTCCCCCTCAACGACCACCAATGGAAGTTCGGCGGCAAACCCATGGACCTCTTCAAACTCATCAACGCCGGATCCCCACCCGAAAGCACCGGCCACAACGGCGCCAAAATGCAGGCCTGGGGCCAAACCCTCAGCCCCAAACAAATCGCCGAAGTCGTCGCCTACCTCATCGCCAAGGTCCCGGAGGACTTCAAGGACATCCCACCGGCAAACTGAGCTTCCTCACACTCTCTTTCTCCCATCGTCGTCATCGGTTGACGCTGCCAGGGAGCGTGGAATCCCCACGCTCCCTTTTTCTTTGCCCACACCGCATGGCTCTTGAGTGGATGGTGGACCGCCGATTGCCGATTGAAGATTGAAGATTGAAGATTGAAGATTGAAGATTGAGAGGCGTAGGGCGTCTTTCTCAATCGGAAATCGTCAATCTTCAATCGAAAATCCTTAAGCGGTCACGCCAATAAATCGACCAGTGCCCGCCCCATCCCCTCTTCCAGAAGTCAAGCATTCCCGTTGAATACCGATTCTCCACCGAGAAGGTAACACTCTTCTCACTTCTCACTCGACACTTTTCACCGACGTCGTGCCACCTCTCCCTATTCCTGAAAACTGAACACTGAAAACTAGCAAACTTCCTCCCCCTCTTCTCCGCGCCAAACTCCGCATCCTCCGCAACTCCGCGTTTCGCTTCTTTCCACCCTCCCTCTGCGACCCTTTGCGACCTTCGCGCCTTCGCGGTTTCATTTCTTCCCTTCTCACTTCTCACTCGGCACTTCTCACCGACGTTGTGCCACCTCTCCCTCTTCCTGAAAACTGAACACTGAAAACTAGCAAACTTCTTTCTGGGTTCAAACCGGTCCCGGCCGAGGCGCTCAGGCGGCACATGGCGGTGAGCGCCGATTGGATTGCAAGGAGGCTGCCGATGGGGCATACTGGCTCAGTGAACAGGAAGGTGGGCATGGTGAAGCGTGATCCCAACCTGCAGATACATGCCGATGGACAGGAGAAAATGTGCATCAATGGGGTCAGGTGTTTGATTTCAATAAACTTGGCTTGACGATGCTCCTGCATTCTCCGTTCGATGAGCCATGCCGAGAGCAATGCGCTATCAAAATCCCGGTACGGTTTGCCACCTGATGGCGCGTGGGGACGGCGGCAAGACGGCTTTTGAAACCGACGAAGACCGGCTTGCGGTCGAGGCGCTTGCAAGAATGAAGCTGCGAGAAGTCGACGGGTGCAAGGTTCTGGTTGCCTGCTTGGTCAGGCAGCGCACCGCGGCAGGCAATCCGTGGATCGCGGAACACCTCGTCATGGGCCACCCGGGCTCGGTCAGCAGAAGTGTTTCCGCAGGAAGCGCCACCAAGGAAACGCTCAAGAACACTGATAAAACTGTGAGGATGTTAAAATGTGTACTCTGACCCCATTGAGGCAGCGCACCGCGGTAGGCATTCCGTGGATCGCGGAACACCTCGCCATGGGCCACCCGGGCTCGGTCAGCAGGAGTGTTTCCGCAGGACGCGCCACCAAGGAAACGCTCAAGAACACTGATAAAATTGGGAGGATGTTAAAATGTGTACTCTGACCCCATTGAAGTATGTGCCGTTTCCATTACTGTATCCTGCGCCGAATTTGCCCGATACAGGACCAGTTGTTGAATTCTACAAGAAACTCAGGACATCCTTCAGACACGAATGGCTGGCCGAAGAACCTTTGGTTTCAACAGCATTTGGATGGAGTGAAGATTCCGGCTTTCGCGCAACGACCAATGAATACACGTGGAATCCGTCCGACGGATGGGCGCAGATGGAAACCGTTGATTCGGACTATCTGACACTTGAAACGGCACAATGGACATGCGATGATCCATACATTCGAGACTGGCACCTATCCTATGGTAACGGTTTGTTCCTTGATGAGTATCTTGGAGGCGTGCCGCTCGAAGGAAACGAGCCGCCTAGTTTTTACCGCCCGACGGGAAACATCATTGGCCAATGGACGACAGACCAGGCCACCCATCGGATCGGTTCAGGTGAAGATCACTCCGAGGGTCACCTGATCACAAAGCCTCAGCCAGGCACAGGCTACGAACCCCGGAGCAGACGAAGCGAGATGTTCCGCATGGAGGGAGAGCTACTTGAGCCATATACCACCCTAAATGGGGTCAGAGTACACAAATTCACATTCTTCTTGCCGTGGTTATTGGCTAGGGGCAGCATCCTCTCATGGCTCGGCAGCCACGATTCCAATATCCCGGCGCGGTGTATCATGTCATGGCCCGTGGCAACGGTGGTGATGCGGTGTTTGTGACCGACGATGACCG
>JAIXOR010000077.1 GCA_027486655.1 Verrucomicrobiaceae bacterium | reverse complement strand
GGTGGCGCTGGTAGTGCCTTGATAGTTCGGCGATGAAATTGTGGCTGGGGCTGCATACGATCCGGCGTTCGTCGGCGCGGTGGGCGATCCATCGTAAGTGATGGCCACGTTGAGCCCGGACGGTGTGGTCGTTGTGCCAACCGTCTTCGGCGATCCGTCGTAGGTCTGCGTGAGCCCCGCAACCGTGATGGCCGCGCTGGCCTTTTCGATCACGAGGGTGTTATTGGCAGTGCCCTGATAGTTCGCCGATGAAATCGTCGCGGCGACTGCATACGATCCGGCATTCGTCGGCGCGGTGGGCGATCCATCATAGGTGATGGTCACGTTCAGCCCGGACGGTGTCGTCGTTGTGCCAACCGGCTTCGGCGATCCGTCGTAGGTCTGCGTGAGCCCCGCGAACGTGATGGCTGCGCTAGCCTTGTCGATCACGAGGGTGGCGCTGGCAGTTCCTTGATAGTTCGCCGATGAAATCGTTGCGGCGACTGCATACGATCCGGCATTGGTCGGCGCGGTGGGCGATCCATCGTAGGTGATGGTCACGTTCAGCCCGGACGGTGTGGTCGTCGTGCCAACCGTCTTCGGCGATCCGTCGTAGGTCTGCGTGAGTCCCGAGAACGTGATGGCCGCGCTGGCCTTGTCGATGATCAGCGTGCCGGTGGTGGCCCCCTGATAGTTGGGATCGGTGATGGTGGCGGAAACCGAATAGCTGCCTGCATTCACCGGCGGACTGGAAGAAGCATTGTAGGTGACTGCCACGGCCAGGCCCGGGGGATTGGTGGTGGCCGTGACGGCTTTCGGCGATCCATCATAAGTCTGGCTCAATCCGCTCAGGGAAACGGTGGCAGCCGCAGGAGTGACGGTGACGGAAGCCGTGTTCGAGAGCGCCCCGCTGGTGGCTGTGACCGGATAAGGTCCGCCGGCGGTCGTAGCGATGAATGCACCCGAACCGCTGATGGTGCCTCCACCTGCCGTCCAGGTGAACGAGGGCTGGCTGGCCATGGCGGTATTGAACTGATCCCACACGACGGCTGCGAACTGTCGCGTGGCGCCCACCACGACCGTGGCGGTGGCTGGCGATACGGTCAGTCCCGAGGCGGTTTGCAGGACCCGCAGGTTCACGGCGCTGGAAACCGACAATCCCTGTGCATCAAGCACGTCGCAGGAGATCCGGTAGTCGCCCGCAGCCTGGAAGCTTGCGGTGGTGTTCTTCGCCGCATTCGTGCCATTCGCGGAAAACGTGACGGAGGCCGGACCGCTGGACACCGACCACGTGTAGGTGAGGCTGGACTCCCCGGCGTCGTCATTGGCAGCAACCGAAAGCGAGGCCGAATTGCCGCGGAGAATCTGGTAAACTTTCGTGTCAGGATCCGTCTGGGTCTCCGTGGAAGTGGAACTGGCCGTGCTTGCGATCGTCGGCGCTTGATTGCTCAGGCTGCCTCCACCGGTGAGAGCGATGCTGTCCACATACCATCCGGTGCTGGAGGTGCTCGCATCGGTGGCGAGGCGCCAGCGCATCCTCAGGTTTTTTCCGACATACTTGGCGGTATCGGTCAGGCTGACAACGGTTTCGACAAAACCGCCGCTGTTGCCAGACCATAGGAACTGGCCCGAGAATTCGTTGCGGCTTGAGGTCGGTCCCGAGCCTCCGATGTTGGTGGTGTAGCCATTGCTGGCAAATGCCGCTCCGGATCCGGAAGACGTCACATCAAACCACGCGCCGCCATCGATGGAGAACTCAAGTTTTCCCGCGTCCCTTGCGTTCTGAAAAACATAGGAATGCCAGAACCGCAGTTGCAGGTTGTTGGCTCCGGCGGGTATTGGAATGCTCGGGGAGGTGAGATTGGTGGTGGTCTTGCTGGAAGGACCCGCGGCGAAATACGAGGTGGTCGGGGACTGGCTTTGCGCGGTGCTCAGAGACCAGCTGTTGCTGCCGGTGGTGGCCTGGCTGCTCCAACCAGTGACCATCCCGTCAAACGTTTCCACCCAGATGGTTCCCAGAACCGTGAATGCATCGACGAGTGTGGACGTTGACAGATCCGGATTGGTGGCCACCACGCTCCACGCGCCCGCTGCTGCTCCCGTGAGGGAGAACTGGCAGCGCATCACCGAGCCCACCGCCGTCACCGATGTCGCGGGGATATCCGCCTGCCCGGCCCTCGTGAGCTTGAATGTGGTGGATGTGGAGATGCCGGTACCGGAAACATCCACCGCGACGCTCGAGTTCGCAAATCCGCTGGCAGGGCTGATGCCGGTCAATACCGGCGGCGGTATCGCAGCCACGATCGTCCCGCTCAGGAAATACTGGCCGATGCTGCCATACACCGTATAACCCGATGGCGGGGAAGTCGCGGGACTTCCTGTTCCCGTGTTGCGGACGTGGAGGTAGTAATATCCCTGGGCCACCGATGCACTGATGGAGGCGTTGGTCGCACTCGCGCCGTTGTTGGAGGCCACCAACGCCCCAGCCTCGTTGTAGAGTTCCAGCAGAATGTCGAGATTGCCGCCCCGCGTGCCGGTGGGCTGGACCCAGGGATTGGCGCTCAACTGGACATTGCCCGTGCCCGTGTAAAACGAGAACACGTCCACATCGGTGTTTCGTTCGATCACCCCCTTGTTCGCCGTGCTTGCGTTTGTCGGGTCGGTCTCCGGTGTGGTGGAGGAAATGGTGGTTCCTCCCGTGATCGCGAGCGCTGTCGCGGAGGCCGCCGTGCCACCGTGGTCGTCACTGCGGTAAGGAACCCGGGCGCTGATGATCGAAAGATCGTCTTCAAGCTGGTTCGCGTCGAAGTACTCGCCCTTCGACCATTGGGAAACGTTTCGATAGTATCCCGTTCCCATCAACGGCCCCCACGAGGTGTCGCCCGTGCCGTGGCCGCCGTAGTAGGAAAGGGTCGATGTTCCGTCGTGGGACAGGCCCATGTTGTGACCCATCTCGTGGGATGCGGCCTCGGCCACCACAGACTCGTCCCCGCCACCATTGGTGCTGGTGACCCACGCCGGCTGATAGGTCGGCGAGTAGGTCGAGCTCCCGAAGACTCCGACGTAGGCAACGCCGCCCGAACCGGAGTGAGGCAGGGCTATTCCATTGCTGTCCGTGGTTTCACAAATGAGCACCCAGCCTACGAGATCCTTGTTTCCGGTGTAGTTGTCCGGATCGTAAGCGACATCCGTGGTCACATCGATGTCGAAGGGCGCGTAGTCCTCCGCCACACGCTGCCAGACTTTCTTCATCCACGCCTGCTCCGCATCATTGAACGTGGTGGCGTCCGCATCCTGGGACCACACCTTCACGTTCCAACTGGTCACGCCCGCGCTGGTGTTCCACTGGGTCCCGCTGACGACTCCGCCGTTGAAGTCCAGATAAATCCGGCGTGTGGCGGAGGGGCGGGAATGGAAGGCGGGTGGCGAAGCCACCGCGACCGAAATCGACTGCACCGGCGGTATCGCAGAAGCCTGGCCGGTTGAGGGAACGCTGCTCCCTCCCGGAACCGTTCCGTCGGTGGGGCCGGCCCCTTTTGCCGGACCATGAGAATGCCCTTCACAGCAGCCCTGGTCGTCCGGACACACGATGTAGATGCCTCCCCCGGAATCCACACGGAGATGGCTGGCCGCGTCCGTTGCTGGAAAATCAAAGGTGTGCAGCCAATTCATGGCCTTGTCACGGGCGTCGGGACCCAGGCCTCGCAGCCCCTCCTTGAGCCTGCCCTCCGGAAGCTCCTCTGCCCGGAACGGGTTGTGTTTGCCGAAGGCCCTGCGACCGGCCCCTGCCGCCTCCACTGTCGGAACCGCGGTGTCCAACAACGCGAAAACCAGGCCCGCAAGGGACATCCAACGGATCAACGTTCGTGGGAGGCGGCTCCCATGACATGGGGTAAGTAGGGTTTTCATCGTGCAATGACAATCGAAGCCTGGCCTTCAACCAGGTAGCCGCACCCGTCCAGACACAAGCCCGGGGAACCGGGCCCGCCCACACGAACGCTTCGGAAATCCTAATTGTTTTGCCGGGCCCCGCAAGCTCTCAGCAACCCTCCCTCCCACGCGATCGCGTGGAACACGATCGAGGCCCGCAAAACCGCATGACCACGCCCGGATGCAGGGAAGGGGACCCCACCGGCGCACTGGACCCCACTGACGGGCGAAGCGATTGGCGGATGAGCCGGAAGGAAACTGTGCGACACGCACTGAACAAGCGTCGGCTTCGGGAACAAGGGGTCCCGAACCCGGATGCCCGGAGGGCTGCGGTCTCGGCATGTTTCAAAACGAGAAGTCCGGCCGCATGGACGGAGCAAAGCGGAGGCCAAGCTCTCCGGATCGCGAGCTTCCCAAGCCCGCAACACGTTGACCCTGGATCCGAAAATCCAAACGCAACCCGCGCAACCTTCCCACCGCGGCACCACCTGGGCCCGCTCAACAACCGATCGGTATGAGGCTGTCGCTCAAACCTGACTTTCGGGGTTTTATCATATCGAATGTCCTAATTGACCCCGGCTCAGGTCATTCCTCACTCCCTCCATGTCGGTTCTTCCGATTGAGTCTACGCTCTCGTTCGGCGTCTAAATGTTGCAATCGCTCTAGAAGGCGGTTTCGCTGAAAATTGCTGTGGGCATTTACTGGATTTCCTTCAATAGCCTGAACGAGAATCGTGCGGAGAATGCCGTATCTCTTCTCATCTGTCTCTGGATTGACGATCAAAGCGCGGAAGATATCATCGTCTCCGAATTCGGCAAGCCTGATAAAATCCCTTTCGTTGATGCTTGGGTTCTCTGCGAGTGAGTTCAGGCTGAACATAGGCAAACCACTTCCAGCATCCTCCCTGCCACGAAATTCAAGAGCCTCATCCATGAGATCTCTCGGGCATGATCTGCACTTGTAAACGTTGAATCCTTGTGTCGCCAAGAACCTGACCTGTGACTCCGAGAGTTTTTCCGGAGAATTGTGAAGAAAGCGATCCACTTCATTCTTGAATGCCTTTGTCTTGTGAAAACTTGCAGACTCAAGATCCGATTGCGAAAGAGTCCCGTTCAAGTAAGCCCGAACGGACTCGTAGGTATCTCTCTCGACTCGCTTGGAGTAGCCATCATGCAGTATGACATTCAATATCAATGCAACGACAAGCACCAAAAACACAGCTCCCATTCTGGCCCTTCGCGGTTGGCTGGCGAGCGCCAGAAATGCCCATGAAGCAAGGTAGCCGAGTAAAAACCAATACGGAAAGAGAAACCCATATGCGAGAACACCCCATCCCCAAGGCCCGGGATCAACGGGTTGAATCAAGAAACATCCGACCAAGCCTGTGGCGATTCCAGCAAGGATACCTAATAGAGACTCCTTTCCTTCGGCAATCGATCCGATGATCATCAGGGCGACGGCAAGCAAAGGACTTGCCACTAAAATGGCCTGATGAACTTGCTGAAGGACTTCGTAGAGCATTTGATCCAGAACGATTAATGTGATGTTGCCACATCAATACGGCGATCATGAGATAAAATCAAGTGGAATGCTCCCCAAGAACTGATCCATGGGTTATGAGAGTCCCGGCGCGTGAGCGCCACCGACTCCCATGAAAAGAAAACGACACACTCCCGAGGAGATCATCAAAAAGCTGCGTGCC
>JAIXOR010000059.1 GCA_027486655.1 Verrucomicrobiaceae bacterium | reverse complement strand
TGCCTCGCGCTTGAGCGTTTCCTGACGTCTCTCGATGAGCTTGATGCTGTCCTCCACCGTGTGACGCACCAGCGTCTCCTCCAGGTCGAGATACTGCCGCAGGAACTCTTTCTCCTTTTCGCCTCCGATTTGACCCATGCCCCTGATCACATCCTTGATTCCAGGAAAGGAAGGTTCGTCCCTACCGTGCTTTTCAATAAACTGCAACATGGCCTTCAATGGCAGGGCATTGTCCCCTCTGGATGCCGTGAAAATGTTGACGATGTTGCCAATTCTCATGCCGTCCCGCGTGTCGAACAATTCCTCCACCAACGCCGGGTAAGCCGCTTCGCCATAATCAAACAGCTTCAAGAATGCTTCGCGTTCTCCAGGGGCGTTCCCTTCGTCGCTGTAAGGCAGCATGCGCACTGCTTCCTCCCGGGTCAGGAAGCGCTTCTCGACCGCCTCGGCATCGAAGCCGAGGCCGACGATCCCGCAAATGATGAGCATCCCCACCAAGCTCATCGAAGGAAACCCACAGAAACGGAGCGCTGACTTCAGTCGGCGGGTCTTTGGCTGGTGAGACCTTGCTTGCCGGCTGAAGCCAGCGGTCCGTTCCATTCCGCCACTTAATCCCATGGCATTCAAAACTGGCCCCGGAAAAGATACCTGTTTCACTTGGCTGATTGATCTAAAATTCTCAAGCCCTCAGCAAGAGCTTGATCGTAAGGCATCTCGCTAGGCGTTCGAACTAATGCAGAATAAAGAATTTCTTCCAATTTTTCACCTGTCATTGACGAGCCTTGATCACCAAGGGTTCTTACAACTGCACCTGGGTGATGAGATGAAATTCGGTATGAGACAAGTCTCCAGAATACGAGTTTTTCAATTTTTGTTCCATCCGCGTATTGATCTAGAAGCATCCTTGCCCACTGAAGCTGTTCACTTGAAGAACGCAGTTCGTTATCTGGAATTGCCAACCTCTCCCAAGCATCAGCACGATCACGAGCAGCAGTGGTGCTTAATGGAATGGAAAACAACTTGATCCGAAATGCCTCGCGGCTTGCCCGCCACTCGTGTAACTCCTTTTCGTTCGACGAGAGCGAAACTGTCGGAGCGATTTTTTCTTGAGGAGGTATCAATGCAGGCTTTTCATGAGCAGTATTTGAAGGGCGAGCACGAGTCATATGCTGAGGTGATTTCTGATTTTTTGCCTCCGATTCTCTCTCGCGCTGGCAAGAAGATAACAGGGCAAAAAGAATGACCGATGAGGTGATGAAAAACTTGGATTTGATTCTCATGGTGGTGGGAATGCGCCGTTACCAAGAATGCAGTTGGTCATTTCCATTCGGCATTAGAACGGAATTTTTTAACAAGTGATGGCGGATGCAGATCATTGGCGTGAAAATCCGTTTCGGCCCGGTTTTTTAATGACCCTGACTACAAGAAACGATCTGCTTTTCCTCCATATCCTGTCAAACATTGATGGTGTCGTAAGCGCTCATGCATGGCGTCTGGTGAGTTTCCGATTTCAGAATCGGTTTCCCCTGAGGAATGATGCTTCCGTTTCCTCCGCGCTGTCCCCCGACATGAGAAACGGCGCACGGGGGTTCCGTGCGCCGTTGGGGGGGGAGGGCTGGGGAGGCGGATCAGGGTTTGGACAGGAAGACGCGGAGGAATCCGCGGGAGGAGGGAGTGGCGGTATCCGAGGCGTCGAGGCGGAAGGTTTGGAGTTCGTAGGCGGGGTTGGCGGAGGCGGTTTTCGAGACGAAGCTGACGCTGCTGTTGAAGGTGGCGAGGTCGAGCGAGCCGCGGATCGAGTAGGTGATGCCGTCGATGGTGGCGGTTTGGGATCCATCGGGTCCTGCGGTGAAGGTGGCTCCGGTGCGGGTGGCGAGGGTGAGGGTGAGGTCGCGGATGGCGTTGCTGTTGCTGTCCGCATGGGTGGCGGCGAGGGTGCCGGATTGGGTGGCGGAGAGGGGATTTCCATTGAGGGCGAACTCGGTGAGGTTGTCCGCGCCATCCGCGTCCGGATCGTCGCCGGCGGCGTTTTGTCCGGAGCTGAGTCCGGCGCTGGTGGCCCAGTCGTCGAAGGGGTCTGCCGCACCGATGGCGAAGGAGGCATCGTCGAAGTAAAGGGTGCGTCCGGTGGTGGCTCCGACGTCGTGCATCACCTGGACGCGGACGCGGACGGCTCCGCTGGGGACGGTGCCGGTGACGGTGCCCTGGATCCAGGTATCGGCGGGTGAGGCGGCGTTGAGGAAGACCGGATCGAAGGCGAGGATCTCGGTATTGGCGGAGTTGCGGAAGCTGATCTTGAGTCGGGCTCCGCCGGTGGCGATCCGGTTGGCGGATGGGGTGAGGGCCCAGAGTTTCGCGGTGAAGGGCTGACCGATGAAACCGGAGACGAGCAGTTCCTGGGTGGTGGCGGGGAAGCCGTTGGCGGGGCTGCCCACGGACTTCATCGACCACCATCCGCTGCGTGAGCTTTCGTTGGAGCGGGTGGAGACGCCAGCGGCCTCGGTCCAGAAGCTGGCGTCGGTGGGGGACGAGCCTTCGGTTTCAAAGCCGGGATTGGCCGGGGTGCCGGGACTGGCGAAGACGAGCGAGGCATCATCGAAGAAGAGCGCGCCGCCGCCGGTGCCGCCGACCTGGTGCATGGCCTGGAGTTTCAGCGAGGTGGCTCCCTGCGGCACGGCGATCTCGATGCGTCCCTGCACCCAGGTGTCCTTGGCGGTGGAGGTGGTGAGGAAGTTGGCGGACTCGACATTGCCGAGGCCGGTGCTGCCGTTGAAGAACTCGACCTTGAGGCGTGCGCCGCCGGAGAGGATGGGATTGGAGTTGGGGGTCATGGCCCACAGTGTGGCGGTGAGGCCACGGCCGTTGAGGGCGGACACATCGATGGTCTGCGAGGTGTTGGGGAAGGAATTGGTGACGGTGGAGGTGGACTTGATCGACCACAGTCCGCTGCGTGCCGCCTCGTTGCTGCGGGTGGAAATGCCCGGCTGTTCGGTCCAGAACTGGGCGTCCGCGCTGGTGCTGCCCTCGATTTCAAATCCGCCATCGGTGGGCAGGGTGGTGGCGGGCACCTCGAAGGTGGCGTCATCGAGGAAGAGTGTGGTGTTGGTGCCGGTGCCGACGTCGTGCATCGCCTGGAAGGTGACGGTGGCGGCTCCGGCGGGGATCACTCCGGTCTGCAAGCCCTTGCGCCAGACATCCTGACCGGAGGACGGGGTGAAGAAGAGCGGGTCCACGCTTGAAAGGATGGCATTGGTGGAGGAGCGGAAAATGAGCTTGAGCCGCGCGCCGCCGGTGGTGATCGGGTTGGAGGATGGCGTCATCGCCCAGAGTCCGGCGACGTAGGGGCTCCCGGCGAGTCCGGCGACGCTCACGGTCTGGCTGGTGTTGGGATAGCTGTTGGCATCCACGCCGATGGACTTGATGGCCCAGACGCCGGTGCGGGCGGCATCGTTGGCGCGGGTCTGCACGCCGGGCTGCTCGGCCCAGACATCGGCATCCGCGGGGGTGCTGCCCTGGGTTTCGAAGCTGCTGTTAGACAACATCGCGTGGCTGGTGCCGCCGAGGATGAGGGCGATGGCCGCGGAGGCCAGCGGTAGGCGGGCGGAGGGGCGAGGCATGGATTTCATGGATTTCTTCATTTGGGGTGGGATGCGGTGAGCGAGAGCTGGACGACGCTGCCGTCCGTGAGCAGGCGATGGCGTGCGTCGCCGTGCACGGGTTTCTCCGGAAAGGTGGAGGCGTCCCAGGAGGCGGACCAACCGCCGGAGCGATCGGCTTCCTGGAGCAGCCACTTCCAGCCGTTGTCGCGCGCGTTCTGGAGATCGGCCAGGCTGAGGGCGCTTTTCACCTCGTTGTTCACGTAGGCCCCGTACCAGCCGAAGGCCTCCTTGCGGGTGCCATCGGCGAGCTCGATGCGGCGGCTGCTGGAGTAGATGGACAGATAGGAGCGGGAGCCCGGGCGCAGCAGGTCCGGCGAGATCCGCAGGTGGTTGCGGGAAACGGCGGACTTCACCGGGGCGGGTTTGTCGAGAGGTGCGGTGCCGAGGTAGGGTCCGATGAGGCCGAAGAGCGTGTGGTTTTGATCGTAGGCGTGGTGGGAGAGCCACAGCCCTTGTTTTCCGGGGCCCGGTGGCAGCCAGCCGTTCTGGTCGGTGGCGAAGGAGAAGATGGCGGTGCCGGTCTGGCGGAGCGCGGTGACGGCGGTGGCCTTGCCGGCGGCCGTGCGGACGCGGCCGGCGAGAGCGGCGGCGAGCACGGCAAGCACCGCCAGCACGGCGACCGTCACCAGCATTTCTGTTAGGGTGAAGGCCGCTTCGCGCCGGTGGGACGGGGAAGTCGGCATGGGTTTCATCGCGATTCAATGAATCCACCGGCGGCGCGCGATGTCACGGGGGAAGACCCGGCCCTCCGTGCAATTGATCTCCCGCTGGATGCAGGGGTGGAATCAGGGTGCGACGCCCTTGGGGGCACCGGGTCCGGGTTTCCAGACGCGGCCTTCCATCCGAGTCCTTGCCTTGGATGCCGCGGCGAAAAACTCGTCGAGCATTACGATGCGGAAGCGGTCCGGCGGCAGGTGGTCCGCGAGCTCGCGGAAGCGATGCGGGGTGGCGTGTTCCATGGCCCCGTAGATGGCGGCGAACCACGGGCCTTTCACGTCCTTGTAGTCCTCCTTGAGTCGTGCGGCGAAGGCGGCGGCGGGTTCCTTGTAGGTGTAGAAATGATGGCTGCGGATATTGACGGGTGAGTTTGCCGGATACTCCACCGCCTGAAGTCCGGACCATTCGATGTGGCCGGCGGCTCCGGTGGCGCGCAGGAAACCATGACGTTGCAGGGGATCGCGGAGGTCGTGAATCCACCACACATTCAGATGGCGCAGGTCCGCGAGAATCATGCCGCGGCGGACGAGTGCGGCGTAGGGCATGAGGTCGGCGGCGGGCAGGCTGGCGGGGTGGGCATAGCCCCAGCCGGAGGGTGCGGCGAAGAAGTAATCGTTTGCCGACATCGTGCGGTAGTAATAGCGCATGAGCCAGGGTTGGGAGACGAGCAGGCTGGGCATCACGCCCCAGTTGATGGGCACGGATCCGCGTTCCGGCTGGAGCCAGGAGCCGAAGCCCATGAAGGTGGCCGCGTTTTTGATCGTGTCTCCTTCGTTGACCATGAAGGCGAGATAGATCTTGTCCTCGACCTGCACGGTGGCCGGATCGACGTCCGGGCGTTTCTGGCGAAACTCGCAGGCGGGTGTGGGCAGGCCTGCGAAGAACGAGGTGTTGGGCACACCGGAGACCATGCCGACGAGGCGGTTGCGGTTGAGCGAGCGGATGAAGGATTCCTCGCCATTGCGGCCCCAGCCGTGGACTTCGGAGAAGGGCTCCAGTTTTCCTAACAACTCATCAAGCAGTGGCTTGTCCGGCGGTTCGGGAGTCTCCTTGCGGACGTTGGAGGCCTTGTTGGCATGGGCGACGTGGCTGAGATCATAGACCGGCCAGCGGTTGCGCACGGCGATGTCCGCGCTGACGATGCTGTCATGCTCGGCGAGGCCGTAGGTCCGGTCGCGGGAGACAGCCCCATCGCGCCGGCAGCGCGGCAGCAGGGTGTCGATGAGGAAACGATGCCCAGCAAGGCGGGGCTGCGAGCCGGCGGGAAACGAAGCGCGCACCTGGGTGTAATCCGCGAGCACCGGTGCATCGATGCCGGCGCGACGGAGTTTTTCCAACAGATCCTTGGTGACCGGGACGAGGTCCTCGATGCCGGCCCAGGTGGTGGCGGGTGCGAGGTCGTCGCCGAATTTCTGATAGAGCAGGAAGCCCTTCCAGAACGGGCGGGTGGCGCTGAGCAGTCCGGCGGGTGAGACGGGTTGGAAGCGGTGGCCTTCCTCGCGGAGGATTTCCTTCCAGGCATCTTCCATGAGCGGGAAGCGGGCCGCGTTTTCCTTGGCAGCGGATTCCGACCAGATCCGGCCGACGCCGTTGTCTTTGCCGGATTCGAAGTCGCGGCGGAGCCAGCGGCATTCCTCACCGAATACGAGGAAGACGCGGGGAGCGGAGCGGTTTGCGATGCCCTGGGCGGTGATGGCGGCGAGCTTCATCTCATCGCCGGAGCCGCGGACATCGGCGATGAGGATTTCCGCAGCGGTGGCCGTGTGGATGAGAAGGGCGGCGGCAAGAAGGAGCGGGCGGATCATGGAAGGGTGCGGTGTTTCTCACGATAGACCGAGGGGGGCATGCCTTCGTGGGCGCGGAAGGCCTTGCTGAGCGAGGAGGCACCGTCGAAGCCGCTGTCATAGGCGATCGAATCGAGTTTCTCGTCGGTGGATGAAAGCAGGTTCTTGGCGAGGTTGAGCCGTTGACGGACGATTTCCGCCTGGATCGAGCGGCCGAGGACTTTGGCGAACTTCGAATAAAGCGCGCGGCGGGAAACTCCGGATGCACGGACGATGGCATCGATGGTGAGCGGAGAGGCGGCGTTTTCCTTGATGAAGCGCAGGGCCTTGGCGACGCCCTCGTCATCGGTGGCGAAGATATCCGTGCTGCGTCGGACGACGATGCCGCCGGGAGGCACGCGGACGGGAGCAGCGGGAGGAGGACCGCCACGCATGAGGTGGTCCAGCAGTTCGGCGCCGCGGAAGCCGAGCAGTTCGCGGTTGCTGATGACGCTGGTGAGCGGGACAGGCCCGAGTTCCGAATAGATCGGATCGTTGTCCACGCCGACGACGGCGATCTGCTCGGGGATGTGGAGTCCGGCCTGGAGGCAGGCCTGGACGATCAGGTTGGCCTCGGCGTCGAACTGGGCCATGGCCCCCAGCGGCTGCGGCAGCTTGCGGAGCTCGGCGGCGAGCCAGCGGATCATCGAAGGACGATCGCCGGCTTCACCGAGGTGGCCGGTGTAGTCGAGCAGGTGGAACGTGCACCCGGCGGCCAGCGCGGATTCGCGGAAACCCGCCATGCGTTCGGCGACGACGGGAGCCTCGCGGTCGAAGGTGAAAAAGGCGGTGTGTTTGAATCCTCGGCCAGCGAGTTCCTCGGCGGCGAGGCGGCCGATGGCGTGGTTGTCCGGCAGCACGCGGGGATAGGCGAGATGGGGGAGTTGGCCGGTGAGGTCGACCACCGGCACCGCGGCCTTTTCCAGGAAGCCGATCAGGGGGGAGTCGATGTTTTCCACCAAGGTGATGATGCCATCGCCGGCCCAGTGGGGTTCGATGACGCCGGAGTGGGAGGCGAGGTCTTCAAGGATCCACCCGGCACCGCGGGCGTATCTGGCGACGCCGATGTTGATTTCGTGAACGAACCATCCCATCGCCAGCAGGACGTTGGGGCGGTGGTGGGTGGATCGTTTGGGCATGGTGCGGGGGTTTGGCAACCATACGTCGGCCGGGCGCGCGAATATCGCCGTGTTTAAGGGTGGCGGCGGCGTCTGGATCCGAGAAGCAGGAGGGTTCCCACTCCGCCGATGAGGGCTGCGGCTGGTTCCGGCACGGCCATGAGCACGACGTCGTTTCCGCCGGTGAATGAGAGGGAGGCGGAGTCGCCGAAGTAGCTGATGCGATATTGTTGGGAGCCGAAGGTGTAAACCGTGTTGTCGAGCGGGGCGTTGGAGAAGGTGCCGCTGATGGCGTCCGTGCCGTCGTTGGCGAGGATGAAGAAGAGGCTGCCTGCTGTGGGGGTGTATTGGGTGGAGATCGAGAGCAGGCCGGCGAGGGTGGCGGATCCGGCGAGTGAGACTTGGTCGTAGCCGCTTCCCGGTGTGGTGGAGGCGATCTCGATGCCGAGGGTGGCCCCGGCCTGGAGGATGAGATCTCCGGTGCTGAGGACTCCCGGGCTGTTTCCCGGGGCGAGGGTGCCGCCGTTCAGCACGGTGACATCCCCGGTGGTGCCGGTGCCGGAAAGGGTGGCGCCGTTGCCGATCTCGACCGCGCCGGTGATGCCGCCGTTGACTGTCAGGGTGCCGCCGCTCACCGAGCTGAGGCCGCTGTAGGTGCTGTTGGCGGCGAGGACGAGGGTGCCGGAGCCGGTTTTGGTGAGTCCGCCGGAGCCGGTTGCGGCCTTGGCGAGAGTGACGCTGAATCCGTTGGTGTCGATGGTGGCACCGGAAGCGCCGAAGCTCAGGGTGTCGATGGAGGAATCGATCCAGTTGGAATTGTTTCCGAGGGCCTTGAGGGTTCCGCCGTTGAGCGTGATGGAAGAGGTTTTCGTGCCTCCGGTGGAGGCGGTGGATTCCTGGAAGGTGCGGGCGGTTTCGAGCGTGCCTCCTGTGAGATCGATGGCACCGCTGAAGTTGCCGGTGGAGGATCCATCGGCCTTGGGTCGGGCGAGGAAAATGGATCCGGTGCCCTGGATGGTGGTGGTGCCGCCGGAAAGATTGAGCGAGCCGTCTCCCGAAACACCGAAAATGACCGCTGCGTGAGAACCGATGCCGACGGTGACATCCGGGCCGAGGGTGAGCGAGCCGGAGCTCACATTGACCGAGCCCGTGTTCTGCAGGCCGACGACAAACTCGCGGGTGCCGGTGATGGAGAGAGAGCCACCGGCGACGTTGAGGGTGCCGGTGCCGAAGTCGCCGATGGTGAATGCGCCGCTGTTGTGGCTGGTGAGTCCGCCGGTGAGGGTGACCGCACCGCCATCGATGCGGAGGCGGCCGATGCTGCCGGAGGTGTGCGAGAGCGTGAGGGTGCCGGTGCCGGATTTCTGGAGGGCGCCATCGCCGGAGAGCTGTCCGGCGTATGAGCGGTTGGCGGACTCACTCAGTTGGAGGGTGCCGCCGGAGACGTTGGTGTTGCCGGTGTAGCTGACCGTTCCGGAAAGTGTCTGGATGCCGGTGCCGGTTTTGGAAAGATGGAGGGTGCCCGTGCCCGCGCCGAGGGTGCCGGTGAAGGTGGCGGTCTGGTTGTTGCCGCCCAGGGTGAGAGTGGCGGCCGTGGCGGAGTCGTTTCTAACCGTCCCCGCGCCGGTGAGGCCGTTGATGGTTTCGTTGAAGCCGTTCAGATCGATGGCGGTGCTGGTGCCGAGCGAGACATTGCCTTTGCCCGTGCCGTCGGGGATCACACCGGCGGCCCCGAGGCGCAGCATGCCGGTGGTGCCGCCGCTGTTGGTGACGGTGGAGGTGTCTCCGGCGTAGTCGTTGGCGGTGTTGGAAAGCAGGAGGATGGTGCCGTTTTCCATGCCGAAGGCCGCGGTGTTGCCGGATGCCCCGGTGATTTTCCCGGCGAGGGTGACGGTCGAGTTGCCCGCGCCGTTGATGCGGCCACCGCCGGTGCCGAGGGTGACGCCGCGGGTGGCGCTGCCGAGCGAGACTCCGTTGCGGAGCAGCAGCGCACCGGAGTTGCGGAGCGTCATGAAATCATCGCCGCTGCCGGTGCCGAAGGTGTTGCTGGAAGCGACATCGACGAATCGCTGGGTGCTGCCGCCGCTGTCGATGATCCACTTGCCCGAGAAGCTGTTCTGAGTGGTGGAGGCGAGGGTGAAGCGGGTGGCGCTGGTGCCGAACGAGAGGGTGAGTGTGCCGCTGCCGGAGATGGTGTTCGAGGCCATGAGCCAGCGCCCGGCATCGCCGCCGAGGTTGCGGATCTCGCCGCCGTTGGTTCCGACGTTGATGGCGTAGTTGACGGTGTTGTTCGCAGTGAAGTTCGCGTGGAGCGCGCCGCCGTTGAGGGTGATGGCTCCGTTGTTGGTGGAGCCGAGGTTTCCTGCGGCGGCTCCGGAAATCTGGATGGCCCCGCCGGTGATGGTGGTGGTGCCGGTGTAGTTCTTGTTGGTGCCGGAAAGGACGAGGGTGCCCGCGCCGGATTTGGTGAGGCCGGTGCTGCCGGCGAGAGCCGCGTTGATGGTGGTGGTGAGGCCGCTGGCGATGTCGATGGTGCTGTTAGAGAGCGTGAGCGTGCCGGTGCCGCCGAAGCTGTAGGTGCCGGAGGAGACGGTGAGGTCATCCACAGTGACGCCGCCGGAGTTGATGGTCACGGAGGTGGGTGCGGTGCCCGAGAAGACCGCGGAGTCCGGTGTGGCGTTGGTCCAGGTGCCGCCGGTCCAGCCGGCGCCGCCGTTCACCCAATCGCCGGATACCCCGCCGTTCCAAGTGAGGATGGCCGCATGGGCCCAGGGGGCGGAGAGCAGTGCCAGCAGCGCGGGAATGCGGAAAGAAACTCGGGTTTTCATGGGCTTTGACAGGCTAGGCAAGGCCGCCCGGGCTGGGAATGGCGTGGCGTGCAGAAGATGCGCCCTGGCGTGCAGCCGCTTCAGCCTTGATTCGGAACTGAGAACCACGAAATGCACGACAAGGTACGAAACAAGAGAGGCCAGTGACTGACTTCCCGTTCACCCCATGGATGAGCGTATGAGAGTCCAGAACTCTTTGATTTTCGCGAAGTTTGGTGTCTTTCGTGGTTTGCCGTTTTCCTTTCGGGGTTCAGCGGTGGGAGGTCGTTTCATCGGCGATCCGGGCCTCTTCGGACGCGGAGATGGCGTGGTCGCCCACGCCCTTGAGGAGGCCTTTTGCCACCGGGATGGATAGCAACTGCACGGCCCCGACGATGAGCAGGGCGTAGCGGAGGGCGAAGGTGTCCGAGACCTGGAAGGCCAGCCCGATGAAGAGCATGCAGCCGGTGAAGCGGCCGATATAGAAACCGGCTTCCTGGCTGAGAATATACGAGAACTCGTTGCGTTTCTCGATGGTGCTCACCGTGTCGATCACAAGCATCTGGATGGTGAAGTAGGCGATGTCCTGCAAGGGCCGTGCAAGGATGAGGCAGGCCATGAAGATGAGGACTCCGGTCTTGCTGAAGAGCAGGGCGTTCGGCAGCGCGCCGAAGGCGAAAAGCAGGAGCCCCGCAGCGAAGATGTGCACGCGGTGGTGCGGTTGGGAAACGCGGCCGACGATGTAAAGCAGCGCGGCCGAGAGCAGGCCGCCGGCGGACTGGATCACGCCGATGGTGCCTTCCTGGCCGACCAGTTTCATGATCAGCATGGCGGGGGCGGTGACGATGTATCCCTGGGCCAGGCCCTTGAGTACGGCCAGCCCCTGCATGCGGAGCCAGAGCGGGTGGCGGCTGAAGTGAAGGAAGCTGGTCTTTTGCGGATTGCGGAAGTCCCCGCGATGGATCATCCAGGAGGAGGCCACCGTGAGCAGGATGACGATGCCGGTGATGATCTGATAGGCGCGGTTTGCATTCCCTCCCAGCCAGTCTCCCTTGCCGGCGGCGGCGATGAAGGAGCCTATCAGAAACGGGATGATGATGCCGATGTTGGTGCTGAAAAAGGTTTCGAGGCCGTAGTAGTAGTTGCGGTTCGAGTCGTTGGTGCTGGAGAGCGCGAGGAAGTCGCGGTTGCTCCAGTAAAGTCCGAACGAGGTGCCCATCAGGAAACCGGCCACGCCGAGGCCGGTCAGCGTGAGCTCACCGAGGCTCATCATCACCGTGAGCGCCACGCCGCTGAGCAGCATGCCCGCGGAGTAGAGACGGGCGATGCCCACATGCTGCAGCAGCCAGCCGTTCAGCAGGAAGGTGGCGGGTATGCCGGTGTAAACGGCGAGCTGATAGACGACGACCATCTTCACGTCGTTCGAATTCCTCATGACGTAGGCGCCGATGAAGATCTCGATCACCGGCATCACCAGTGCGTAGATCAGGTTGGTGAGGATGAGCACCCGCATGTTGAGCGGGCAGGAGCGGAAGACGGCGAGTTCCCTGCCGAGGCGGTTCATGGGTTTCGGGTTTCTGGGAGAGAGGTTTCAGAGCGTGGCAAGAATGGCCCGGATGGAGAAGCGCGCGGCGCAGATCACGCTGTCGGACGCGCCGTAGTAAAGGGTCAGTTCGTCGCCGTCCACCATGTGGCCGTTGGTGAACACGACATTGCCGAGAAAGCCCTCCTTTTCATAGGGGGCGAAGGGTTCCATGATCGGCTCGCGGGAGCGGGCGATGACTTTCCACGGCTCGTCGAGGTCGAGCAGCAGCGCGCCGAGGCAGTAGCGGTGGTCGCTGGTGGCTCCGTGATAGACTTCCAGCCAGCCGCGATCGGTGCGGATGGGTGAGGCACCGGCACCGACGCGGGCGGAGTCCCACATGCCGGGCCGGGTGCGGGCGATGCAGCGGTGGTTTCCCCAGTGAAGGAGGTCCGGCGACTCGGCGATCCAGATGTAGTTGCCGCCGATCTCCGGACTGCTCGGGCGGTGCAGGGCGAAATAGCTGCCGCCGATGCGCTCGCTGAAGAGGGCGCAGTCCTTGTTGTGCGGTCCGAAGACGAGCCCGTGGTGGGTGAAGGATTTCCAATCGCGCGTGCTGCGCATGCCGACGGCGACGCCGTGCGGTGAGACAGCAGTGTAGGTGAGGTGCCAGGTGTAGTCGATGCGGGTGACGCGGCAGTCCTCGATGCCGAAGGTCTCGTAGGGCCCCTCGCCAACCAGCGGTGGAAACGCGGGCTCCTCGCGGAAGCGCACGCCGTCATCGCTGGAAACGAGGCGGAGGTGGGACAGGGTGGTGAGGTAGTCCTCGCCATCGAAGTTCACCACGCGCGGATCGCCGCCCTTGAGGCGCGGATCGTTGTTAGAGAACTCGCGGATGTGGATGCCAGTCGGATCGAGCACCGGGAAGCTGGTTTTCCCGGGTTTCTGTTCCGGACGTTCAGCGACGCGGAGGAGCAGCCACGTGCGTCCCTCGAATTCGAAGGCGGCGGGGTTGAGCAGGCACTCCACCTTGAGGCCGGGGTGGCTGGGTGCGATGTCGTCCGGGCGGAGCAAGGGATTCCCGGGAAGGCGCTCCGCGAGGTCGAGGCCGGAGGCGGGATGGATGAGGGCGGGATTCATGGTGGGGAGCCTTGGAAGTGGAAGGGCAGGGCGGTGCCGCTCTCGGCGCGCACGCCGTTGAGCAGCCAGGTGAACTCGATGAGGTTGAGTGCGGTGAAGAGCGAGGGCTTCACTCCGCCGGGAAAGGGTTTGCCGTCCTTGCCGATCTCGATGGTTTCCGCAAATTCGCCGCAGGTGATGCTGTCGCGCAGCAGGGCTTCGATGAAGGAGCGTGCCTCGGGCTGCCGGTGGTCGATGAGGCCCCAGGCGAGGAACTGGTTGTCCGGATACTTGGTGTAGGCGAAGCCGGCATTCGGCGCGGAGGGCTTGAAATGATCGCGGAAGAGCGGGAGAAGCCGGTCGCGCATGTCATCCGGGAGTCCCGGTGTGGCCAGCGCGCTGAGGATCATGACCGGCCGGTATTCGTTGCGCTGCGGAGTGCTGTGCACCTTGCGGTCCGTGAACCAGAACTGATGGATCTTCCGAGGATCGCGGAAAAACCAGGATCGCATGTGATCGATCATCGTCGCTTGTTTTTCCCGCCACATCACGGCGTCGGAATTGTTAGATAACACATCGGCAATGCGGATGGCGTAGTCCACATCGACCATCCACGAGGCGGCGAATTCGATGTCGCGTTCGTCCGGAGCCATGTTGTCGCCGTAGATCCAGCGCGGGTTTTTCTCGCGCCAGAGCAGGTAGCGTCGAATGGCCGGATAGACGGCCGAGAGTCGCGCGGGATCGGGTTTTCGCTGATGGAGGACCCAGGCGGTGTGTGCCTTGTGGGAGGGCAGCGACTCGCCACCGAGCTGGCCGTGTTCATCGACGAGGGACATGATGCCTTGATAGGCGAGCCAGCCGAAATCGGGATCGATCCACGCCAGCGTCTGGATGCCGAGGAAGCTTTCCCATCCGCAAGTGGCCGGGCATTTCGGGTGGCCCTCCGCCCAGAGAGCACCCTTGCCGAGGCTCATCTGTGGAAATGGATAGTCCGGATGATCGGGAAGCGGATCGATCGAACTCTGGATCAGGAACGCCCAGGCGGCGTAGTAGGCGGCTCGGTGATCATCCGCGGAGATCGTGGATGAGCCGGACGAGATGCCGAACGAGCGGGGCAGGGGCACCTTGCCCAGCATCGAGCTCATCGCATCGCGGGAAATGGCGAGTGATGCCTCGATCGGTCGTGTGAAAACCGCATTCGCACGGAGCGAAGCTTGCTGAATGCCATCCGTGTGCGTGGAGAACCCGAAGCCGACTGCGATTTTGGTGACTTCACCGGCCAGTGGGATTTCGAGCGACCAGCCATCCGGTCCGGCTGTGGGTCTCACCCCGATAGCGAGGGGAGGGGATGAGGACGGGCCGATCCGCCGAAATGTGAGCGCGTAGTGGCAGGACTCGGTGGAGACACAGAGGGTGCCGTCGTCGGTGATGGTGGCGGCGGCTTGACTGGTTAGGCGGAGTTTCGCGCCAGCGGCATTCCGGATTTCAAGGAGCCGGATCAGGGCGGGCTGTGCGTCCGGGAAGAAGTCGCTGCCCTTGATGAGGGCACCGCCGGGCTGCTTGGAGGTGAACCTGAGTTGATAGGGCGACCACGATTCGGCGGGCGCTGCGGCGGCAGTGGAGGAGTCGCCGGGTGCGATGACGCGGGCGGTGAGTATCCGGGGAAGGCGGATGATTTTCGTGCCTGCGTAAGCGCCGAGGTCGAGAGGAAGATCGGCGGCGAGAGGCTCGATCTTGAATTCCTTGTGGCTGGATGGATTGAGGCAGAGCCTGCCGCCCGGGTGGCTCAGCCAACGCCGGGGTGGCGTGAGAGAGCACGAGATCCGGTCCACATCGAAGGATGAATCGCCCTTGAGGTCCAAGCCCGGGGACTGGCCCGGGCCGATGGATGAGAGGATGAAGGCCAGCGAGCTGCCGAGCAAAAGAGAGCCCGGAGGCCGGAAATGATTTGGCACGCGGAGGAAGGACACAACGGAAACGGTAGCCAATCCGCCTGCCGAGTCCATGCCGCCGCGTGCCAATGACAGGCACTGGAGTGCAGGGTGCTCAGTATTTCACCCCGCAGCCGTAGGGGGCGTTCTTGGCGTTGGCCACCGGTTTGCCATCAAGCACGGCGTCGATGGCCTGGGCGAGCAGCTTGTCGGCGGAGTCGATGTCCTCGGGCTTGGTGCTGGCTTTGGAGTCGATCGCTCCGTTGTAGGCGAGCGTGCCGTCCGGCTGGATCACGAAGACGTGGGGCGTGACCTTGGCGCCGTAGGCTTTGCCGATCGTTCCGTCCGCATCGGCGATGATGTGGGTGGCCTTGCTGCCCTCCTTGGTGGCGCGTTCCGCGAGTTTGGCGGGCTCGAGGTGGCCTTGTTTGCCGGGAGCGGACGAATTCACGGTGATCCAGACGACGCCTTTGGCGGTGTAGGATTCCTGGAGTTTCGGCAGGTTGCCGGAGCTGTAATGTTTTTTGACGAATGGGCAATCGAAGTTGACCCATTCGAGCACGACGGTGCGGCCTTTGAGGCTGCTGAGGGAGACGTCCTCGGCCTTCACGGATTTGGCGGTGAAGGCGGGAGCGGGTTTGCCGGGTTCCGCGGCGAAGGTGGAGGCCATTGCCATGAGACCCGCGAACAAGGTGGATGCGATGGTTTTCATAGGGGATGGGGAGTTTCGTCTGACACCATTGCGAGGACGGCAGGTTTGTCCAATGGGATTTTCGAGTTCTGGGATCACCGGTTTTTCCAGGGGATTTCCCATGATTCCCCGTCATTTCTCGACGCAAGCACCAGCGTGATGGCATCGATGCGTGATGGAGCATAGCCGCTCTTCGGGGCGGAGGCGGACCACCCGCCGCCCTCGCGTGCGAAGCGAAGGATGGCGGTGGGAGCGATGATGTCCGGAGTGGCTGGGAACACATCGAATGTGGAGAAATCCGTGCCGTTTCCGGCGGGTGCGGTGAGTTGGAATTTCAGGAGCGGGCCATCTTCGCTCACCGCAAGCGAGAGGCCCTCTGCGGCGGGGCGGGGGATCTTGCGGAGGGCGGTGGCGATGGCTCCGGCCTGATCGGTGGCGGAAGCGTTTCCGGGGCGCAGGGTGAGCGTGAGTTCCGCTTCACCCGGGACGCAGGCATCCTCGCTGCACGCGAGCCAGGAAACCCGGGCGACCAGTGAGGCGGGTTTGTCGAACCCGGCGGGTGTGCGGATTGTCAACGGGAACAGCACTGTGCCCTCGTATCCGAATGAGGCGAGCTCGCCGGTGAGAAATCGTTTCGGCGGCGGATACCCGGGGCCCTCCACCACCCAGCCCGCAGGGGGCTTGCAGGAGATCTCTGTCTTCACTCCTCCTTCGCCCGGTTGGGTCCAATAGATGTGCCAACCGGGATCGATGCGGATGCGCACGGCGCTGTGAACGAGCTCTCCAGGTCGGGCGGTTTCCGAAGCGGTGATCCATGAGGCCGAGGCGCGGCCGGAGGTCACATCGGCTGCCTGCGTGTGGGCGAGGGTGACCAGAAGCATGCCGAGAAGCCGTGATTTCATGATCCTCGCAATCTATCCGGCATCCTGCGGCTTTCAAGCGGGCGGGTGGTTCTTTCGCTCGACAATCCGCCGATCTGATGTGGATTGGGCGATGATGAAACGCCGCTTGGTTCCGCTCTGGCTGGGGGCTGCCGCGCTGGTCTCCGCTGCGGATCCCGCGTGGTCTCCGGACGGCGTTCAGCGTGCCTTGGAGGATCCACGGAACGAGCTGCCAAAGCTGGCCAGGGACGGATTGGGCCCGGGCGGTGGCAACCGGTTCTTTTATTTTCCCACACACGACGAACCGGCCACTCCGGCGACCTGGGGTTTCCGCTTTGAGACCATCGAGTTTTCTTCCGATGACGGCACGCGCCTGCACGGGTGGTTCATCCCCGCGAGGTCGGAGGCGGCTAGCGGCACCGTGGTGTTTTCCCATGGCAACGCGGGTTCACTGGGGCATCACCTCGGCTTTGTGATGTGGCTCGCGGAGGCGGGTTATCATGTCATGATGTATGACTACCGCGGGTTCGGAAAATCAGGTGGCACGGTGGATCGCGGCGGCATGGTGAGGGATGTGCGGGCCGCCCTCGACTACACGGCGAAACGCGGCGATGTGGATGCCACGCGGCTGGTCTCCTATGGTCACAGCCTGGGTGGGGCGAAGTCACTCGCGGCCATCGGCGGCCGGCCGGTGCGCGGGCTGAGGGGAGTGGTGGTGGATGGCACCTTTGCTTCCTACCGGGCGATGGCCCGCCTCATCGGCGGGCAGCTTGCGGAGAGCCTGGTGACGGATGAACTTGCGCCGAAGGACTATGTTTCAAAGCTCGGCGAGGTGCCGCTTCTGGTGGTTCATGGCACGCGGGACGAGGTAGTGCCCATTTCCCAAGGACGCGAACTCTACCGCAGGGCAGGCGGCCCCAAGACGCTCTTCGAGGTGGAGGCCGGGCACCATGGTGACTCGCTCGCCCGCGACGGAGGGCGCTTCCGCAAACGGATGCTCGAGTGGCTGGCCGCGAGGATGCCACGCTGAGCGATGGCTGTTAGAAGAGCACGTTCACGCCCATGCTGACCATCCACTGGTCCCAATCGACGAGTCCGTCGTTGAACGAATAGCGGACGGTCGAGTCGAAGTTGACCCGCTCTGACAGCAGGTTGCGGCGGTAGGTGATGAAAACGCTGAGGTTCTGCTCGTCGCCGCGGTTGGTGGCCACGGTTCCCACGTCCTCGTAGGCGGAGAGGTTGTATTCGAGGCCGGTGGCGAGCCAGCCGCGGACGAACTGGCGCTCGAGCGTGGTGGCGACGCGGACATCGTAGACCATGTAGTTGGTTTCATCCGGCGAGGGTACGGTGGCGGAGCGCAGCGAGTTCACCCAGGTGAGGCGCTCGTTGATGGCGTAGCGCATGTTGAGATCGCCGGTGAAGCGGACGGTCGAGTCGTTGTCCTCGCCCTGGCCGAGCTCCGGGCCTACCGAAGCGGACAGCAGGATGCGCTCGCCGAGCTTGTAGCGTGCCTCGAAGAGCAGCGCGATGGCTTCGTAGTTTCCGATGTTGTCGGACTCGCTGAGGGTATGGCGCAGGGTGTTGCCGATGGAGAGTTTCTGCGAGGCGTCCCACATCGCGCCGAGGTAGGTGGTGTAGATGTCCGAACCCTCATCGGTGCTGTTTCCGTAGTCGGACATGGCCGCTGAGAATCCGGCGTTGAGCGAGGTGCGGGGGGCCAGTTGTCGCGCCGCGCGGATGCCGGCGGTCATCAGCGAGCCTTCCACAAAGTCCCCGGTGATGCGGTCGGTCCCGGAAAGCTCGTTGTAGAGGCCGAAAAGCGTGATCTCGGTCTTGCCGCCACGGAAGGTCACCATCACGTCGCCGGTTTGGTCGAATCCGTTGAGATCGGAGTTCTCCATGTAAACGCGGGCCACCGGATTGTAGTTCACGTTGAACGAGAACGGCGCGCCACCCTCGGGGTCCGAGATGTAGCGGATCCACGGGGTGAAGAAGAACGAGAGATCGCTCTCCTCCTTGGTTTCCGTTAGAAACAGGTTGGAATTGTAGGCCGCCTCGGTGTCGAGCCCGTAGATCGCGCTGCCCTTGATGCCATCGGTAAGCTCCGAGAGGTCCGGCAGCGTCTCTCCCGCGCCGGGGATGAAGCCGCCGATGTTGAGCGGGTTGGAATCGGCCACCCGCATGGTGAAATTCTGCGCTGACGCGTGACCACACAAGGCGGCCATGCAGGCCGCAGCGGTGATCCAACGCTTCCGGGGGGAGAGGCTTGGACGGTGGAACATGGGGGGATTTCCGGGTGGGAAGCCGAGTCTTGGTCCCTTGGGATCGGGGTGTCAACCCAAGACCCCGCCCCTACGTGGTCGCGTAGGGTTGCCGGAACTGGCCCCTTGCGCGGGAAGATGGCCGCCGTATGGTCGGGCCGACATGCAAAGGCGCAAGGTGATGATCCGGGCGGCGGCGATCCTGGTGATCGTCTGGGCCGCCGTGTGGGCGGTCCGCGCGTATGCCGGCTCGCGGAAGCTGACGGCGGAGCGTGTGAACCGGGAGATCGCCGCGGCGAACTTCGAGGATTGGTCGGCGCGCGAAGCGGCCGGGGAGGGACCGGAGGGCAGTCGGCGCATGGAGAAGATCGAGGAAATCGCGGGCATGGTGAACCGCCTGGATTTCGCCGAGCGGGAAAAAAACCGGCAGAACCGGGGCGGGGAGGAGTTTTTCCGCAAGCTGAGCCGTGAGGAGAAGAACCGCTTCATCGACTTGACCGTCACCGAATCGATGAACCGCTTCATGGAGTCGCTCGATGCGATGCCCCCGGCGCAGCGGCGGAAATTCGTTGAGCAGGGGCTCAAGGAGATCGAGGACGGACGGACGGCCGATGAGATGATGCGGGCGAAGGACATGGGGGCGGATCTGTTGGAAAAGATCAGCCAGGAAGGCATGCGCGCCTATTTTGAGAAATCCAGTGCCGATACCAAACTCGATCTCGCCCCGCTCATGGAGGCAGTGAACGAAACCATGCAGGGGCTCCGCGGCAACGAGTTCGGCCCGCCGCGCCAGCAATGATGAAACGCCGTGGATTTACCTTGGTGGAGTTGCTGGTCGTCATCGCGATCCTGGCCGCGCTCGGCGGCATCGGGTTGGCCATCGCCCGGCCGATGCTCGCGCGTTCGCGGCAGGCGGCCTGTCTGAACCAGCTGAGGTCGATCGGTGCGGCGCTGCAAAGCCACATCCAGGACCACAATCAGACCTTGCCGGATCTGGTGGCGGCGCGCGCGTCGAAGACCGAGGATGTGCCGGTGCTCGATGTGGCGCTGAAGCCGTATCTGGAGAACGAGGACGCGTTTCGTTGTCCCCAGGACGCCGAGCAGCACGCGAAGAGCGGTTCCAGCTACGTGTGGAACTCGACCCAGAGCGGTCTCCATGTCTCGAAGCTGGCCTTCTTCATGGAGGACCGGCCGGAGCGGATCCCGCTGGTATTTGACAAGGAAGCCTGGCATCCGGGCGGGACCAATTTCCTTTACGCGGACCAGAGCAGTTCCAGCCAGGTCCGTTTCTCCACCGGAAACCGTTAGATCCACCGTCATGCTCGAAGCCACAGCCCTTTCCAAGACCTTCGGTGCGAAACCCGCGCTCAAGGAGGTTTCCTTCCGCGTCGGCAAGGGGGAGATCCACGGGCTGTTAGGCCACAACGGCGCGGGCAAGAGCACCACGTTGGGCATCATCCTCGGAATGGTGATGCCGGATGCGGGGGACGTGACCATCGGCGGAGTCTCGGTGCTTGCCGACCGTTCGCAGGCCTTGCGCAAGGTGGGTGCGATCTTCGAATCCCCGGCGTTTTATGAATACCTGAGCGGTTGGGAGAACCTGCGGATCCTGATGAGCTACTCGGGTGGGTTCGATGAGAAATCGGCCCGCGAGACCGTCGAGCGGGTGGGGCTTTCCAAGCGGATCCACTCTAAGGTCCGCACCTACAGCCACGGCATGCGCCAGCGGCTGGCGCTTGCCCAGGCGCTGCTGCCGGAGCCGGAGGTGCTGCTTCTCGACGAGCCCACCGACGGTTTGGATCCGGAAGGCATCCGCTGGTTTCGTGATTTCATCCTCGGCCTGCGTGACGAGCGTGGCATGACCGTCCTGTTCAACTCCCACCTGCTTGCCGAGGTGGAGCTGATGTGCGACCGGGTGACCATCCTGCGGGAAGGCGCGTTGGTGTTTGAAGGCGCGGTGGGCGGCATGCAGGACGAGGATCTGAGGTTCGATGTGGATCTCGATCCTTGGGAGCGCGCACTTCCGATTCTTCACTCACTGGGCGGACAGGCGCAGGCCGCGGGCCGCATCCATCTGCCGCGGGAGGCGGATCCCTCGGTGTTGGTGGAGCGTTTGGTCGGTGCCGGCATTCGCGTCCGGGCGATGGCTCCGGTGCGGAGGTCGCTGGAGGATTTCTACATGGAACTTCTCGGCGGCGCGGGCAGCCCGAACTGAGCCTGCGTCGGGCTGACGGCTCAGCGCGTGGCGATGCCCTCCACGGCGGAGCGCAGGTGTTTGACGACTCCCGGGCTGTCGATCATGCCCTGGAGGGATGCCGCCGACGTGGCGATGACGAGGAGCGCGGCAAGCGTGAGGGCCCAGTAAGCGGCGGCCAGTGCGAGCCCGGGTTTGTCCATGCGCCGTTTCCATGCGTATCCCGCGGGGCAGGCGAAGCAGCGGTAGCCGATCCACAGGTTCATGAAGGGGGCGAGCATGCCGAGCAGCCACCAGCGGCTCATGCCAAGGTTGAGCAGGCGGCGGAGGATGAAATGCGCGAGCACCGCGAGTGGCAGCAGCGTCGCAGCCGGCAGAACGGCGCCGGCCAGGGCGGGGCCGAGGCCTTGGACCACAAGCGGAGACAGCGCATCTAACAAAAAGTGCCAGGCAACCGGAAAAACCAGCAAAGCCGCCAGAAGACTCCGCCGGCGGGCTCCGGGCCATGGCGCGTCATCCCGGGTGAGCACCTGCGAGCCATGGGCGGCAGGACGATAGCTGGACGTGGGTGTGGCCGGTGGCTGCATTCCCGGAGCGGGCATTGTGCGGCGCTCGAACAACCCGTCGATCCGGCCTGCGGGCTGCCACTCGCGCATGCCTTTCTTCCAAACGAGATCAAGCCGCGGGTCGAGTTTCGATGCGGCGGCCATGGCCCGCAGTTCGTCGAAGGTGACCGGCCCGAGGCGGTCGCCCTCGCTGGTGTAGTGCCAGACGCACTTGAGCGAGAAGATCGGGGTTTTGGGCTTGGGCGGGAGGACCGCTTCGCCGAGATCCCCGTCCGCTTCGGGTTCCGCAAAGGTGCTTGGAAGGAGCGTGCTTTCCTGCGGGGACGAAACCGCTTCCTCCATGTGGATCACAGCCGTCTCTACGCCGCTGTCGGGAGGCTCGGGCGCTTGGATGGAAGGGGAGGGATGGACTTCTTCGCTCGATGCGCTGCGGGCTTTTTCGAGCTCCTCCTTGCGGTTCCTGGCGAGGGCGCGGAGCTTTTCGCGCGCTTGTTTGCGAGCCCTTGCCTTTTCCGAGGTGATTGCGGCTTTGAGCCGTGCTTCCTTTTCCGTTCGAAGCCGGATTTCCTCGCGTTCTCTGGCAATTGCGGCAAGGCGTTCCTCACTCGCTGCGAGGGCTTCGATTTCCTGCCTCAACTTTTCTTCTTCCTCCTCGTCCTTGGCCCTGGCCAGGCGGGCGGCGGCCCGGGCTTCCTCGCGGGCTCGTTTCCCCGCTTCCTCGAGGCGGCGTTTTTCTTCGGCGGCTTGGGCGATTTCTTGAAGTCGGGCCTCCTCCCTGGCCTTGGCGCGCGCGAGTTCCTCGGCGGCGCGCGCTTTTTCCGCAGCGAGGGCTTCGGCTTCCAGGCGTCGACGCTCCTCCTCCGCGGCTTTGGCTTCGGCGATTTCCTTGAGGCGCGCCAGCTCCTCGGCCTTGGCCTCTGCTGCCGCCTTGAGACGAGCGTCTTCCTCGGCCTTTGCTTTTGCGGCGGCGGCCACTCTGGCTTCTTCGGCGGCTTTCGCTTCCAGTTCGGCTTTGGCACGGGCTTCCTGCTCGGCTTTGGCCTTGGCGATGGCCGCGCTTCGGGCCTGCTCGGCGGCTTTTGCTTCTGCGATGGCTTTGAGTTTTTCCTCTTCGCGTGCCTTGGCCTCCGCGGCGGCGCGCAGGCGTGCTTCTTCAGCCGCCTTCAGTTCGGCGGCGGCGCGGAGTTTCAATTCTTCGAGTGCCTTGGCCTCCGCGATGGCTCGCAGCCGGGCTTCCTCCAGTGCGCGGGTTTTCGCTTCATGCTCGGTGCGGGCTTTGGCTTCCGCGGCGAGTCTGGCCTCTTCCGCGGCCTTCGCTTCGGCGGCCACGCGAAGGCGGGTCTCTTCGGTGGCCTTGGCCTCGGCCGCCGCCTTGAGCTTGCATTCCTCACGTGCCTTGGCTTCCGCCTCGGCGCGGAGCCTTGCCTCCTGCATGGCCTTGGCTTCGGCAGCGGCCCGCAATCGGGATTCTTCCACAGCCCGTGCTTCGGCGGCCTGGAGTTTCTTTTCGGCCTCCTTGGCGATTGCCGCGGATTTGTTAGAACGGGTTTCCTCCTCGTGTTGGTCCGGACTCCGGACTTCCCGCTCGGACTTCGCCCGTTCCTTTTCCGCAGCGAGCGCCTTGGCTTTCTCGATCACCCGTGCTTCCGCCTCGGCGTGGCGCCGTGCCTGTTCGAGTTGGCGGGCCATCGCATCTTCCCTGGGGCTGGTGGTCTTGCGCTCGCTGGAAATCGTGTCCGCCTTCTTCGCCAAATCGTTGGTCGAGGGGATCGGCTGGCTTTCCCCGGAAGGACGGGTGGAGTTTTCGCCAGTCGCCTGCATCGGTTTTCCGGGCGTGGGATCGCAGAGGCGATTCACCTCATACACCGCCCGCCAGACTTCCATTCCTTCGGTCCAGACCATCCGGATGGACGGCTGCATCGAGGCATCCGCGATCATTCGCCGGAGTTCCGCCACGGGCACGGGGCCGAACTGTTCTCCGTCCACGATGTAATACCACTCGTCGCGGCCAATGGCGTCGATGCGTGCCTCTTCGGCGGCCATGGCTTCCGCACGGGCCTTTGCGGTTTCCTTGGCGACTGCGGCAAGCACCTCGTTTTCCGCACGAGCCCGCTCTCTGGCTGCGGACCGGGCTTCCGCGCTGGCCTTGGCTTCCTCGATCACCCGGCGCGCCTCTTCCTCGGCGATCACCCGCAGCGAGGCTTTCGCATCGGCGATGGCGTTGGTGCGGGATGAGGCCATGGGCTCGGTTCGAACGTGCGGGGGTTTTCCTTTGTCCTGCCCCTCCGGATTGGATGGCTTCGACAAGCTTCAACGTTGCCTGAAAATCCGGAGAACGGAACGTCTTTGATGCCCCGAATCCGGCCAAGTGATCCCATTTCCGGCCATGCGCCGAACGTCCTGAAAAACCCGGTGTCCAAGGCCCGGTCCATCGTCATGCAGTGCACCCGCGGCACTCAGGAATCGCGGAGAGCGGCTTCCTCTTCATGCGACAGGATTTCCAGCAGCGCATGCACGCCATGCATACCGGCCGCGGCTTTCAACAGACTGCGAAGGGCGGCGGCGCTGTGGCCCTCCGTGCCGATCAGAATCGCCACATCCCGCTTTACCATCACCAGACGGAATCGAAGCACGCCGGGCGCGATTTCCGCCACCTTGATCTGCGCGTGACCGGGTTCTTCGATCAGATTGGCCGCCACGTAGCCTAGGAAACTCTTGAGCCGCAGGATCAGCCGCTGCATGGCCGCTGCGTCGGGCCGGGCTGTCATTTCCACTTCGGGATGCTTGCGAAAATCCCACTCCATCACCTTGTAGGAGGCGGTTCGTTTCAGCAGATCCACAAGGTCCACCTCCTGATGAGCCAGCTTGTTCACGGCCGGAAACACATCCTTGAACTCCCAGTCGGTGACCCGGATACGGCCGAGCCTTCGCAGCGAGCGGGAGATTTCCAAGTCCCGGATGTCCTTGTGCAGCAGTTCCGTATAATCCACATCGGTCACTTGGATGTCTCCCAGGTGCTTCAGCGTGGAGGCGATCTCTGAAATCGGTTTTGACATGGATCCCGGGGCCGGAGCTTGCGCGATTCCTCCCACCACCACCATGCGCCCCGCGGCGGGGATTTGCAAGTCCGCGCCGCAGTTCCCGTCATCTGGCACCTTGACGCGCGGGGGCGATTCAAGGACGTTGCCGAGGTCCGCCACCCTTCATGAAAACCCTTGCTCCGATCCTCGCCTGTATAGTTTCCATCGCCCACGCCGATCTGGTGATCACGGAAGTGATGCCGAAGAGCGCCCACACCGGCACGGCGGTCGACGGCGACTGGTGGGAACTCACCAACACAGGCAGCAGCGCCGTCAACCTCGCCGGCTACACGTGGGACGACACTCCAACGCCGCTGCTTCCATCGATCAGCTATTTCCCGAACGTCACCATCCAGCCCGGTGAATCGATCATCATCCTCCAGGAAGCGGTAGCCAATGTCGCGATATGGAAGACGGCATGGGGTCTTGGCTCCACCCAGGTCCTCAGCCGCGAGCTGTTCGTGGGGGGCGAGTCCTTTTCCGGACTCGGCGAGGCCGGAGACGAGGTGAATGTCTACGATCCCTTCGGAAACCTCGTCGCTCACGCGGAATTCGGAACCGTGCCTGCTGGCCAGTCCGCGGCCTTCCTTCGCGATGGAACCCCGATCTATGGTCTGACCAGCTCGGTGGGCGAACATGGTGCGGTTTCCTCCACCCAGTCGCCGGCGGACATCGGATCCCCGGGCGACGCGCGCATCCACTTCAGGAGCCCGCCGACGATCTACGGCATGTCGTCCTATTCCTACTCAGTGAACGCCACGGCCCCCGGTGCCGCGACTCCCACCATCTCGGCTCTGACCGTTCCCTCCTTCCTCACCCTGACGCCGGGCGCCACCGGCAAGGCCGTGCTCGCAAGCAACCGCGCGCTCACACTGGCAGATGCGGGAAATCATCTCGTTCGGCTGCTCGCGAGCAACGGATCCACAAGCACCGTCCAGGAGTTTCTCGTCACCGTGCTCAATCCGTCACCCAGCGTGATCCTCAATGAATACAATGCGGTGTCCGCGGCCAACTTCCTCAACGGCGGAACCCTCACCAGCGACGACGATGGAGGGGCCCTGTCTTCGGATGCCTACTTCGGCCGCATTGCAGGAAATGGCGGGCCATGGGTCGAATTCGCCGTCGTCGGTAACGGTGGTGTTGGAACACTCGACCTGCGGGGATGGAAAATCCAGATCGGCCGCAACCTCGGCTCGGGATTCGTCGCACAGAACACATTGGTCCTTTCGAATCACGCGAACTGGCAAGCCATTCCAACCGGCACCTTGCTCACGTTCACCGCAAACAACACCTCGCAGGGCGGACTCGACTCCGGCTTCGCCACCCGAGACAGGCGCTCCACCCTTGGTGACACCTGGACGAACATCTGGATGGGGGATCCGACCTTCCTCACCTACACGAACTCCACCGTGAACGGATTCGTCCTCAGCGGAGGAATCGTCAGTGGAATCTCCATCGACAACAGCGGCACCCAGTTCCGCGTGGTCGATGCCGCCAACCGCATCGTCTGCGGACCGGTCGGAGAAGGCGTGGCTCCACTCAGCGGCACCAGCTCGCGCGAGGTCTTCGAGCTGGAAAACCATCCTTCACCCGCGATTTCGCCGATCGTGGCATCCAGCCCGTCCGTTCAGGGTTATGGAGATGGTGCCACGGACTCCACCTTCGGCAGTCCTAACAGATGGTTGGAAGGTGCAGGCACCGCCGTCCAGAGTTTCCTGCCCTATTCGACGGACGGCTATGCTCAATGGACCGTGGCCAAAGGCCTCTCTGGTGGTTCCGCACAGGCATCCGCCGATCCGGATGGTGACGGCCGCGACAACCTTCAGGAATACGCCTTCGGCGGGCATCCTTCGCTTCACGACGCCGCTTACCCGGCATCCGCACCGCTTGCCGGACCGGTCGTTTCATGGACCTACGTGAGACGCGGCAACGACCCTGCCCTGGTCTTCGGTCATGAGGCATCGCTAAACCTTGCCCAGTGGAGTTCGGTCGCTGTTCTGGGGACGGCCACGGCTTCCTTTGCCGCGGATCCGGCATTCTCGACCGTCACGGTCACCTTCAGCCGCCCGGTTCCAGCTCCGGGCAAGTGGTTCCTCCGGGCCAAGGCCGAGTGAATCCTGCAAGCGACCGTTTTCGGAAAAGAAACCTGAAGGAATCCACCCTGCGGAGCCAGCATGAGTCTCAAAGTCATTTCTTCGGATCACGTCCACGCCACCCTGCGTTACCCGGATTTCATCGATACGCTGGATGAGGCCTTCGCCGGGCCCCACACGATGCCACCTCGGCAGGTGCTTCCGCTCGATCCGGGATCGGGCCGCCACGACGCCTTCGCCATGCTTCCCTGCTGGAATGAGGAAGTCATCGCCCAGAAGGCATTCACCTACTTTCCGGAAAACCTGCCGCCGGCCCGCACGCTCTACTCGCAGATCCTTCTCTTCAGCCGCGCCACGGGCGAACCGCTCGCTGTGGTGGACGGCGTGAGTGTGACCTGTTTCCGCACCGCCGGGGTCTCGGCACTCGCCTCGCGGCATTTGTCGCGGCCGGACTCGGAAACCCTGCTTCTGTTAGGAAGTGGCCGGCTCGCTCCCTTCCTCATCCGTGCCCATGCCTCGGTCCGCCCGCTGCGCCGCATCCTCCTCTGGGGACGCCGCCCCGAGCGGTTGGAGGAACTGAAACATCTGGTTTCTCCCGACTTTCCCGCGATCTCGTTCGAGCGGGCGACCGACCTTCGCCACGCCTGTGCCGAGGCGGACATCGTGGTGGCCGCCACCGGCAGTCCGGACATCCTCGTGCACGGCGACTGGATCCGCCCTGGCACGCACACCGATTTCCTCGGCAATCACCACGCGGACAAACGCGAGTGCGATACCTCGCTGGTCACACGTTCCAGGGTCTTTGTGGACAACCGTGCCAACTGCTTCCGCGAAGCAGGCGAGTTGCTGCTTCCGGTGGCGGAGGGCTCCTTCTCGCTCGATCAGGTGGAGGGCGAACTTGCCGACCTCTGCCGCGGATCGGCCGCCGGCCGCCGCGGTGCGGACGAAATTACCCTCTTCAAATCCGTAGGCTGTGCGCTGGGTGATCTGGCCGGAGCCGCCGCCGCATGGAAGGCCTGTTAGAGCAGGCGTCCTCTCAATACTGCGAGTAACCTGCCGGAGGAGTGGTGGTGAAGCCACTGCGGTATGCCTGTGATTGCTGCTGATACTCCGCCTGGCGCACCTGGTTCTGCCACTGCTGCTGGTCATTGCCGCTGCTGTAGCCGCCACTCGGGCCATTCCAGAAATAATCCGCGTCCTCCGCAGTGCAGGAATTCAAAACGACGACAAACGGGGCGCATAGAACCAGAGTGAGGGGGTGTTTCATGGTGAAACCTCCCTAGCGGAAACCGCCGATCGGCGCAAGTCGCTTCAAACTGTGGCCTGTAGTGCAAGGATTGCACGGGGGATCCCCAGTTTTCCGCGCTGCGGTCTTGAGGCTGACAAGCGTTTTTCCGAGTCGGTGTCCGATGAAGGAGCCAGCAGCCCGTGACCTTGTGTTCGCCCGGAGACCCACTGGGGCGGTCCGCTTGAATATCGGTCTGGGCCCGGCCCAGGCACCCGGAGCGGAGGATGCGCCCCCGTCACTGGCACACGATGATTCTCCCGGTGCCGATGCCATGCATCCGCTGCTGCTTCTCTATCCTTTCGACCCCTCGCCGGAGTCCGGAGAAGCGTCGATCCAAGCTCCGGCTCCAGATCGGGACACGGTTCCCGAAATGACCAGCTCGTTCCCTGACGGTGAATCGGAAGTCTTCAACACCGAGCTTGATGATGAGGTCATCACGAACCATGCCCCAGCCTCCCCGGTGGCGGCGGTTTCCAACGTGAAAGGCGCCCGGATCGCCAAGCGCTCTAGACACAAGAAGATGAGGCACCGCATGCGGCTTCCGGGAGTCTCCGAACTGGAGGGGCTCTGGGCCCGCCATGGCATGCTGCTCTCCGCGCTCATCATTTGCCATGCCGCCGCTTCCTATCAACTCGCGGCGGCATACCGTCATTTCATGAAGCTCGGTGTCTCGGCCGGGTCCCTGATGCCCGCGATGTTTCTCGGGCTGATGTTCGCCTCGTTCGCAGTCATCCGCTTGATGGATGGACGCCGCTTCGAATCCGTGGCCATCTCCATCATTGCGATGACCGGAACGTCTGCTCTGTTAGGACTCATTTGCAAGGTGTTGCTGATCGTCCGCGAAGGGGCTTGAACGATCAGGGTGCCATGGAGTGAGGCGCTTTGCTCCCGGGGCCCCCTTCCGGACAGAACTTCGGTTCCGATTTTTCCTCCGGGCTGGCTATCCCCAGCATCAATCCATCCGGCTCATCTCATGCAAATCATGCATTCCCCGGTTGACGAATGCCCGGAAGCGCGAATCAATCGGAGCCAGATCCCATGAACTTCCGCGGACTTGCTGCCTTGCTGGCCATCATCCTGGTTTCCTCTTGCGTGCCATATGGCATGGCTGGCGGTTCTCCGAACACGGGTGGAATCAACCGGGCTCCGGGCACTCCCGAGGTTCCCAAACTGAAGCGCCTTGCCAATGGTCACTACCGGGTGAAGAAGGAATGGTCGGTGGATCTGGATGGCCAACGCTGGGTGGTCCAGAAGGGATACACCAGCAACGGCATCACCGCGCCTGCGGCCATCAAGTCGCGCCTTGGCGATGGCGTGAATCATCCGGAAACCTGGGCGGCCGTGTTTCACGACTGGTTGTTCACCCAGCCGGGAATGTCGCGGAGCCGCGCAGACCGCTTGTTTCATCAAGTCCTGCTGGCCTACGGAGTGAGTGCGGAAAAAGCACGCCTCATGCACGCAACCGTCTCCGCCTACTCGCTCTCCAAGGAGCTACGCTGATACATCGGCCTCCTCCGGCCTCCCCGGCTCATTCCTCCGTCCGCAAACGGATGAATCGGCGGCTGGCTCCCGTCGCGGCCACCCGCACCGTGCCCTGCGTCCCCACCGACAGCGGGTTCTCTCCTGCCGAACAATCCTCCGGAGGCAGCACGGTCCAGACACCGGGGGATTCCGCCACTTCGATCCACAACGGTGCCCTCGATCCGCCGTTGGCGAATGGAATCTCAAATTCCGGAGGCTCCGAAGAGGTGACCCGCGGCAAATGCGCCGCTGCCGATGGCAGGGATCCGAGCCCCATCGCCCACGCCATGCCGTTGGACACTCCGTCGCCATTCACATCGCCGTTGAAGGGGGCTCCTCCGATCCCCTCGCGAAGCGTCCAGGCCACGTATCCGCTGCGCGGCACGTCGATCACGCCCGCCGCCTTGATCGTGCCGGTGCCGGTCACCGTGACGTTGCTGGTGAACGGCGGATTGCCCACCAGCATCGAGTCGCTCACACTTACTCCGGGCACCACCACCACGACCTGATAGAGGATCGAATCCGCATCCGCACCCGCCGGCGTCAGTGTGACGGATCCGGTCCCCGATCCCGTCCCCGCGAAGGGATTCTGGCTGTTGAAGGCGGACTGATAGGACTGCCCCAAGGCGTTTCCGGTGACCGTTCCCTGATCGATCACGAACCGGTGTTGGGCGGCGTTGAAGGTGCCCGTCGCCGGAGTCACCGTCCCCGGCGCTTGAATGGTGAAGAATGTTCCGGCAAGACCCGTCGCGTTGAGCTGATAGGTGCCTAACGGAAACCCGAAGCTCGATGCGGTGCCCGTGGCCGAGAAATCACTGCCCGCAATCAACCCGTTGAACAAGGTGAGCTCGCGGGTGGTCTCGCTCGGGTGATCCACATCCAGCCAGGCACCCACCGTGCCGGTCAGCTTGCTCTGCGTGTGGGAGGTCGAGAGATACTGGCCGCTCACCGTGATCTGGAGCGTGTTGTATCCCGGCTCGTCCACCAGCGTGAGCGTCGTCACCGCCGGAGCGGCGATCATCCGGGAAACCATCAGGAGCATGAGAACGGGGGGGCGTGTCATCGCGGCGGATGCTGCGCTCTCCGCGGGCGGACTGTCAAAAAATTCGTGCCCGCGCCGCTGCCATTGGCCTCGACCCCGTCCCGTCCCGCTTCTATACGCCAACCCGCATGTCACGCCCCGCCCCCGGCCAGCGATGGATTTCCACCTCCGAACCCGCGCTCGGTCTGGGCCGCGTCATTTCCGTGGAGGGGGACATCGTCCGGCTGCGCTTCCCCGCCGCCGAGGAAACCCGGGCCTACGCCCTCAGCACCGCGCCACTCGTCCGGGTGCGCTTCGAGCCGGGGGACACCATTCATCATCGCGATGGACGCGAACTGGTGGTCGCCTCGATCCATCACGAGGGCGAACGGTTGTCATACGACTGCCTCGGAGTCCGGGTGCCGGAGGAGGAGTTGTTAGACACCCTTCATTTCATCCGTCCGGACAAGCGCCTGCTCGCCGGCCTCGCGGACCCTCCCCGAGAGTTCGACCTGCGCCTTGAGGCGCTCGATTGGAACACCCGCATCCGCCAGTCGCCCGCCCGTGGCTACGCCGGCGCCCGCATCGACCTCATTCCCCACCAGCTCGCCATCGTTTCTGAGACCGCCGCCAGGTTTCATCCGCGCGTCCTCCTCGCGGATGAGGTGGGCCTTGGAAAAACCATCGAAGCCTGCCTCATCCTGCATCGACTCCACCTCACCGGCCTCGCCGCGCGGATCCTCATCCTTGTGCCGGAGCCCCTCGTCCACCAGTGGTTCGTCGAACTCCTCCGCCGCTTCAACCTGCTTTTCGCCATCTTCGATGAGGACCGCTGCCAATCCATCCAGGCCCACGACCCGGAAACCAATCCGTTTCTCGACTCCCAGCTCGTCCTCGCCGCCACCGGTTTCCTAACAGACGATCCGGAACGCGCCGCCCAGGCCCGGGATGCCGGATTCGAGCTGCTCATCGTCGATGAAGCCCACCACCTCGAATGGTCGCCCGGCGCACCTTCCGAGGCCTATGCGATGGTGGAATCGCTCGCTCTCGCCATCCCCTCGCTGCTCTTGCTCACTGCCACGCCCCAGCAGCTCGGACCAGCCGGGCACTTCGCCCGGCTCCGTCTGCTGGAGCCCGAGCGCTATCCGGATCTCGACGCCTTTGCGGCGGAAGCCGCCGCCTACGCCCCGCTCGCCGCCGCCGTGGAAACCTTGAAATCCGGCGGCATTCCGGACGGCATCGCATCGTTCGCGGCCAACTCCCCACGTGCGATGGCCCACCTCGACGCGCTCCTCGGCGGCGATGAATCCGCGCGCGCGCCGCTGGTTTCCGGATTGATCGATTCCTTCGGCACCGGGCGCGTCCTGTTCCGAAATACCCGTGAACGTCTCAGCGGATTCCCGGAGCGCCGGCCTCAACTTCATCCGCTGGAGGAGGGCGAGTCCCCCTACACCTGGCTGGCCGGGCTGCTCCGCTCGCTGCCGCAGGATGCCAAAGTGCTGCTCATCACCTCCTCGCCTGATGCCGCCATCGCCGTGCATGGGAAACTGCTCGCCGGGATCCAGATCGAAGCCGCGCTCTTCCACGAAGAACTCACCCTGCTCCAGCGGGATCGCAACGCCGCGTGGTTCGCCGACCCCGACGGCGCACGCATCCTGATCTGCTCGGAAATCGGCAGCGAGGGCCGCAATTTCCAGTTCGCCCGCCACCTCGTGCTCTTCGGGCTGCCACGTGATCCGGAGTTGTTAGAGCAGCGCATCGGCCGCCTCGACCGCATCGGCCAGACCGGCACCGTCCACATCCACGTCCCCTTCGGCCGCGGCAGCCGCTCGGAATGGCACGCCCGCTGGCTCCACGAAGGACTGGATGCCTTCAGCCGCCCGCTCAAAGGGGCCACCGCCCTCGCCGCCGCCCTGCTCCCGGAGCTCGATTCCCTCGACCCCCAAAACCTGGGGACCTTCCTCCAGCGCAGCCGAACTCTCAAGGACCGGATCTCCCGCGAGCTCTCCACCGGACACGACCGTCTCATCGAACTCGGCGCGCCACCGCCATCCGCCGCGGCTTCGTTGTTAGAGGAGATCCGCTCCGCCGGCGACGACCCGCGGTTCGAACGCTTCGTCGTCCACCTGTTCGACCGCCTCGGCCTCGATGTCTCGGACCTGTTTTCCCGCGCCTATCATTTCCACCGCGGCCAGCGCCACAGCGAGGCCTTTGCCGACCTGCCGCCGGAGGGACTCTCCGCCACCTTCGATCGCACCACGGCGCTTGCCCGTGAGGACCTCGCCTACCTCACCGCGGATCATCCGGTGTTTCTCGGCGCCCTCGACCAACTGCTCCATGGCGAGACCGGCAACGCCTCCTTCGCCGTCTGGAAATCCGGCAGCGGCAAGGGCGTGTTGCTCGAATGCGCATGGATCCTCGAATCCACCGCACCCACCCGGCTTCAGATCGACCGCTTCCTGCCACCCACCGTCATCCGCACCTGCACCGATCATCAGGGCCGCCCCGCCGATCCTCCTCCCGCCTCCGCACTGCGCCCAGCAGATCCACGCGGATTGGTCGGCCAGGAAACCTTCCGCCGCGAGATGTTCCCCATGATGCTCGATGCCTCACGCTCGATCGCCACCCGCCAGAGCGCCGCACTCATCGAAACCGCCGGCACCCGCGCCGCGGAATCCCTCGATGCCGAACTCAAGCGCCTCCAAGACCTCGCATCCCGCAACCCGATGGTCTCGGCCGACGAAATCCACGGACTCCGCCGACTGCGGGACGAGGTCATCACCGCCATCGACTTCCCCCGCCTCCGCCTCGACTCCCTGCGCCTCGTCTGGCGCATGTGATCCATCCACCCGCCGTGACGGATTATCGATGCGGCCGCACAGATAATCCGTACGGGGGGCGGGTGGGGTTCGTGGGCGGAAAGGGGATCAGGACTGGAGACTGCGGGTGCGGTGGAGGGCGAAGAGGAGAGGGGGGAGGCAGAGGATGCCGAAGGAGCAGTCGATCATGCGCCAGCCGAAGGGGATGCCGCGTAGGGGGCCGCAGAGGTGGGCGAGCGGGACGACCAGCACTGACATAGCCACGCCGATCCGCAGCACACCTTCGTATCTCACCGGATCGCGCCAGGGCAGGATGAAGAAGAGCGCGATCATGAGGTGGGCGAAGGCGAGCCAGTCGGTGCCGTAGGCGATGAAGGGGTATTTCTGATAGGTGACGTGGAGCCCCTCGCGCACGGTGAGGATCCATCGCACGAGGCCCTGGTGGGCTGCGGGGTCGAGTGAGTCTCCGGCGAGGATGGCGGAGAGCAGGTTCATCTCATGGAGCAGCGGAAATGCGGTGACTCCGCTGAGGACCAAGCCGATGATGACGATGAGGATGGCGGCGCGGATCTGTCCCAGAACGGTCATGGAACGAGTCTTGCGGACGCGGGCTGGGGTGGCGATCCCCGCTTGGTGAAAAACCCGTGAGGGAATGATGAAGCTGTCAGTCCGGCAGCGGGACTTCCGGCCAGGCCTGGGTTTTCTTGAGATGCCTGCCTTTTTTGACGCCGTAGAGGTTGCGGTCGCCGGGAGCGATCGGGAGGGCCTGGACGGAAGCGCCACCGGTGGCTCTTCCGGGGAAAAGCAGCACGCTTTCGCCCTTGCGGAGATCGATTTCAAATTCGCCGGGACGCTTGCCGGGACGCAGCTGGTGTTTGCGCGTTCCTTCGGCGCGGGGAGCCATGCGCCAGTCCGGCACGTGGATGCGGCACGGTTCGCCGGCCTCGCTGGTGATGGCGACCCATTGGGTATTGCCGTTTTTCCGGATCGCGCTGACGACGAAGCCGTCCATGGCTCGGAGTTTGTCGAAGGCGGCGTCCTTCCAGGCGGCGGGCATGGCGGGGAAGATGCGGATTTTTCCGCCCCAGCTTTGGAGCAGGAGGTCCATGGTGGCGGATGCGCCGCTGAGGGGTGTTTCGATCACGGGGTTGCGGCCGCCGCTTTCGACATACATCGTGTTGGGCAGCAGCTCGCTGATACCGATGTTGCCTGTTAGAAAGTCACGCAGCATGCCGTGTGCCTCGTTGCCCATGCCGAGGGAGGCGTAGAGCGAGGCCCCGCCGGTGTAGGAGTAGCCGGCAAGGGCCTTGCCTCCGCCGATGCGGTGCCAGTGCAGCACGGACTTCACCACGAGCTCGCGGTCGGCGGCGGAGTCCGGATCCAGCTGATAGAGCGGATAGAGCCCGAGCAGGTGGGAGAAGTGGCGGTGGGACATGTCGATCGGCTGGTTGGAGGCGATGCGCAGCCCGTTTTCATCGGCGGGGCAGGGGATGAGTTCGCCGAGGATGCGTTTCCATTCCGCGGCGGCGGGGTCCGCGGGTTTGCCGCTGCGTGCGTCCGCTTCCAGCAGGGCGTTGAGCAGCCAGCGGAGGAGGTGGAGGTTGTAGTTGGTGTTCGGATAGGTTTTGAATCCGTTGTATTCCGGCGAGCCCATTTCGGTGAGTTCCAGACGGCCCTCCGGGTTCTTGCGAAGGCGCGGGAGGTAACCGGCGAGCACGGCCTTGGCCTTGGGCAGCCAGCGATCGTTGACGCCCTTCCAGTCGCCGGCGAAACGGAGCTGCCACCAGTAGTTGTGCATGGCCCAGGCGAAGTCGCCGAGAGTGGGTGCCTGGATGAATCCCTTCAGCAGGTCGTCGAAGTGGCGGTCCACGACGTCGAGGTAGTTGGTGCCGAGGGCGAGGCGGTTGCCTGCGTAGGCGGGCCAGTAGGTGAGTTGGATGTTGAGGTTCCACCAGATGCCCGGCCACTGGCTCACGCGGAACCAGGGGCCGAAGAGGTCCACGGCCGGTCCGCCCTCGCGCGAGGCGCTGGCGAACTTGTAGATCTGGATCCAATAGAAGGCTTCGAGACGCGCGTCCGGGATGGTGAGGAAGGATTCCGGATAGAACGCGTGCCACCAGCCGCGGTGGGCTGTTAGAACATCCACGGCGGGAAGTTCCGCGGCCTCCTTCACCTCCTTCACGGCGGCGGCCGCGGAGGCACCGGCGGCGGGGATCTCATTGGCGGTGGCGATGAAGAGGGTGGATGCGTGGGCGTCCGCGCGTTTCTTTTCCTGCCAGGCGGTGGCGTAGTCGCCCCCGGCGAGAAGGGGCTGCACGCAGGTCTTCACTCCGGCGGTCTCACCGGCAACCGGATTCGGATTGGTGACGTAGTTGGATTTCTTCGCCTGATCGGGAAAGACCTGGGCGCGGGGCGACATCGGGTTGCCGGGAAGAAAGTCCCATTTCCAGAGTGCGGGTTTCCCATCCGGGGTCTTTTCGGACGAGACCACCTCGATGATCTGGACCATCCGGTCGCGCGGTGTGTAGGCGCGGATTTTCAGTTCCCCGAGGTCGGTCACGACGCTGCCGGTGATTTCCGCATTCCAGAGGTGCATCCGCATCGTGCCATCCTGGATGCGGCCTGCGGGGCGGAGCGCCATGCGGCCGATGTCGAGGCGCGGGTGGTCCCAGAGCACGGATGCGCCGGGCACGCCCATCGACGTCTTGCGATCGGGGGCCTTGCGGTGGTCGGTCACATCCTGTCGACCGAGGTGGAAGTCGATGCGGTTGTCCTTGAGGGTGGCGTAGACCATCATTCCGAGCTGGCCGTTGCCGACGAAGGCCCCTTCGTTCCACTGCCTGGGAAGTTGCTCCCAGAGTGGATCATGGCGGCTGAGAAAGTCCTCCCAGTTCACCAGCGATTCCACCGGATGCTCGGAGGCCGCGGATTTGTTGAAATGGGCGCAAACGACAAACAGTGCGGCGAGAAGCAGGGCTTTCATGGCGGATGGGTGAAATGAGTTTCATGGGATACGCGGGAGGATCCCGGATTCCATCGTTGAAAGGGGACTTGCCAAGATGCGCGTAGGGGGCGAACTCCTGATGGCAAACCCCTCCTTCGTTCCGATGACCCGAGCCATACTGCTGACGCTGCCTTTCCTGATGACCGATGTGTTGTGCGGGGCGGTTCTTCATGTGGCTGCATCCGGCAAGGAGGGGGATGGATCCTCCGCATCGACGCCGGTGGTCGGGATGCACCGGGCGCTGGAGGCCCTTGCCGCGCGCCGGAAGGCCGATCCTTCCAAGGCGGTGGAATTGGTTCTCGCGCCGGGGACTTACCTGGCCGACCGCCCGCTTGTGCTGGATGCGCGTCATTCCGGCACGGCACAGGCACCGACATCCATCCGCCCGGCCGCGGGGGGGCGGGCGACGCTTTCGCTGGGCAGGCAGGTGGGCACGGAGGACTTCCAACCCGTGCGCGATCCCTCCTTGCTCGCGCGGATGGTTCCGGAAGCCCGCAGCCGGGTGGTCGCCCTTGATCTGGCGGAGTTCGGTGTGCGGGTCACGCGTCCGCCTGAGCTGTTCGGAGGTCATGCGTGGCTGGAGTTGTATCACGAGGGGCTGAGAATGCCGCTGTCCCGCTGGCCGAACCAAGGCTACGAGCGCATGGGGGAGGTGCTGGATCGGGCGATGTCTCCGGCCAAGCACGGCGGCGTGTTCAAGTATCGCAACGAGCGGGCTGAACGTTGGATCCAAGCGGCCTCCGAAGATGGTCTCTGGCTGCGAGGGTTCTGGCGCGTGCCTTGGACGCGGCAATCGGTGAGGGTGGCCTCGGTCGACCCGGCGACCAAAACCATCCGCTTCGCAGTGCCCGTGCCCGGCGGGATCGGATCGAAGTATGGAGCGGGCCACGCCGGCAAGCTTGGCGAGGAGCAATGGCAGGCGGTCAACCTGTTGGAGGAAATCGACGAGCCCGGCGAGTGGAGTGTGGATGCCAAGGGACGGACCCTGTTTTTCTGGCCACCGGGAAAAGGGCGGGTGGTGATTTCCGCCGCACGCGCCGCGGTGGTGGAACTCCGGGATGCCTCCCATGTGGTTTTCAGGGATCTCGACATCGCCGGAGGATTTGGAAACGGAATCACCGTTCGCGGCGGGACCGGAGTGTGCGTGGAAGCCTGCCGGATCCGTGACACCGCCGAGTGCGGGGTGAACCTCACTGGAGGAACCCGCCACGAGGTGCGCTCGTGCGAAATCACCGGCACCGGCCGCGAGGGCGTGCGTTTCACCGGAGGCATCCGCAAGTCGCTGACGCCCGGCGGGCACCGGATCCTCAACAACCACATCCACCACACCGGTGCGCATTCCCCGGTCCCGGCGATCACCGCGGGCGAAGGTCGGCGCTCGGAGACCGTGGGCAATGTGGTGCGCCACAACCGCATTCACGACGTACCGAACGCGGGCATCGTGTTTGGCGGAAATGACAACCTCATCGAGCGCAACGAAATCTATCGGGTCGGCCTGGGCTCCAGCGATCTCGGCGCCATCTACACCAACTCCGCATGGACCGCCCGCGGCAACATCATCCGGCACAACTTCATCCATCACAGCATGAACGCCAACGCGCTTTACATGGATGATGGCAGCTGCGGATCGCTGATCGAGGGCAACATCGTCTGGAAGGCGGCCAGCGGCGGATTCATCGGCGGCGGGCACGATCAACGGCTGGTGAACAACCTGTTTCTCGAATGCACGCGCGGCATCCACATCGATTCCCGCGGAGTGAGCCGGGGATACACGATCCAGGATCCGGGGTTTGCGGCGGACCTCGCATCCGTTCCCTATCGCGAGGAACCCTGGAAATCGAGGTATCCGGAGTTGTTCCGCATCCTTGATCGCGACACGCGGACTCCGCACAACGTGGTGATCCGTGGCAATGTGATCGCCGGTTGCGAGACCGCGATGCGGAAGTCGGGCGCGGCCGCGCATTTCAAGGAACTCGTCGAGGAGGACAACAAGGAGTTGCAGGACGCCACGCCGTTCATCGATCCGGATCATCTAACAGTCCGCATTCCCGAAGGCATGGAAGGCCTTCCCGCGGGTTTTGTGAAAGCTTTCGTCAAGGACATCGGCCTGCAGATCGACGGGATCCGGAAATCCCTGCCAGCACGCGACCTTGCGGCTCTGCGCGGAAAGGACACCTCCAAACCCTTCGATTCCCAGATCGACGTGGACGCATCCAACCGCGACGCGGGCGGGAAGAAGAAGTGACACCGGGATGTGACGCTTCCGTCATGTTTAAGGACTCGATGCAGCAGCCCTCCGCAAGGATGCTGGAATCGCCAAGCAATGGATCTCTTTCTGATTGATGCGATCGGGCCCTTCTTCCGTGGCTATCGGAGGAAGCGGGTGAATTGGTCGAAAATCCCCTTCACGCATCTTACAGAGGCAAGCCCGGAGGATTGGGAGGAGATTGAAGCGGAGTTGAGAATCTTTGCCGAAAAAGCGACGCGACAGGGATACAATGCGGTGACTCTGGATGATGTGGCGCATCTCGCCACCCATCCGATGCACGATGCCGATGTGGCGCGGAGGGTCCGGATGTTTCGGGAGCGGTTTGGCGGATACATCGACTGGCTCACACGGGATTATGGATTGCGGGTGTTCCTGACCTCGGATGTTCTTCCGCTGCCCAGCTGTGTGGAAGCATGTCTCGGAAACTCCGCCGCGGATCTTGAAGCCTATTACCGCCATCTCGTGGCAGGGGTTTTGGATGATTTCCCCCAATTGGCCGGGATCGTGATGAGGATCGGTGAAAGCGATGGCAATGACGTCGAAGATCCTATTCGGACGAGGCTTCATCTCAGGGATTCGAGGGAAACCAACGGGTTTCTGAAACGGCTTCTACCCGAGTTCGAGGCGAGGGGGCGCGAACTCATCTTCCGGACCTGGACTGTCGGCGCGCACCGTATCGGGGACCTGATCTGGCACAGGGACACGCTTGAGGAAGTATTGGAAGGAATTGACTCCCCGAATTTCATCGTCTCGATGAAGCACGGGGAAAGCGACTTCTTCCGTTATCTGCCGCTCAACCGTGCCTTCTTCCGGGTGAAACAGCGGAAGCTTCTCGAACTGCAGGCAAGGCGCGAGTATGAAGGGGCGGGAGAGTATCCATCGTTCATCGGTTGGGACTGCGAGATCTTCGCAGCCGGGCTTGCTGACGTCGATGGAATGGCGGGGGTCTCAGTTTGGTGCCAGACCGGTGGCTGGCACCGGTTCCACCGCCGTGCTTTCCTTGAAAAGGAGGGAAGGGACATCTGGATTCTCTTGAATACAGCGGCGGTCATTTCAGTGTTCAAGCATGGGGAGCCTGCGCAAGCCGCGGTCGTGCGGATGCTTGGTAGTGCAAGAGCGGAGGCTGCGATCGAGATCCTCCGGCATGCGGACAAGGCGATCCGCGAGATTCTCTATATCGGCGATTTTGCTCGGCAAAAGCTCTTCTTCCGCAGGGTTCGTATCCCTCCCTTGTTTCATGTCTATTGGGATTGCCTGTTCATCAATCATGCAGTCCGAAAGGTGTTGAGACATTTCGTAGGGCGACCATCGGGTCCTGCAGTGAGGATGCCGGATGTCAGCCATGCCTTCCGGCGTATGGAGGAGATTGCGGGAAAGGCGGAACTGCCGGTTGAAGATATCCGGCATATGGCGGATTTCTTCAACCTCCTCATCCTTGCGCAGAGCTATTATTTTGACCGGTTTGACTCCGCAACGGTCGATGCAATCCGCGATGCGAAGCGGGCCTACAAGGCGGCTTGGCCATCGGAGAGGAGAAGCCGCTACCGGATAAAGGTTTCGTTTGAACCATTTCCGCTCAAGCGCAGGACGCTGGGGCTTTTGGTTGGTTTGCTGATACGGAGAAAACGGGGTTACCGACTATGGGACCGGATCTTCACGCTTGGTCTGGCAGGTATGGCGTATCGGGTGGTCCGGGACCGGCACTCGGGAAAGCTACCTCCCTTTCTGAGGAATTCGGCGATGGGTGTCGATGTGATCTTCAAATAGCCGTCATGGGGCATTCGGGTTGCGTTCCAGTGGATTGAACTCGCAGCCAATCGCTGCTGGCATGGAAGCGATTCATGAATGATTTGTATTCGATCAATTCCAAGGTTCCGTCATTGTGTTCGATCACGCCAGTGAGGCTTTCCACCCAGTCGCCGGAATTCAGATAATGGATCCCGCCAACGTGCTTGTCCTCGGGGGTGTGAATGTGTCCGCAGATGATGCCGTCGCATTTGCGGTGACGGGTCAGGTCCTGAAGAAGTTCTTCATAGCGATCAACGAATTTGACGGCGGATTTGACCTTGGCCTTGATCTGCTTGCTGATGGTGTGATATTCCATGCCTCTCCAGGCGCGGTAGAGATTGTAAGTGCGGTTGATCTTGAGCAGGGTGTTGTAGCCTGCCGCACCGATTCTTGCCATCCAGCCGTGGTGTGTGGAAATGCTGTCAAATCCGTCGCCATGGATGACCAGGTATCTTTTCCCGCGGGCGGTGACGTGGAGGTGTTCCCTGTCGAGTCGGATCCGGCCCAGCGTTGCAGGCAGGAACCGGTCCATGACCTCGTCATGATTGCCGCGGAGGTAGATGACTTCGGTATCGTCCCTTTCGGTCATTTTGAGAATTCGCCGGATCACCCTGCTGTGGCTTGAGCTCCAGCCTCCGCCGCGACGCAGTGCCCAGCCATCGATGATGTCGCCATTGAGGATCAGCTTACCGCATTGGATGTGCTTGAGGAAATCCACCAGTTCGTCCGCCTTGCTGTCGGGAGTGCCCAAGTGGATGTCCGAGATAAAAACAGCTCTGCAAGAAAGCTTTTTACGTTTTGTTTCGGGGCTTGCGAAGAGTGGAAGCGAAGGTTCGTTGCCGGAGATCTCCGCGAGGTGGCCTTCGAACTCGCGGACCACGGTGTCCCAGCCCAGGTGTTTCGCAGAAGCGCGGGCCGCGACCCGGAGTTCCGAGTCGCGGCTTTCGGAAAGAGCCGCCACGGACAAATCGAGAAAAGAAGTGCTGTCTCCGGTTGGGGCCTTGAATCCGTTGACTGCGTGGATCACATGCAATCCGGCAGCCGCGTAGTCATAACTGACCGTTGCGAGTCCGCTCGCAAGGGCCTCCAACAGAACGTTGCCAAAGGTTTCGGTCTCGCTGGGAAAAATCAAGACATCGGCAGATGCGTAGTGTTTCGCAAGTTCGGTGCCGGTTTTTACACCGGAAAAGTGGACCCAGGGATGGGCGGTTTGTAGTCTGGCCCGCACAGGACCGTCTCCCACCACGACGCATTTCAGATCGGGAATGGCCTCACGCATGCGTGTGAACACCTGAATGGCGAAGTCGCAGTTCTTTTCAGGGGCGATGCGGCCGACGAGAATGGCGACCGGAGTGGCGGCTCGCGCGCCCCATGAGGTGCGCAGGGTTTCGCAGCGCTTGTCCGGATGGAACAAATCGGTGTCCACGCCCCTGCCAAGGAAGCCAACATTCGAGAATCCTTCGTATTGAAGCTTTGCGACCATTTCCCTTGAGGGGCTCAGAGTGCGGTCCGCTTTCTGGTGGAAGCTTCGGAGATAAGCCATTGCCATCGGCTCCAGTTTGCCGAGGCCGTATTGGGACATGTATTGATGGAAATTGGTATGGAAGCCGGAGGCGACGGGAATCGCGAGGGACCGGGCGGCCTTCATGGCAGATTTCCCAAGCGGACCTTCGGTCGCCACATAAATCGCGTCTGGCCGGCTTTCACGCCACCGGTTTTTCAACTTGAGCGGTTTAGGCAGGCCAATGCGGACGTCTTTGTAGCCGGGAAGCGGCACTGCGGCCACGCAGGTCTCACCGTTTTCAGCGGAAGTTCCGGTGTGAATGACATGCACTTCGTGTCCGCGCCGCCGCAGACCCGTTGTCAGGCGCCCGAGAGTCATGGCCACGCCGTTGATGTCAGGGAGGAAGGTGTCCGTCACGATCTCGATTTTCATGAGTTTCATCTGGATTTCCCAACGCCGGGATATTGTATATCAGATTGGAAGTTCACAGGTGCATGGGAAACTTGGGACGGTTCCGTCACATGCCCGCCGGCGTCAGTGCAAGAAGGAGCCCCGCCCGGAAATCCGGACGGGGCCCACAGGTCAACGCTGAACATGAACCGCAACCAGGTGCGGTGATCCGATCAGAGGGATGTCACGGCGTGGTGGTCGCCGCTTTGAAGCGGAAGAATCGCTTCTGTTGGGAAAGATCGACTTCGACGTTGGGAACGGTTGCTTCGTCAACCCAGTTGGACAGGTCTCCCGAAGACTGGAGCGTCATGGTTGCTGTGGCGTTAGCCGAGAACTCGATGATCTGATCGTCAAGCCGCAGGCTTGGCGCGGTGTATAGGCTGAAGGCGTTGGGGTTCGAAGTCACATCGCCCTGGCCAGCCGTGCGGGTGGCGTGGAGCAGGTTGGCGAGTGCGGTGTTGATTTCGGTTGAACCGTTGGAAACATCCGGATCGAGATTCAGGGAGGCGACCTCGAAGGCATTTGAGTAGCCGTCTCCGTCACTGTCGGTGTTGCCCTGTATGATGCGTCGGTCGAGGCCAACCGCGGTTTCCGCCCCGTTGTAGGGAGTGGTGGAGTGGAAGGCAGCGAGGTATTCCGCGAATGCGTCCTGTTCGCTGCCCGCTGCGGCGAAGGTGCGGAGGTTGGCCGAGCCGTCGGTGGTGATGTCCACGCGGTTCGAGGTCGCGAGGTTTCTGGTGGTCCAGGGGAAAGGGTAGGAATCGCCGCCGAAGTCGGAACCGGGAGGCGAGGAGGAGGCAAGGAAACCGAGTGTGACCAATCGGATCTTCCGGTTCGGCTGCACCAGCATGCCGTTTGCGACAAGGACGTCCGTTGGGTTTCCGTTGGAGTCGACCAGTGCGACATATCGGATGCGGCTGCCACCGTTCACCGAGCTGATCAGCGGCGGGGTGCCGGCGGAAGTGTAGGTGAGTGCGGATTCATTCAGGTCCGCCACGACCATGATGCCCGCGAGTTGGCAGAACTGCCCGGGGGTGGCTTTATCGGCTCCGGTTCCGTTGCTTCCTGCCACAGAGTGTTCGAGCAACAACTTGAGTTGCTGCGCGGTGACAGTGACCATCGTGAGGGTGTTGTTGAACTTGAGCGAATCCTCGACATCGAGTTGCGAGATGTCGCCTGCGAGTTTGCCGACGGAGGGGTTTGGTACCGTTGGCTGGAGGTTTCCTGAGCTGTCCACCGAGCCAATGGCATTGCGGATGCCGCCGCCGTTCTTGATGGATACAGCAACGGTGGGATCCACTTGTTTCGCATACCAGAGGTTGGCTTCGGCGGAAAGGTTGCCGAGGTTGGTTTCCTGCTGGCGGACATTGGTTCGGCGTCCTTCCAGATAGACGGAGGACTTGCCGAGGATGAGTCCGTCCTTGGCGGCGATGACTGCATTGACCGCATCCGTCACGGCCTTGACTGTGCCGCCGCGCGTCCCTGCAGCGTATGGATCGGCACTGCCCCAAAGGCTGGTGACTTCGGTGGCATTGACGGGGATGTTGTTGCTTGCGGCATCGATGCACGTAATGTGGCCGTCGGCGTTGAAGTCAACGACGAGGCGGCCAAGGTATTGGTATTGTCCTTCGCCGCTGACGACGGCGACGGTGCGGCCGTCGAGGTCATTGGTGGTGAATGGGTAGGTTTCCGCGCTGGTGTCACCCGGTTGGAGGACTGTTCCGGGTTTGGCCATGATGGTGCCGGAGCCTCCGGCGACGATGATGTCGACGTGGCGGAGTTTGGTTGCGAGCAGCTTTTCGTTGTCGATTTGCTGGAGTTGGGTGGCCATGACGATCTTGTTGCAGCCTGCGGTGACAAGCGCGTCGATGGTCGGTTGGAGGTGTGCAGCAAGCGCGTCGATGTCATAAGTGCGAGGTGAGACCACCACGGCTCCTTGCGGGCCGGTGACCGTGACCAGCCCGGGTGACGAGATGTTGGCCAGGTCGGGCGGTGTCACGCCGAGCACGCCGATTTTCTCTCCACCTCGCTCGATGATGGCGGATTTTGCGAGTTTGGCGTTGGTGGGTGTAGCGTTGATGCCGGGATAGTTCTCGTTCGGGTGCGGTGCAAAGGCGCCGACATTCCGGATCTGCGAGGTGTAGCGGGCGTTGAGCGCGGTTTCCGCGGTGAAGTCCAGGTTTGCGCTGAGAAACGGGAACGCCGCTCCGTAATGGCGTATGTTGGTGCGGGTGGTCTGTGGCACAGGCAGGACGATGTTGGCGAACTCGGTGGCACCGAGATCCCATTCGTGATTGCCGATGCAGGTGGCGTCGAAACCGATGGAGTTCATGATCGCGATATCCGGGCGGCCGGGGTTCTCGCGCAAGTCGGTGTTTGTTCCGGAGGCGTTGTAGCCGAAGGCGTAACCCAGTGCGGTCTTGAGTGCGTTGCGGGTGGTGATGTCGTTTCCGGCTGATAGAAACGCACCGGGAATGAAGCAGTCTCCCGCTCCGATGGTGATTGAAGCGCTGTTGGATGAAAGATCTTCCAGTTTGTCCACCAAAGCTGCGAATTTCGGAGCGCTTGTGATCGAAGAAAGGTCCGCCTCCATGTCCGAGGCATGCAGCACTTGAAGGCGATAGGACGAAGGATTGATTTCATAGACTCCGAAGCCGCCGGCGATACCGCCGTCGATGATCCCTTCGTAGCCGACGATGGCGATCACGGTTCCGGTCGGACTCTGGGGGGCATCCACGATGGTGACGGTTTCCGGCGAGATCAGGCCGGAATCACTGTTGTTAATGTAGCGCAGTACCCGTGGCGAGAGCGGGTCGGTGATGTCCGCGACGATCACCCCGTTCTGGCGTTCCATTCCGGCCACCGCGACGACCGTGCCGTCTGCCAGAGTGGTGACGGCGACAGCTTCTGGTTCGGGACCCTTGTCGTCGGAGCGTGAATCGAACGCATTCTTGAGTCCACCGTTGTTTGCGTTGTGGCGCTGTGGGTCGCGGTTGAAGAGTTCGTTTTCCAGGGAGAGATGAGAGACAAAGCTCAGCGATCCGTCGATTTCCTTTTTCCAAAGCGAAAGGCCGCGAGTGCCCATCGAGACGATCTTGTTGATGTCCGACGCGGGATCGACCGGGCCGTTTAGTGACTGGTCCTTGAGGATATTGAGGCGTCCATAGTCGTTGTTGTTGGTGGAGGGATTGAAACCGGCGGCGAGGCCGTAGGTGGTGACCGCGGAGGCGAATCGCTGGATGTCGCCGTCATCAACTCGGGCGTCACCTTCGTCTGCGGTGATGACGTAGGTGGTGCCATCCTTGCTCCAGGTTGCGAGCGAATCCGGCATGGGAAGGCCGGTGGCGGCGTTGCTGGGATCGAAGATGTCGTCGTTGTCGGATGCATCGATGGTGATGGCGAGCTGGCCGAGATTGGTGACGTTCTCCCAAGAGAGCGTGGCAAGGTCCAGAGTGGCAATCGCGTTGTTCTCCTGAAGGGTGACGAACAGTTTCGTGTTGTCTGGAGAGAATGCGATGTACTCCGGTTCAATGTGGAAGTATTTGGCCTTGGTGTTGGCTGGCTCGAACGATGTGTGGTCCCGCAAGCCTGCAATCAATGCGGGTACTCCGCTGAAGTCCACCGTATTGACGGTCAGAGCAGAGAAGTCGAAGGATGAAAGGTTGCCGGAGTTGACGGCGCTGGCATCGATCACACTGACCGACCCGGGTTGCTGGACCGAATCAAAAGTGGCGATATTCACTCCTGTGCCGTTCCAAGCGTGTTCAGCTTCGTTTGCGATGGCGATCCGGCCGTTTTTGATGGTCACCATGTCGGGATGGAAACCGACGGGCAGAGAGCCGAGGACGGTGCCGTCATTGAGATTGAAGAATACCGCCCGACCTTGTTGGGGAATGGTATTGGTGTAGTCCGTGCCGCTGATGTTGACGGTCGATCCGTTGAGGGCGGTGGCGACTCCCAGACCGGATCCGTCTGTGGAGAGCGAAACGCTTGTCACGTCGCGGTAAGTATATCCGGGCACGGGATTCGCAGCAAACCAGGTGGCGATATCGACAACCGCATGGGCCGCGAACGAGGTTCCGTTGTGTCGGAAAAGGCGGATTCCGCCCGCAGAGTTGTCGGTGACGGCGAGTGTATCCTGCTCCTGCGAGAATGAGACGACTTCACCCGAGCCTACGGACATCGGTTTGGTTTGAAGGGCTTTGAGGCCGCTTACTTCTGCATTCAGCGCGGGTGATAGCAGGCCGAGGAAGAGTGCGGTGGTCGTGTGTTTGTTGAATCGTGGTTTCATTGGGTAACGCGCGATCATCGGCGCGTCGCCAAGTTAGACGCGGCTTTCATGGCTCCAACCGCATCTGTGTTACGAATCCATCACGCGTGTGAAGATATTGTCATTGAGGAGAGATTGCCAATGGTTGGCCCCTCAATGGCCGGGTGATGTCATTGAGACGAGCGGTAGTCTGTTAGATCCGCGCCTGGCGTCACTCAGGCCGCGGTGGCGGGTGCTTGGATGAGGAGGCAGTCCTCGAGGAAGGGCTGGAGTTCCAGCAGGAGTTCGGAGCCTTGCTGGCGGAAGCGCTCGCGGAAGTGGTCCTCGATGCGGCGCAGTGCGAATTCCAGGTCCGCGGAGACGAGTTCGCCGGGGCGGCCGCGTACGACGGCGGTGAGCACGACGTGGCTGCCCTCGCGGGAGACGAGGTGGCGGTTTTCCGAGAGCGGCGCTTCGCGGCGGATCGCGCCCTGTTCATCGCGGACGAGCAGGGCGTGGCGTTGTGCCGAGCCGATGACGCGGCGTGCCGAGGCGTGGCGTGCGGGATCGCAACTGGCGAAGGAGACGAGCGCGAGTGTGTCCACATCGAGCAGATAGACTTCCTCGACCTGGAAGCGCCGTGTTTTCTCGAAGAGGATGTCTTCGTAGGTGCGGCTGGTGAAGAGGGCCTTCATGTGCCAGATGAAGCGGTCCAGCGCGCCGGGCGGCTGGAAGGGCCTTGATGCGGGCGCGTATTCGGCGAGCGCGCGGCGGATGGTCGAGCGGAGCATGGGCTCCAGGTAGGTATCGATGCCGTTCTCCCGGGCGTAAACCGAGTTTCTAACCGCCTGCTCGACGATCGGGCCGAGGGCGTCGCGGAGATCGTCGTCGGTGAATTCCGGTTTTGGTTCCGTGCTCGGGGGCGTGGGTTCCGCGACGGGTTCCGAGGGCTCTGCAAGGACCGGAGCCGACATGAGATCGGGTGTGGTGAAGAAGGAACCCGGAGCGGGTGCCGCGGGCAGCACGCTGAGCGGGGATGGCCACGATTCTGGAAAGGATGCCTGCGGATCCGCGGTGCCCGGTGTTTCCGGCCAGGCGGGCAAGGAGGGTGAGGGAGGCGCGGCGTCCGCGGTCCCTGCGGGCGGGGGGAAGGGCAGGATGTTCCAAGTGCGGGCCGGGTTGGAGCCGGTGGCGATGCCCTTGGGGGGAGCGGGGAGAGGGGTGAGGGCGGCGGACATCACAACGTGGCGTATTCGGCTGTGGTGGGGGCGGGCGAGGCACTCTCGGCGAGGGCGCGGGCCGCATCGGCGATGCGGCGGAAGCGTTCTTCGATCTGGTCGCGGTCGGGCGTGCGGCTTTGGAGGCGGGTGAGCTGGGACTCGGTGTTTTCCCAAAGGCGGGCGACTTCCTCGCGGATCTGTCCGGCAAGGCGTTCCTCGCGTTCGTTGAGGTGGTTTTGGAGGGCTCCCTGCCAATTGGTGAGCCAGGTTCCAAGGCGTGCTTCGAGTTGCTGGATGGCGGCGGGATTCGACTCCGAGGCGCGGGTGGCGGCGACCTGCTGGATCTGGCTGGCGAGGCGGTGGATTTCCGACTGGTAGCGTTCCGAGCGGTATTGGGTTTCCTCGCGGACGGTCTCGCCGAGGCGCTGGACGGATTCGTGCAGGGCTTCCAGTTTGGCCTCGCTGGTGCAGAGGCGGTCCTCCCATTGGCTGGGGATGCCTTGCGGGGTGGGGGAGGCTCCTTCGAGGCGTGCGACGCGTTGCTCGATGCGTTCGAGATGGCGACCGACGATGATCTCGCGGATGCGTTCGACCGTCTGGGACGGATTGATGGGGGATGGGGGGCTGGGCGACATTGCGGTTCTCCGTGGGGGGAGTTCCGGACTCGGGGGAATCCGGAACACGGGTGCTTGAACGGCGGGCGACAGGATGGGAAAGCTCGGGGAAAATGTAAATCAGAACGGCGCTATTTCGCTCTGCCGGATGGTTTGGATTTGCTAAGCGCCACTTTCGGGTTTGAGAGTCAGCAACTTGTGAATTTCCCGAATCCGTGAAAGACACCGGGCGGGGAATCGGTTAAGGGTTTCGCGATGCCGGCGGACGAAGAGGAAAAAGAAGATGACCGTGACGAAGTGCTCACCCAGGCCTATGCGAAGACCCGCAAAAGCCTGATCGCGCGGTTGGACAACTGGGAGGACCAGCGCACCTGGGACGAGTTCTATCAGACCTACTGGCGCCTGATTTACTCGGTGGCGGTGAAGGCCGGGCTGCGGCAGGACGAGGCCTTCGACTGCGTGCAGGAGACGATTCTTTCCATCGCCAAGCAAAGCAAGAAGAAGCTTTACGATCCCGAGCAGGGTTCGTTCAAGACCTGGCTGATGAACATGACGCGGTGGCGGATCAACGACCAGTTCCGCAAGCGCAAGAAGGACACCGCGATGATCACCGGTGAGTGGGAGAATGACCGCAAGACGGCGGTGATCGACCGCGTCGAGGATCCCGCCGGGGATGTGCTTTCCCGGCTTTGGAACATCGAGTGGAAGAAGAACGTGGCGGACGCCGCGCTTTCCCGGGTGAAGGCCCAGGTCTCGCCGAAGCAGTATCAGATATTCGATTGTTATGTGATCAAGCAGTGGGATGCGAAAAAGGTGCAGGAAAAGCTCAACGTGAGCATGGCCCAGGTCTATCTGGCGAAACACCGGGTGGGTGCCGTGCTCAAGCGGGAGCTGGCCAAACTCGAGGACGACGACGATGCCGGTTAGAATCCGACCGAGCCCGACGATTCCGGATCACGAGGTTCTGCGGAAGATCGGCGGCGGAGCCTATGGCGAGGTGTGGCTGGCGAGGGGGGTGACTGGTGCCCTGCGCGCGGTGAAGGTGGTCTGGCGGGAGGACTTCGAGGACGAGCGCGGTTTCGAGCGGGAGTTTGAGGGCATCCTCAAGTTCGAGCCGATCTCGCGGGATCATCCGGGCCTGGTGAACATCCTTCACGTCGGCCGGAGTCCGGACGGCAAATCGTTCTACTATTATGTGATGGAGCTGGGCGACGATGTGCGCACCGGTCGCGAGATCAATCCGATCGAGTATGAACCGCGCACCTTGCGTGCGGACCATCAGGTGGCTTCCGGCGAGCGCTGGGAGACGGCGGAATGCATCGATGTGGGCTTGCGGCTTGCCGAGGCGCTCGACCACCTTCACGAGCGCGGGCTGGCCCACCGCGATGTGAAACCGTCCAATGTGATTTTTGTCGGCGGCAAGGCCAAGCTTGCGGACATCGGCCTCGTGGCGGCGAGGGGTCAGCGCACCTTTGTGGGCACCGAGGGCTTCGTGCCACCGGAGGGGCCGGGCTCGGCGAGGGCGGACGTCTACAGCCTGGGCAAGGTGCTGTATGAGATCGCGACCGGCAAGGACCGCATGAATTTCCCGGAGCTTCCGGACGACATGCCGAGCGGGCTTGACCGCAAGCGCTGGCTCGAGCTCAACCGGATCATTTGCGACGTCTGCGAGCCGCGCATATCCAAGCGGAAGATCTCCACGGCGGCGGAGCTGGCCGACGCGCTGCGGCGCATCCAGCGAGGGAAGCGGCGGCGCAGCAGCGGACTGGCGGTGTGGCTCACCACCTTCATGCTGACTGCCTTCGCGGGATGGGCCGGTTGGGAAGTGGTGAAAGACTCGAAGTGGGTCAAGGATCTGCTCGTCAGTGATCCGGTGCCGGGCACCACGGTGGGAATGCTGCGTGTGTTCAGCACACCGGAAGGTGCCGACGTGCTCGATGCGGAGGGGCGCTTGGTCGGCACCACTCCGACGCCGACGATGACCGCACGGGTGGGCGAGGATGTGGTTTTCACGTTGAAAAAAGGCGGATTCAGCCCGCTGGAGGTGAGCGGGCGCATGACGCTCTCCGCGGTGAACGAGCCGATGGTGCTCTCCGGCCAGCTCAAGATCTTCAGCCCGCCGATCCAGGGTGAGACGTGGACTGATCAGATGGGTGGCGTCTATCAGCCGGTGGTCGATCACCATGAATCGCCCGGATACGTGAGCAAGGAGGCATGGACCGTGTTTTCCAAGGCACCGAAGGCACCTGCGAATCAGGCGGAAATGCTCGGGGTTTCCCAGAACGGCCGGCCGGTGGAGGCGGTGCTCGCGTCCGAAGGTGCGATGGAGGCCTATTGCGGGTGGTATCGGACCTCGGCGATCAAGGCGGGCTATCTGACGGAGGATCACGAAGTGCGGCCGCTGCGGGACACCGGCTTCGAGCATCCCGGATTGAGCGAGAGGGCGCGCCGTGAAAACCTGAGGCCGTTCCGATTGATGGTGAGGCGCATCGTGTATGGCAACCTGGCGATCCGCACCACACCGCCTGGGGCGGAGGTTTACGTGAATGGCCAGTCGGTGGGATTCACCGGAGAATCGCCTTTCGTGCAAAAGGTGAAGCCGGGTCCGGTGGAGTTGCTGCTGGTGCTCGAGGGATACAAACCGTTTTCGAAGTCCTATCAACTCGCCGAGGGGCAATCGATCGAAGAAGATCTCACGATGGAAAAGAACCAGGGAGTGGTCTTCGGCCGAGCCTGGGAGAACGGAGTGAAGATGAAGTTCGCGCCGCTGGGTCAGGATCTGATGGTGTCGATCTGGGAAACGCGGGTGGCGGATTACGCGCTGTTTGTGCGTGAGGCGCGGCGTCCGCCGCCGGCCTCGCCGTCGTTTGTCCAGGAGCCGGATCATCCGGTGGTGAATGTTTCACGCGAGGATGCGCAGGCCTTTTGTGCCTGGCTCACCGAGAGGGAGCGCAAGGCGGAGCGCATTGCCCAGTCCCATGTCTATCGACTGCCCACCGACCTTGAGTGGAGCCTCATGGCCGGCTTGGAGGAGGACGAGGCGATGAGCCCCGGCGGGCGGGACCTGAGGAAGCCGCGGGTCTTCCCGTGGGGCATGGCATGGCCGGATTCCCAAAAGGTCGGAAACTTCGCGGACATGGCGCTGGCCCGGACGCCCGGCGTGCCGGTTGACCGGACGATCCCGGGCTACGACGACGGTTTTGCCTACACCTCGCCGGTGGGCTCCTTCCCGCCGAACGCGACCGGGTTTTTCGACTTGAGCGGCAACGTCCAGGAATGGGTGGAGGACGCGTATTCCAAGGTCGGTGCCAATGTGCTGGGCGTCCTTCGTGGCGGCGGGTGGAATACCTATCAGCAGGAAAACCTGCTCACCGGATCGCGCAATGCCCAGCCGCCCTCGTTCCGGGATTCGATCTACGGATTCCGCGTCGTGCTTGCCAAAGTGCCGCCGAAGGCCGAATGAAGCCCGCCCCCTCACGCTCATGGTTGAAATCAAACTGACTTACGAAGGAGACCTCCACTGCCACGCGGTGCACGGTCCGTCCGGCACCACGCTCGCCACCGATGCGCCGGTGGACAACAACGGCCGCGGCGAGTCGTTCTCCCCCACCGACCTGGTGGCCACCGCGCTGGCATCGTGCATGGCCACGGTCATCGGCATCGTCGCCCGCCGCAAGGAGATCGATGTGACCGGCATGAAGGTGGCCGTGCGCAAGTTCATGACCACCGAGGCTCCCCGGCGCATTGCCAGGCTGGAGCTGGATCTGGAGATGCCGCTGGCGGCGGATCATCCGGATGCGAAATTGTTAGAGAGCGCCGCGCGCGGCTGCCCGGTCCATCACAGCATCCATCCGGACATCGACGTGGTGATGAACTGGAAATGGCGTTGAGTTTCCTGGAAGGCGCGGATCAGGGAGCATAGGCCTCGATTTCCGAGAGGAAGCCGAAGTTCGCCGTGAAATTGTCCTGCTGCGGGTGGTTGCCGAGGAAGGTGGCGCGGATGTAGCGCGCCGGCCGCGGGGCGAAACGGGCCTCGGCGCGTGCCGCCTGCTTGGCCGGGAAATCGTTGCGGCCCACTTCGGAGAATTCGTTGCCGTCCGTGCTCAGCGAGATGGCGACGGTCTTGGTGGCTCCGATTTCCGGAGTGCCGTAAATCACCGCATGCAGGGTTTGTGGCGAGCCGAGGTCGATGGTCACGGTTTTCGGGAACTCCGGGGCCTCGCTGGTGGCGTAGCAGGCGGGTGCGGCATTGCCCCAGTTGCCGTCGGTGAGGCCGAGGTCCCAGCCGTGGGTGTTGGGGTGGCTGCTCTGGTGGGCTTTGCCGCCGGAGACCTTTTTACCAAGCGTGGGGTCCACCGGCCAGTGGGTGTTGAACGCGGCGGCGGGCAGCCCCTCGCGGTTCATCAGGTTTGGCTCGGCGATCTGGGACCAGGCGAAACGGGCGCGGTCCGGCTTCGGAACGGCGGCACTGGTGAGCAGCAACGATTTTCCGTCGGCGGAAATGGCAGCTTCGGCAGGCTGATAGATGCCGTCCGGCCCTGCGATCTCGAAGTGGCTGAGCGGCTTGCCATCGCGCGAGACGAGTCCGCCGCCGCTGTGATGGAAGGCGATGGCGATTCCCCGATCGGTCACCTTGTAGGCGCGGAAGAGCGGGCCGGATTTCACCAGGTCCTTGCGGCCGTAGGTGTCTGCCAAGGCCCACAGCGAGAGGCGGCGGGCGACCTCGCTTTTGTTGCCCGGGTGGATGTCCTTCGGATTGCCGATGTCATTGATGACAGCCATGCCGGTGTGCGGGATTTTCAGGGTTTCCTGCTGCGCCCACCAGATGCCGGGCAGGTCTTTGTCGCGTTGGGGTCCGTATTGATAGGGGGCGAGTTGGACGAAGAGAAATGGAGCCTCCGCTGCACGGAACTGCTGGCGCCAGCCCTGGATGAGCGCGAGTTTCTTGGTCGCATAGAGCATGCCTTCGCCGTTGTTAGACTCGCCTTGGTACCAGAGGAATCCGCGCAATGCGAAGGGCACCAGTGGATGGATCATCGCCTGATAGGTGCCGGTCTCCTGGTTGTGGCCGAGCTGGAGCAGTTCGGGAGCTATCGGCATCGCCGGCGTCGGCAGGCCCGCATCGAGTGCCTGAGCGGCGTTTTTTGCCCACGTTTCGGTCTCACCCACAAAGCGCCGGAACGGCTTGTCGTATTCCGGGAAGCCCGGGCTTTTCGCGAGGCGGTCCTTCCGCACGGCATCCAGCTCCGGGATGCCGGCCAGCCCTTCCTCCGCCCACCATGGCTCGATGCGCGAGCCGCCCCAGGAACTGTGGATGATGCCGATGGGCACCTTGAGCTCCTCGGCAAGCCGACGCCCGAAAAAGTAGCCCACGGCGGAAAACGTGCGCGCCGTTTCCGGAGTGGCGGGCTTCCACGAGGCATCCACCGTCTCATTGCGTGAGTGACTCAGCGTGCGCGGAACATCAAAGAGGCGCAGCAGCGGCACCGGTCCGGCGGCCGCTGCGTCCTGATCCTCCTTGCGCGTCTGGGCGATGCTCCACTGCATGTTCGATTGGCCGCTGCCCAGCCAGACCTCGCCGACCACGATGTCCTTCAACTCGATCTCCTGGGACCCGTCGCCCTGAATCTTCATCGGCCGCCCCTCCGCGCTGGTTGCCAGCGGTGCGAGCTCAACCAACCACCGGCCCGCGCCATCCGCCGTGGTGGTCTTGGTTTGACCGGCGAAGGAAACGGTGACCTTGCCTCCGGCTTCCGTCCGACCCCAGACCGGCACCGGTTTGTCCCTCTGGAGCACCGCGCCATCCTGAAACAAGGGCGCGGGGGTGATCGCGGCAGACAACGGTTGCGCGAGGATCCAGATAAAGGCGGCGGGCAGGGCTTTCAACATGGCGGCGACCATACGCCCGCGGCCCGGTCTTCCTAGCAAGAAGTGGCTCTCCAAAGCCGTTTCCCATGGGCCGCGAGCCCGCCTTTCTCCAAGAAAATGGTTGCCTCCCCCGGCAATTGGCTCCACATTTTTCCCGAAACCTCACAATACAAGGTAACAAACTAAGGTTTATGCTTCCAGAGCACGCCCCATTCAGCACCGAGCAGCGCAAGTCGCTGGACGCCCTCATTTCCTCCTTGGACGCCCACCAAAAAGGCTGGCTCAGCGGCTTTCTGGCTGCGGGCTCGCCCGTGGCCAAGCCCGCCGCCGCCCCGGCTGCCGGCAAGCTCACCGTGCTCTATGGCACCGAATCCGGAAACTCGGAAGCGCTCGCCGACCGCGCCGTGAAAGAGGCCCGCAAACGCGGATTCCAAGCGGTGATGCGGAACATGTCCGAGACCGCTCCCGCCGATCTCACCAAGCTCTCCAACCTGCTGGTCATCGTCTCCACCTGGGGCGACGGCGAACCACCCGAGACCGCCTCCGGGTTTTACAAGGAGTTCATGTCGGCCGGGCTCGATCTTTCGGGGCTTTCCTTCTCGGTCTGCGCCCTGGGCGATACTTCGTATGAAAAGTTCTGCCAGACCGGCAAGGACATCGATGCCCGCCTCGAGGCGCTCGGTGCCAAACGCGTGGCCGCACGCCAGGACTGCGATGTCGATTACGAAGAGGCCTTCAGCACCTGGCTCGGACTCTCGCTCGGTGCCTTTGCTCCCGCTTCCACCGCCGTCGTCGAGACCTCCTCCCTGGCCCCGGCTCCCGCCACCGAGTATGGCAAGAAGCACCCGTTTCCTGCCGAAGTCCTCGAAGTCGTGCACCTCAACGGCCGCGGCTCCGCCAAGGAGACGCTCCACCTGGAATTCTCGCTCGCCGGCTCCGGCATGAGCTACGAACCCGGGGACGCCCTCGCCGTGGTGCCCGTCAACGCGCCGGATGTCGTCCAGGCCGTGCTCGAGGCCGCCAAGCTCACCGGCACCGAGGAAGTGGAAGTCAAAGCCATCGGCACCAAGGTGCTCGCCGACGCCCTGCGCGAGGACTTCGACATCACCGCGCTCTCCCGCAACGTGCTCACCAAGCTCTCGGAAACCGTCAGCTCTCCCCGTCTCAAGGAACTCCTCGCGGACGACGCCAAGGAAGGCCTCAAGAACTACGTGGACGGCCGTGAGATCATCGATGCCCTGCACGACTTCGCCCCCTCCGGACTGCCCGCCGCGTCACTCGCCGGGCTCTTCCGGAAACTCCCGCCGCGCCTTTACTCGATCGCCTCCAGCCCGCTCGCCCATCCCGACCAGGTCCACCTCACCGTGGCCGCCGTCCGCTACCAAACGCACGGCCGCAGCCGCAAGGGCGTCTGCTCCACCTATCTCGCGGATCTGGTGAAACCGGGCGACCACGCCGAGATCTTCGTCCAGCCTAACAAAAACTTCCGCCTGCCCGCCGATGGCTCCGCCCCTGTGATCATGGTGGGCCCCGGCACCGGCGTGGCCCCCTTCCGTTCCTTCGTCGAGCACCGCGCCGCCCTCGGCAGCACCGGGCGCAACTGGCTCTTCATGGGCGACCAGCACTACCTCTACGACTTCCTCTATCAGCTCGAATGGCAGGATCACCTCAAGAATGGCACGCTCACCCGCCTCGACGTCGCCTTCTCGCGCGACCAACCGGAGAAGATCTACGTGCAGCAGCGCATCCGCGAGCGCGCCGCGGATCTCTACGCCTGGCTTGAGGACGGCGCCCATTTCTATGTCTGCGGCGACGCCTCCCGCATGGCCGCGGATGTCCACGAGGCCCTCATCACGGCCGTCCAGACCGCCGGAGGAAAATCCCGCGAAGCCGCGGAAGCCTACGTTGAGGAACTGAAGAAAACCAAACGCTACCAGCGCGACGTGTATTGATATCACATTCCAAACTTCAAATTTCAAATCTCCCGTCCCATGTCCGAAGAAAAGAAACTCTCCGCCAACGAATACATCAAGACCCGCAGCAACTACCTGCGCGGCACCATTGCGGAAGGCCTCGCCGATTCATCCACCGGCTCGATGTCCGAGGATGACCAGCAGCTCCTCAAGTTCCACGGCACCTATCAGCAGGACGATCGCGACATCCGCGCCGAGCGCCGCCGCAACAAGCTGGACAAGGCCTACTCGTTCATGATCCGCATCCGCGTTCCCGGCGGCGTGGCCACTCCCGCCCAGTGGCTGGAGGTGGACCGCATGGCCTCCCAGTTCGCCAACGGCACCATCAAGCTCACCACCCGCCAGGCCTTCCAGTTCCACGGCATCATCAAGAGCAACCTCAAGCGCACCATCAAGGAGATCAACCAGACCGCCATGGACACCATCGCGGCCTGCGGCGACGTGAACCGCAACGTGATGTGCAACCCAAACCCCTATCTCTCCGACGTGCACGCGGACGTGCTCAAGGTGGCCCAGGGCATCTCGGATCACCTCACTCCGCAGACCCGCGCCTATCATGAGATCTGGCTGGATGGGGAGAAGATCGAATCCTCCGAGGAAGAGGTGGAGCCCATCTACGGCAAGACCTACCTGCCCCGGAAGTTCAAGATCACCATCGCCGTCCCGCCCTCCAACGATGTGGACATTTATGCGAACTGCCTTTCCTTCATCGCCATCGTCGAGGACGGAAAACTCGTCGGCTTCAACGTCGCCGTCGGCGGCGGCATGGGCTCCACCCACGGCAATGAGAAAACCTACCCGCGCCTCGCCGATGTCATCGGCTTCTGCACCGTCGAGCAGGCGGTGGACGTCGCGGAGAAGGTGGTGCTCGTGCAGCGCGACTTCGGCGATCGCACGGACCGCAAGCACTCGCGCTTCAAGTACACCGTGGACGACTACGGCCCGGACTGGATCCTCGCCAAGTTGAACGAATACCTCGGCTACGAACTCGGCCCCGTGCGCGAGTTCAAGTTCGAGGACAACGGCGACCGCTTCGGCTGGGTGGAGGACAAGAACGGCAACTCCCACCTCACCCTCTTCATCCAGGGTGGACGCGTGCTGGACACACCGTCCTATCCGCTGCTCACCGGCCTGCGCGAGATCGCCAAGGTGCACGAGGGCGACTTCCGCCTCACCGCCAACCAGAACCTCATCATCGCCAACGTCTCGCCGGCCAAGCGCCCGCAGATCGAGAAGCTCCTCGAACAATACGGCATCAAGGACAGCCACCTCAAGAGCGCCCTGCGTCTCAACTCGCTGGCCTGCGTCGCCCTGCCCACCTGCGGACTCTCGCTGGCCGAGGCGGAGCGCTACCTGCCCGATCTGCTCACCGAGCTGGAGGAAACCATCGAGGAAAACGGCCTGCGCCACGATGCCATCACCATCCGCATGACCGGCTGCCCGAACGGCTGTGCCCGTCCCTACATCTCGGAGATCGCCTTCATCGGCCGCGCTCCGGGCAAATACAATGTTTACCTCGGCGGCGGCTTCGCCGGCCAGCGCCTCTCCAAGCTCTTCAAGGAAAGCGTGAAGTCCGAGGATATCAAACCCCTGCTCGCCCCCATCATCACGCGCTATGCCAAGGAACGTGAAACGGGCGAACGCTTCGGCGATTTCTGCATCCGCGCCGGTTACGTCAACGAGACCGTCCAGGGCAGGGATTTCCACCTCAATATCAAGCCAGAGGCCCTCAAGGCCTGACCCCCACCCCATGCAAGCACTCAAATTCCACGCGGAACCCGATTTCGATCCCGAGATCCTCTCGGCCGATATCGCCCCGCTCCGCGCGGGCGAACGGATCCGCCTCCTCTACGACCAGTTGGGCGATCACCTCGTGGCCACCACCAGCTTCGGCATCCAGGCCGCGGTGATGCTCCACCTCATCCATGAACACGCGCCGGAGATTCCCGTCGTGTTCATCGATACCGGATTCCTCTTCCCCGAGACCTATCAATACATCGAGGAACTCACCGGCCTCCTGCCCAAGCTCGACCTCCGTGTCTATCAGCCCACTTTCTCCGCCGCCCGCATGCAGGCGCTCTGGGGAAACCTCTGGGAAGGCACCAAGGAGGACCAGGACCGCTACGCCATGCTCACCAAGATCGAGCCGATGAACCGCGCGCTGCGCGAAACCGGGGCCGATGTCTGGCTCAGCGGACTGCGCCGGTCCCAGTCCAGCACGCGCAGCGACCGACCCTTCGTCGAGCGCCAGAAAAAGACACTCAAGGCCTATCCGATCCTCGATTGGGCGGATGCCCAGGTGGACCTCTACTATCACCAGCACGGCCTGCCGCGCCATCCGCTCGCCGCCAAGGGATACGTCACCATGGGCGACTGGCACAGCACGGTGCCCGCCGCCGATGGCGATGCCGAGGCCACCCGCTTCAATGGCAGGAAGTACGAATGCGGACTCCACCTTGACTCCGGCTCCTCCGATTTCCAGATTTGAAACGCCGGTCTGCACGGATCGATTTCCGGTTTCTCCATCCCACGATTCCCTAAACTCCCAACCACCCCACCACCATGCCCATCGCTGCGAACATGGCCGCCACCGTCGGCAATACCCCGCTCATCCGCCTCAACCACGTGACTGCCGGACTCGATGCCGAGATCTGCGTGAAGGCGGAGTTTTTCAACCCGCTCTTCAGCGTGAAGGACCGCATCGGCAAGGCCATGATCGAGGCCGCCGAGAAGGATGGCTCGCTCAAGCCCGGCGGGCTGATCATCGAGCCCACCTCCGGCAACACCGGCATCGCCCTCGCCTTCATCGCCCGTGCCAAAGGCTACCGCTGCATCCTCACCATGCCGGAAAGCATGTCCGTGGAGCGCCGCGTCCTGCTCCGCTTGCTCGGTGCCGAGATCGTGCTCACCCCGCGCGCCCGCGGCATGAATGGCGCCATCGCCATGGCCCGCAAGCTCCTCGATGAAACCCCCGGCGCATTTGGCCCCGGCCAGTTTGACAACCCGGCCAATCCCCAGGTCCACCGCGAAACCACCGCCGAGGAAATCTGGCGCGATACCGAAGGCAAGATCGACGCCTTCGTCGCCGGCGTCGGCACCGGCGGCACGCTCACCGGCGTGTCCGAGGTGCTCAAGTCCCGCTGCGCGATGAAAACCTTCGCCGTGGAGCCCGTGGCCAGCCCGGTCATCTCCGGCGGCGCACCCGGCCCTCACATGATCCAGGGCATCGGTGCCGGATTCATCCCGAAGAACCTCAACGTGGACATCATCGACGAAGTGATCCAGGTCTCCAACGAGGACGCCTTCGCAACCGCCCAGGCCCTCGCCCAACAGGAAGGCCTCCCCGCCGGCATCTCCACCGGAGCCAACGTCTGGGCCGCCATGCAGATCGCCAAACGCCCGGAATTCGCCGGCAAACGCATCGTCACCGTCGGCTGCTCCTCCACCGAGCGCTACCTCTCGACGCTGCTCGCCGAAAAAGTCCGCGAGGAAGTCACCCAACTCCCGGTCCACGAAATCTGATCGATTCGAAGCTTCCTTCGTCTCTCCCAACGGGCGGTCTCCGGACCGCCCGTTTTTTTGCGGGCTGGAACCTTAACCACCACCTACGATTGATGCTTGCAAACATCAATCAAAGGGGATGAGTTTGAAAACGTCTCCTAATCTTACATTCTCGATGAAACGGCCGTTCAATGATTTCCTAACGTACCGAATGGTTTTGATTCTGGTCGTTTCCATTCTGGTGTCTGTGGTGGGTTTATACCACAGACCGAATCTTCCTATTAGGGAAATCCAGACAACGGCGATTCCTTCTGGTCGGGATCTTTCCAAACATGCCGAATCGAGGATTCAAGCCAATCCCCGCAACCAAAAGAAAAATCAGGGGGCACGAGATATCTCAAATGACAGCAACATCAATTCAGCTTTGAAAGCACTAGATGGCCTCGCTCTTGGATCCGAAGAAAGAGATTTTCTTATCTTAGAGATCGCTCGCACACTCGGCAGTGACGATCCAGTTCAAGGATTTGCTTGGTTAAAATCTCTGGGAGAATTCAAAGAAGGCATGCGTGCCCACCGTGCATTTGCCTCCTCATTTGCCTCCTCAAGACCCGAAAACTGGTTGCACTCCATCCCGATAGACACGACTGAGGCCTGCAGGCAAGAATTCATCGGTGGCGCTTTGATCGGAGTAGCGGGAGTAAATCCATACAAGGCACTAGACCAAGCCAACAATCTTCTGCGGGAGGGTAAAATTCGATCAATCACGAAAGATGCAACGATCAATTCCATCCTGATGCAGGACGAGCATTCAGGTTGGAGTATTATTGCAAACTCAGACGGTAAATCTGAGCTATCAAAAGATGAAGTGACGCGCTTCTTTTCGTTCATCCATTACAAAGATCCGCATTGCTCCGTTGAAAAAATACTCAGCATTGGGGATCAGAGTCTGCGGAACCTAGCATGGGAGAAAGCGTCAAGAAACGCCCCATTGGAAGCAATCAGGGAAATGGGCGAAGCGCTTTCGGCCAAGCCTAATGGTGAATCCACCAGCGTAGGACTAGCGAATCTCGCAGAGAGATACTATCAAATAGACCCTTTGAAAGCTGCGGAATGGTGCAGCAAAATCGAAGATAAAGAGCTTCATGAATCTGTGAAGGAATCTATCCTGCGATATGCTTCGAACATGACAATTACCACTGCCAAATCAATCGTCGAAAAACTTGATCATTAAATCATTTCTGCAAGAAGACCTTAGAATTCGGCAAGAGCTTCCACGCAGTCCGAAGTCAGTCAATTGTGAAAATTTCTAAATTCCAAATAAAAGAATGAAGCAAAACCATCAAGCCTCTTTCATTGGTGTTGCTGCCTTTCTGCTTCTCGGAATTCTAATCTCGTGTGACAAAAAACCAAAATCCTCCACGCAGGAATTGGTTACTGATGAATCTCATACCTCCAGAAATCTGAGTATCAATCGGGATATAAGAGGCATTGCAAAAACGAAACTCCAGAGAGGAGATTTAGTTTCCAAGAGGTTGTATTATGATACCGTCCACATTCTTAATCAACTATCGGATGAACTTTCTCAGAACGAAAGATTAACAAAAGCAGAGGCCCTCAATGAACTATATGTGGCAGTTTCCGCAGGTCAATCCGGAGTCACTCTCGCCGGAATAAAAGCAATTTTTGGGAGGGCTATGATTGAATCTCCCGAAGAAATACCCGCCAGGCTGGCAACAATGCCCGCTGGGGAACTTCGAACTCTAACGATTACCTACATGCGCGGAACGGATATTCCGCTGAATCTTCTGAAAGAGATTCATGCTAGTATTCCTGAGTCGTTAGATCGTTCAAGTATAGCTGGAGATCTCGCTGTGCGCTTGTGTCTTGAAGAAGGTCGCAACGAAGCGCAGAAGTTTGTTGATTCCATCGAATTCCCGACCGAGAGCAAATACGCACAACAAGTCTTGAGTCAGCATTTGAAGTTATCTGACATGCCTGATAGCCCATTGACCAAGCCGCTGGAAGAGCTATTGAAGCAGCAGCCAAGGACACGTTGATAAAACGGCAAATCATTCCTCGGTCTTATGCCACGTCTCTCAGTTATATTCATTGCAGTTGCGATTTGTGTCTTGGCCAGCGCTTTTCTGGTTAACGAGACCCTCGCGCCTTTGAGGCGGAGTCAAGATGTGGGAACCGATTTCGGAAAGCAAGGCAGGCAGGCGCGTAGTCAATTTGAAAATGGGAGAGATGTAACGAGAAGGAAGCGTTCAAAAGATGAAAAACTTAAAATTGTGGACGCTGATACGCTCATGATGTCAGACAATCAGCGCTTAATCTCCGAGTTTTTAAAAGCTTCTGAAGTCATCGCTGCCAATGGAAACTACAGCTACTTGCACCAGCTTATTAATGACATTCCTTTAGAAAAAAGGGCGATATTGTTTGTACATCTGCCTCGGATTTTTAGCAAACTAGGTCCAGTCCATGACATCAAACAGAAATTTCTGCTCGCTGAGAAGTTATCTAACAACCAAAACGATTTAAAGAATCTCCGCGAGGCGATTTTGGGTGCTGAAGCCATTTATCGAATTGGGGATATGCGTGAAGAGGGGGTATTAAAGAGTTTGAACGATGCGGATTTTAGCATCGTTTGCCGCTCCCTTGGCTTGAAGAGTCTCTCTGAAGGGTTTGCTTTGGCCTCTGAGGGGAGTAATGAGTCGTCTGTGCGTCTTGCAGCATCGACAATCGCTGGTGCTGCAATGGCAAGCGGCCCGCTGGCAGCCAGTTCGACGATTTCAAAGTTGCCCAAAGGTCTCGTTCGCGACGAAGCCATAGCCGAAATGGTGGTATGGCTGAAGAATTCCGGCTCTGCTGCCGAGGCGAAGCCTTGGATTGATGCTATTTCAGATCCCAAGGCCAGAAAAAGAGCTATCCGAGATTAGATGCGCTCCACATTTCTCCTCCTCCACGGCCTCGTTCACCGAAGCCTGCCTTACACGATTAAATGTCTGCGCCGGCATGTGATTGCGCCCTTGGAACGCCTCGGCCCAGTGGAGCTGTTTTACCATTCTTGGGATGTCGCTGAGGTGCGGAACCCCCGGGCAGGCGAGGCGGACACAGTGCTGGATGCCTCGGTCATTAAAGAGTTGCTACCGGAAGCCAAGGGCCTCATCGAGCCGCAGGAGGAATACATTCGGACGATGGATTGGGAGCGCCTGTCGCGGCGCAATCCGATGAGGCATTGCACGAGCGGAGAGGAGGCGGCGGCGCTTAGCGTTTCATTTCATTCGCCACTCCTTGGCGAGGACCGCCCGGAGGTCGGTCCCTACCTGGGGGCGGTGGCGGACAGGCGTGTTCTCCTTCCTTATGGGTGCCGAAGTTCCATGCTTGGGGTGGATTGATGAGCAAGTCCGGTCCTTTTCCGCGAATTACAGTGTGCTCACCCGCCTGCCGCCATGAAAGCCGGTCAGGCCGGTGGCATCACCCCGGAAAAATGGCTCGACGCCCGCACTTCCAAAGCCGCTCGCACGGCCGCTTGATCATCGGTGTCATCGAATTGCTTACTTTTACGGCTGTGTATGCAGAATAGCGAGACTCGAGCTGAATCCTTGAACTCCGAACGATCGACCACATGCAGGGCGTTTCAACCGTTTCGGAAACGACTTCTGACTAACGGGACACTTGCCACAAGAACACAAACCCAGAGGGTCATAGCGTTCCCATCTTTGTTAGATTGATTCACCGCAAGCAAACCATCGCCGAAACATCGCCCATCCGAATCTAGGCGCGGCCGCGCCGTCCAAGGAGGTAATAAACAAAGGCGAGCACGAACAACACACCTGCAAAGAGCACTGCGATGGATTTGGCCTGCTCCTGAGGGAAGCTGGACTTCGGTGGATTGGAGTTGGCTTCTTGTGGCGTGGGAACCTGGCGATGGCGTTGCGATGATTGGCGCTCGACGGCGGCGACGCGCTTTTCGAGTTTTTCGATAGCCTTTGCCATCCGGTCATTCCAAGTGGTCTTGCCCATCCCGGCGGACAATTCATCCCTGATCTTTGGGTCTCCCTGCGCAGCGCGTTCTGCCATCCATCGACGCAAGGGTTCGATCGAGCGCTTAGAGCCGGATTCTGCCAACGAACCGGCAGCCGCTCGACTCCAGCATTCATCACCCATCGTGAGCAACGAAAGCAGGAGTTCCTCGTGTTTGGGGGAAGGATAGGAACCCAGCATGCTCGCCGCGCTTTCCACGAAGTAGCGCTCGGTGGTACTGGTGTTAGCCACGGCAGGTGTGGCGGTTTCCCTCACGCGCTCGGCGATTTTGTCCAGTTGATCGGGAGCCAAATCGCCGCGTATTCTCAAAGCACGGAAAATCGGCTGATACAGGTCCTCCCTGCCTGCCTCAACCGCGGGCCAGAGCAAATCATACAAGCGGTCGGTAATGTCCTTCGCTTCTAGGATCTTCTTTCTCTGTTCGGAAAAAAATGCGGTGAATTCGTCTTTGGACCCGTACATGGGCGGACGCTCAAAGACATACATCAGATCGTCCGGCGGACGTAAGTCTTCCGGTGAGACAGCCCTCAACCCGCCGGATGCGGCAAGGAGAATAGCGAACACTTGAGGAAGGATCCTCATGAGACAACACGTCGAGCGTTTGATGGCATTGCCCGTGTTTTCAGTAGTTTGAAAATCCCGGATTCAGGAATCAACCCGGGTTTCCGGGCCCAGTGGAGCCGATGGCTGACAACTCTAACATCCCTCGATGGAGAAAACCCGCCATCATACGTTGCTGCCGGGGTCTTCGAGGGTGACGGGGCTGGAAGGTGTGCTGTTGCCGAGGCCGGGGATGACGCGGCGGACGAGTTTTTTCAGGCCGGACTCTGCGGCGTCCACCTCTGCCTCGCCGTGGCGCAGGGCCTTTTCCCAGGCCGGGGCGAATCCCGGGGCCTGCTCGCGCATGGCGCGGATGGCGATGTCGTAGATCTGGAGTTGCCGTTGTTCGGCGCGGCCGGGTTTCTGCTGGAGGGTGGCGTGGTTCACGCGCAGGGTCTCGTTCTGTTGCTTCAGCGCGTTGAGCTCGGCCTGGAGCGTTTCGTTGCCGGTGGCGTTGATCTTGAGCTGGGTGTTGAGATGCCCTTGCAGTTCCTTCATCTCAGCTTCGAGCCGCTTGATCTCCCGCGCGGCCTGGCGGCGGGCGGTGAAGCCGGATTTCCATAAAAACCCGGCGATCAGCAGGCCCACCATGAGGCCCCAGCTGAATTCCTGCTGAAGTGCTTTGTGAAGAAGGTCCATGAGCTTGGAAGGATCAACGTTTGGGCTTGGGGGCGGGCTTGGCGGCATCCGCCTGTGCCGGAGCGGCCGGGGCCGGTGGAGTGGCGGGGGCGGCGGCCTTTTCCGCATCCTTCATGGCGGCCCGCACGTCGTCGGTGAGGTCGGTCTGGCGGGCACTGTGAAGGACGAAGGGCACGCCGGTGTTGGTGTTGCCGGAGCTGTCGAGCACCATGTCGAAGCCCCGCTCCTTGGCGATGCGGCGCGAGGTGTCCACGATCCGGTCGAGCGAGGCCCGCATGCCGGCCACCATGCGCCGGTTGATTTCCTTTTCGCGCTCGGTGCGGAAGTTTTCGAATTCCTTCTGCAGCGTCTGGGCTTCCTGACGTTTGATTTCGTAGGAGCGGGCGAGCTTCTTGCCGGTCTCCTCGTCGGGCGGATTGTCCTTGTCGGAAAGCTTGGCCTGGATGCCCTGGAGTTCGGAGATGATGCGGCGCAGGTCCTCGGCGCGCGAGTCCTTCATGATCCCTTCGCGGTCCTTCTTGACCTCCTCCTGGAGCGCCGCGGTCGATGGCAGTTCGGAGTAAATGTCCTTCACCCGGATCAGCGCGAATCGCGGGGCCGCGGAGGCCGCGAGCGCCGTGGCTGCAAGGATCATCAGGACGGAGGGGAAACGGATCATCATCGCCGCGACGATGGCGCAGGGAGGGCCCGCTGTCGATACCGGATCGAGTCCGCAGGATCGCCACGGTGGGGAGGGGGCGGGGTGGCGGCAAGATGCAACGGCGCATTGCAAATCCGGGGATTTCTGCTTTCCTTTGGAGATTCCCGGGTGCGTTCCACGCGATCCGGGGATTTGTTTCACCCGTTTCACCCACCCCTCCCATGCCCAAAGTCAGACTCGCGGGAACCGTTCGCAGCGAACGGGACCCCAACCGTGAAATCCGCGCACGCCTCCTCTACAGCCTCTTTTCCCGCGGCTGGGACATTTACAATTCGAATGGCGACCAACGCATCTCGCTCTCCAACATCGAGCGCAAGATCATCGAGTCGGACGCCTTCGTCTTCACTCCGGGAGCCACGCTGGAGGATCTTTTCAAAGCGGTCTCCATTTTCGTCGGCTATCAGACGCTCGACCGCAACCTGGCCTCCAAGCCCACCGTGTTGCTCAACTCGGACGGCTCGTGGGATGGTTTCCTCGCGCTGCTGGACCATCTCAACGCGCTCGGCACCATCCGCCAGAACCACCGCGACTACCTGCTCACCGCCAGCACCACCGACGAGGTGATCGATCTCCTCCAGGCCGCCTCCAGCCGCCCGCTGCCGGACGCCGGGCGCCACAGCAGCGGCGCACAGCCGGTCGATTCCTTCGAGACCCCGCTGCCTGCGGATCACGCCGGTAATGTCTGTGTCTTTTGCTCCGCTTCGATCGAGGATCCGGCCTACCTCAAGGATGGCTACGATTTCGGCCGCGATCTGGCGCGCTCGGGATACGGCTGCGTCTCCGGTGCGGGAAACTCCGGCATCATGGGCGAGGTCGTCCGCGGTGCGGTGGATGCCGGCGGCTGGACCGGTGGATCGAATGTGCCCCACATCATCGAGCTCGAAGGCCTGCCCGAGGGGCTCTCCAGCTTCTGGCTCAAGCCGGACATCTACACGCGCATGGAAATCATGATCGAGCGCTCGGACGCCTTCGTCATCTTCCCGGGCGGATCGGGCACCGTGCAGGAAATGCTCGCCCTGATGATCTTCAAGCATCAGCGGCATCCCTCGATGCGCGACAAACCGGTGGTCGTCTATGACCGCGTGGACGCCGCAGGCCGCTCCTTCTGGACGCCCCTCATCAAGCTGCTGGAAACCTGGTGCTACGACGGCGAATTCAGCGTGGTGAGCCACTTCGACGGGCTGATCCCGGAGGTCACACGGCTGCTGGAATCCTCCCGGGTCTCCGCGGCTTGAGGTTGACCGGGCGCAGGCGCGGGACTAGTCATCCGCCACGCGATTATGGATCCCACCACCACAGCCTACGGCACCTGGAGCGGCGGCCGCTTCATGCACTTCGGAGAAACCCTGCCCGAGGACCGCTTCATCGGCTGCATCGAGACCGCCTATCAGGCCGGTATCCGCACCTTCGTCACTTCCGATGTGTATGGAAACGGCAAGGCGGACGAGCTGTTAGGCCGTGCGCTCAAAGGCGTGGATCGCTCGACCTACAGCCTGGTGGGCATGATCGGCCACGATTTCTACGAAGGCCAGCGGCAGGGGGCCAGGGGTTACCCGCGTTTCACCGATGCCGAACTGCGCGGGCCCGAGGGCTATGCCGGCTTCGTCCGCATGGCCGCCTCCAGGGAACTCGAACGCTGCGGCTCGGATCACTTCGACCTGCTCATGCTCCACAATCCCGACGAACTCGGCTACACCAGCGACGCCGTCTGGAATGCGATGAAGGACGCCAAGGACGAAGGCCTCACCCGCATGCTCGGCATCGCGCCGGGGCCGGCCAATGGATTCTCGCTCGACCTGGTGGGCAGCTTCGAGCGCTTCGGCGAACTGATCGACTGGGCGATGCTCATTCTCAATCCGCTGGAGCCCTGGCCCGTCGGCCTCACGCTGCCCGCTTGTGAAACCCATGGCGTGAAGGTGATGACGCGCGTGGTCGATCACGGCGGCGTCTTCCATGGCGACCTCGCCCTGCCCGGCCATGAGTTCAAACCCGGCGACCACCGCACCTACCGCCCCGAGGGCTGGGTGCAGCACGGCATGGAGAAGGCGGAGCGCATGAAGCCCGTGGCCGAGAAATACGGCCTCACCCTGCTCCAGTTCGCTTCCATTTGGAACCTCAGCCATCCCGCCGTGGAAAGCGTGGTGCCCACCTTCATCCAGGAATCCGGAGAAGGCGCGCGGCCCATCGAGGACAAGATCCGCGAGTTTGCCGCGCTGCCGGACGTGCGCCTCTCGCCCGACGAGGTGGATGCCATCGGCAAGATCGGCGACAACACCGGCTGCATGATGCTCAAGGGAGCGAGCAAGCGCCACCAGTCCAGCGAACGCCCGGACGAATGGCCGATGCGCGGCGACCTGCTGGAACTCGCCGGCCGCTACGGCCTCGGCGACGACTGGTGAGCGGACTCGGCAGCCTCCCTAGGCAATCCCAAGACACCCTCAGGAGCCGGATCAACAGCACCCATCCGATTCGTTTCACTCCAACATCGTGGCAAATCATGCCGCCAGAGAAAACCGAAAACGCCCGCTCGCTTGTTCTCTCTCACAAGCGGCGTTCGAGCGCCTCGTCCATCGCCTGCTCCACGAGGCGGGCGGCAAGGGCCTCGGTGGCCTGATCGAGCTTTTGCACGGCGGCCTTGAGCGGGTTGGCGGCTCCGCTCGCAAGGGCGGCGCGGACCGCGGCGGCGGCGCTCTCGATTTCCACGCGTTCCGCATCGGTGGCGAGACCTGCGGCAAGTGCGGTTTCCACGGCGGGCAGCAGTTCCTCCGCCTTCAGCCTGGCTTCGGTGAACACGCGCTCGGCCATGTCCTCGAAAGCGTGTTCCACCGACTCGCTGACCATATTTTCCACGGCCTCATCGTCCACATTCACAGCCGCATTGCCGAGCTTCACCACGGTGTCCATGCCGGTGGCGACGTCGCGCGCGAGCACTTCCAGGATGCCGTTCTCGTCGATGCGGAACTGCACGCCCACCCGGGCACGGCCCTTGGGCGAGGCTTCGAAAGCGACCTCGAAGCCGCCCAGCTCCCAATTGTCCCGCGCCATCTCGCGTTCGCCCTGCAGCACGCGCACCTTCATCGCCTTTTGGCCGTCCGCCGCATTCGTGAACATTTCGCCGGCCTTGCAGGGGATGGTCGTATTGCGCGGGATGAGCACGTTCATCAATCCACCGAAGGTCTCGATGCCGAGGCTCAACGGAGTGACGTCCAGCAGCACCATCTTGCGCAGGGCCCCGCTCATCACTCCGCCCTGAATGGTCGCACCCAGTGCGATCGCCTCGTCGGGGTGTTGGGAAACATCCGGCTCGCGTTCGAAAAAGCGCGCCACCTCGCGGCGCACGGCGGGAATCCGGGTGCTGCCGCCCACCAGCACCACCGCATCCAGATCGGCGGGCTTCAACGCCGCATCGGCCATGGCCTGGCGGCAGTGGCGGATGCTCCGCTGGATCCATGGCGCCGCAAGGGCCTCCAGTTCGGCGCGGGTCAGGGTTTCCTCGATGCCCGGCCCGTTTTCACGGAACGGAATGCGGAACACCGCCTCCTCCGATTCGGATAGAAGCCGCTTCACGCGCTCCGCCTCCTCGATGAAGCGCACGCGTTCGGTGCCGGACACCCGGTCGATGCCCGCCCGTTCCTCGATCCGGTGCAGAATGAGCGCGTCCAGATCATCGCCGCCCAGACGGGTGTCTCCATGGGTGGCCAGCACCTGGAAGACGCCGTCCTGCATTTCGAGAATCGAGAGATCGAAGGTGCCGCCGCCGAGATCATAGACGGCGACGCGTGAGCGCTCGCCAAGTTTGTCGAGACCGTAGGCCAGTGCGGCGGCGGTCGGTTCGTTGAGAATGCGCAGCACCTCCAGCCCGGCCATTTCCCCGGCCCGTTTGGTGGCGGCTCTCTGGGCGTCGTTGAAATAGGCAGGCACGGTGATGACCGCCTTGTGGATCGGGGTTTCCATGCGCCACTCGGCCACCCGTTTCAACTCGATGAGGATCTCCGCGCTGATTTCCTCCGGTGTCTTTCCGAGCACGCGCGGCAGGCCATCGCCGCCCGCTTCCACAGGCAGCGGGAAATCGTCCTCCACCTCGGCCGCCCGGCGGCCCATCAGGCGCTTGATGCTGGTGACCACCCGGCCCGGCTCCAGTGTCCGCCGGCGCAAGGCCCGGGATCCTGCCTCCACCGTGCCGTCCGCCCCCAGATACACCGCGCTCGGCGTGATCCGCCGGCCGTCGGCATCGGCCAAAAGGATCGGAAACCCGGAATCCACCACGCCCACGGCCGAATGGGTGGTGCCAAGGTCGATTCCCAGAATGAGGTCGTTCATCGCCGCGGAGCTTCATCCGCGCCCTGCGGCGAGTCAATCTTGCCCGCAGGCGAGGTGCTGGCGAACCGGCATCTAACAACCAAGCGCCCTCCTTCAGGGGCCGAGTGGCGGGAAAGGCGGCGTGAGCACGCGCATGGGGGGCTCGTCGAGGGACATGAGGAAGGCCTCAAGGTCGGCGCGTTGGTCGGGGCTGAGATGGAGCGGCTTGAGGAGCGGGCTGGTTTCCGGGAAGAGGGGATCGTCCTTTTGATGATCCTTGCGGGCGGGGCGCGGCATGCCGGCGTTGTAGAGGTTGAGGACGCCGCGCATGGTGGGGAAGAGTCCGTGGTGCATCCAGGGCCCGGTGCGGCCGACGTTGCGCAGCGAGGGGGTGCGGAACCTGCCGACGTCTTCAGCCTTGCCCGTGACCGTGTGGCGGCCGAGGTCCTCAAAACGGCGACCATAGTAGGTGAGTCCGGCGTTGTGGGAAAGCCCGTCGGAGAAATGGGGGCCGTTGTGGCAGTTGAGGCAGCGGGCCTGAGTGCGGAAGAGGTGGAGGCCGTGGAGCTCCGCATCGTTGAGGGCGTCTTGTTTGCCGGCGAGAAAGCGATCGAAGCGGCTGCGGCCGGTGGTGAGTCCGCGCTCGAAGGCGGCGATGGCCTGGAGGATGCGCTCGAAGGTGATCGATTCATCGCCAAAGGCGGCTTTGAATCTCGGCGGGTAAAAGTCCTTCACGGCGGCGAGTCGTCGGACGATTTTCTCCGGGTTTCCCGCCATTTCCTTGGGGTGGGTGATCACGGCGGCGGCCTGGGCTTCGAGGCTGGGTGAGCGGCCGTCCCAGAAGATCGAGGTGTGGTGTCCGACGCCCTGGAGGCCCGGGGTGTTGCGGGTGAGCTGGCCCATGAAGACGCCCTGGGCGAGCGAGCGGCCATCGGCCCAGCCTTTTTCCGGATCGTGGCAGCGCGAGCAGGAGATCTGCTGCGATCCGGAAAGGCGGGGATCGAAGAAGAGCGAGAGGCCGAGTTCCTTTTTCTCGCGGGTGGGCTCCATGCCCTCGGGGAAGGGGGCGGGGCCCGGGGTGGCGAGTTCGCGGTGCGGCACGCCTTCATCGAGCACGGGTGCGGGCCAGGCGGCGGGGGGCTTGGCATACTCGGTGCGCAGCCAGGCGAGGAGTTCCTCGCGGGTGGCGAATTCCGGAGTGGCGGTGGCCGCAAACGCGGTGGCCACCAGCGTTGATGTTAGAATGTTAGAAAGTCTCCACATGGCCGTCGAGGTAGAACCAGTTCACCGCGGTCCTGCGGTTCCACGGGCGGTGGTGGAAGTTGGCGGCGGCGGGCTTGGGGCCCACGCTGTTGGATTCCGGGCGGTTGAATCCGGAAGGCAGGGTGTAACAGAAGTTGTTCCAAACGGTGAGCACGGTGGCGGGGTTTTCGATTTGGGTGGTGCGCTGGCTTTTCTCCGGGTTTTCGAGGTCGAACGAGATCTTCCGCGCCTGGGACCAGGCATAGCTGTTGCGGTATTTCCGGTGGCGTGAGTTGGCGGAGGGGCTCATCCAGGCTTCCTCGCCGGAGAGGAAGCCGGAGAGCACCTGGCAGAGGCTCAGCGGATCGTCCCACTGGCGGTAGACCGAGTTTCCGGTTTCCTGTTTGGTGTAGGCGATGCCGTTGTTTTCGATGGCGCGGGCGACGATGGCGGAGTTGATGTGGCGCAGTTTGAGGATGTCCACCGCATGGTGGGCTCGCTCGATGGAGCGGGACGCCATCTGGAAAATGAGAATGACGAGAACCGAGAGAATGAGAATCACGGTGAGGATTTCCCCGAGGGTGAACCCGGCCGCGAAGTGGGAGGGGCGGCGCTTCATGGCAGGGCGTTGGCTTGAAGAGTGGCCTGCACACGGAAAAAGCCGCGGGCATCGGCGAGCGGGAGGATCACGCGGCGGCGCTCGTAGCCCACGGGCACGGCGATATCCGGCGAGGTCATGATTTCCTGCGTGGCCGGGATCGCCTGCCATGGCTGCGGTGCCGCACCGAGGGTGGGGCTGCCGAGAATCTGATAGATGATGCTGCCGTCGCTGCGTGCGGTCCAGCGGATCTCCAGTTGGCCGGCCTCCGCGAGGGCCTGGTGGCCGGTGCCACCGCTGGCGGAAGCCGGGTCCGTGCCGAAGGCAAACTCGGTGCGGTTGTCGAATCCGTCTTGATCCGGATCCGCCGCGAGGACGGATGAGGGGCCGGTGAGCGAGGGGTGGAGGGAGAGCCAGGTCTCGTAGGTCGATGGCGGGAGCGGTGGATCGAGGTCCATGCGCAGGACGGTGCCGTGGTCGTGGAGCCCGCCCTGTTTCGGAATCAGATAGAAGGCAGGCTGGGTGGGGGAGCCGTTGAACACGCAGCCGCCGCGGATCTCGCCTCCGGGTCCGTTGTTGGTGCCGGCATCGAGGTGGAAGAGCGTCTCGTGCGCGCCGGTGCGGAGGTCGTAGCGGTTGATGGTGCCGCCTGCGCCGGTGCCGGTCGGCACATTCGCACCGCCGCCGATGGTGGTGTAGTAGAGCGCCTTGTTCCACTCCGCCACGGGGCCGTAGCATTTGTTTCCCTCCGGGTAGTTGCCGGTGGTGGGGCCGCCCTGGATGCGGTGGACGATGCTGAGTTGGTGGAGGGTGAGATCGAACCTCATCAACGCGCCCGGCTGGGTGTTGGTGCCTACGGTGGTGAAGTAGAGCGAGTGGTCGAGGGCCCGGTAGTAGGGGTTGTGGGAGGGAAGCTGGGTGGCGGGTTCCGCGGAGGCGGGCATGGCGGCGAGCGTGGTGACGGTTTCCGCGCCGCGGATGGAGGCATCGAGCTTGCCGATGGTGCCAAGGCCGGCGCCGCCGTTGAAGGTGGTGAAATAAAGGTCCGTGCCCACGGCGGTGAAGCCCTTGTAGGGAAACTTTCCACCGGGCGAGTTGGGAAAGACATGGATCTGGGTGGTGATGCCGGTGTCCGTCCGGTGGCGTTGGATGGTGCCGGTGTTGTTAGGTCCGCCGTTGTAGGTGGTGAAATAGAGATCCTTTCCCTGGCCGGGTCCGCGATCGATGACGGTGACTCCGCCCCAAGGCGCGCGGGCCGAGGGATTGCTGCCACTGGCGGCCTCCCACAGCTCGGCGTCGTAGCCTGCGGTGCGGTGGTTGAAGCGGAAGAGGGTGCTGAAGATCGATCCGGAGGTGCTGCCGATGGTCGTCACATAGAGGAAGTCCCCGTCCACGGTGGGAGTGGCTTTCGGCGTCTGGCCGGTGGCGTTGTCCATCGACAGCACGGTGGCGACGGTGTGGGTGGCGATGTCGAAGGTGGAGATGGAGCCGGCTCCGTTGGATCCGCCCTTCTCGCAGGTGAACCAGAGTTGGTTGCCGATGAGGACAGGCGAGTCGTTCACGTTTTGCGGATGTGCCTGAAAAAGCGGCGCGCTGTTGTTGAAATCAGCGAGCTTGGTGAGTGTCGGCGCAGCCGATGTGGGGCTGGCACCTGCCAGGAGGCAAAGGAAGGGAAGAGCGCGTGTGCAGGCATTCATGAGGGCCGCAGGCTAGCGGCCCGGCCCGGCTCCCGCTAACGGCCGGATGCGCGGATTGAGCGGTGGATTGCGTTTTGGAAGCTCCGGATTCACCCGGATCGCCGTGAGGCCAGCCAGTCCCGCGGGCTCATCCCGGTTTCCTCGCGGAAGGCTTTCGCAAAGTGGCTCAAGCTTTGATAACCGACCTCAAGCGCGGCTTCGGTCACATTCATCCTGCCGCCCGCCAGTGCCTCGCAGGCGTGGCCGATCCGCAAGCGGCGCAGATGCTGCTGCAGCGTCATGCCCGTTTCCCCACGCACCCGCCGCGACAGATGATGGGGGGAAACTCCGACGGATTTTGCGATCTTCGAGAGGTCGAGCGGTTGGTCCATGCGTTCCCGCAGCAGCAGCACGGCGCGCTTCACCGGATCTCCTCCAGCCACCCAGTCACCCCCGGCGGCGGATGCGATCGATGCCGGATGCTCGAAAATCCTCTCTGCCGCCCACTCGAGCACCCGCGCCTCCGCCACGAATCGTGCCGGGCCGCTGCCTTCATCCGCCTTTCCCAGCGCCTCGCTCAGGTCTCTCTCCCAGACGCCCATCAGCCCACAGAACGCCACTGCCGTCCCGGATTGCAGCCAGCTTGCCAGACCGCCGCGCAGCGCCGACGTCTCCGCACCCACCCGCTGCCGCAGCCAGGGGCGGGGGATTTCCACCCAGTCCACCCGGTGCTCTCCCGGGTGACGGATGCAGGTCCACAGCCCTTCCGACCCACCGCCGCTCATCGCAAACATCCCGGGCTTCAGAACAAACCGCTCCCGCGGACCCCAGATCAGCCCTTCTCCCGCCACGTTCAGCCACAACCACAAGGACTCCGCCGAGCGGATCCGCCACTTCCACCCGCTCTCCGCGACCACCCCTTTCAGCATCCCGATCTGTAAGTCCTCCGATCTCCCCCAGGTCGTCCGGCAAAGCGTTCGCGAGGGACAATCCAAGGGCAACCAGGAAGCGGAATCGGACACCGCTCGATCTTATTGAAATCGATTCTCAATATCAACAAAAACCTGCGATGAACCAAGGAATGCGATTGCCTGCGGGGCGGTGCGGGGCTTCGATGCGGGCAGAGGTTATGGTTTTGCTCAAGTGCGTCCTGTTTTTGTTCCTGGTGGGCTGGTGTGGCCTCGGGTTGTGGATGCTGCTGCGCTACGACCGCTTGTTCGGGTTGCATCCGGACGATCCGGCGGAGTCGTCCGGGGCGCGGGCCTTGAATGTGACCCAGGTCTCGATCGTCTGGGTGGGGGTGTTCAAGATCGCGCTGTATTTCCTGATCCGGTGATGCGGGTCAGTTGGGGTCCGGGTTGGCGGACTTGCGCAGCTCCATGACGTGGAGCGGGGGCACGTTGAACAGGCAGCGCTCGCGGCGGACGAGGTCGAAGTCCTCGCGGTCGGAGATTTTGAGCGAGGCCTGGTAGGTGATGAAGCGGGTTTCGGGGCCCATCGAGTTGGCGATGTTGGCGAGCAGGCGCTCGCGCAGGCCGCGTTCCATGATGGTGAAAGGAATGCCGGAGACGATGTAGTCCGGCTCGGAGATGCCGAGCGAGTCCAGGGTTTCGGAGAGCTGGAGGGCGTTGGCATTGACCACCGAGACCCGCTTGTCGTGGGAAAACTGCTTGCGCAGGTGTTCCGTGAAATGAGGGTCCAGCTCGATGAGAATGAGTTTCGAGTGGTCGCCAAGGCGGCGGGCGATGCGGCGGCTGTGGCAGCCTTCGCCGGGGCCGAGTTCGACGATGGTCCTGGCGCGTGAGTAGTCGATGAACTTCGCCGTCTTGTGGGTGAGGAAACGCGAGCTTGGCACGAGGTAACCAACCTGGACCGGGTTGGCGAGGACGCGCTTGAAGAAGAGGAGACTCATGTCGGGATGCCGGATGGAGGGTCCGCGTCCTCCCGGAGCCGCGAGGTGGAAGGGGAGGGCCTGCCCGGTATTCGCCGAAACACGGGCGTCCCGTCAATCCGCAATCCACCGCAGCGCCGGATTCCGGACCGGGCGCGCCGGAATCAGATCAGGCCGAGGCCTTTGAGGATGGCGAGCATGATCGAGGCGGCCATCACCGAGCCGATCTGTCCGCCGGTATTGGCTCCCATGGCGTGCATGAGCAGGTGGTTCTGGTGGTTGGCCTTGAGCCCCTCCACCTGAACGATGCGGGCCGCCATCGGGTAGGCGGAGATTCCCGCCGCGCCGACCAGCGGGTTCATTTTTCCGCCGGAGAGGCGGTACCAGATTTTCCCGAGTGCGAGTCCGCCCACGGTGTCGACGATGATGGCCATCAGCCCCAGCGCGAAAACCTGGAGCGTCTGGGATTTGAGGAACTCATGCCCGTCCATCGTGCCGCCGATGGCGAGGCCGAGGAAAAGCGTGCTGACATTGGCGATCTCGTTCTCGCTGGCCTTGGTGAGTCGCGTGACCACACCGCTCATCTTGAGGAAGTTCCCCAGCATGATCGAGCCCATCAGCGGCAGCCCTTTCGGCGCGATGATGCCGGTGAGCACCACCACGAGGATCGGGAAGAAGATGAGGGCGCTCTTCGGCACCTTGTTGCTCGACGGAGGGATCTTCGTGGCCCGCTCCTTCTCGGTGGTCATCAGGCGCATGATCGGTGGCTGGATGATTGGCACCAGGGCCATGTAGGAGTAGGCAGCGACCGCCAGCGCGCCCACCATCGAGGAATCGATCTTTCCAAGCCCGGCGAACAGATTGGACACGTAGATCACCGTAGGCCCGTCACAGGCGCCGATCGATGCCACCGAGACCGCCAGTTCTTTCGGAAATCCGAGCGCAAGCGCCACCAACAGCGTGAGGAAAATCCCCAACTGGCCCGCCGCGCCGAAAAGAATCATCTTCGGCCTCGCCAAGAGGGGAGTGAAATCCGTCATCGAACCGATGCCCACGAAGATCAGCAGAGGGAACAACTCGTTCTCGATGCCCATGTTGTACATCACGCGAAGGAAGCCATCCTGGTCCATCACGTCACTGAGGGGCAGGTTGGCCAGCAGGCACCCGAAGCCGATCGGAAGGAGAAGCAGCGGTTCCACATCCTTGCGGATGGCCAACCAGAACATTCCGAGGGCGATGCCGATCATGACCAGGTTCGGCCAGCCGTCCGGCGATACGAAGTAGCGAGCGCCTGCTCCGAGAGCGGTCAGGGCATTGAGGATGGCTTCACTCACGGGAGCCTCCTTCCTCCTTGGATTGGCAGATGCGTGTCAGCCAGCCGATCAAAATGGCAAGCGTCCACAGGGTGATCAATGTGCCTCCCATGCCGACGATGAGCATGGTCAGTCCGAACGTGAGGTTGTCCATGGCATTGGTTCATTTGAGCCCCCGGTCGGGGCGGTGGATGTGGATGAAAGGCGGTGGTTTCCGCGGCCCCATCCCTTCAAGGGGCTTGGAACCGCAATGAGCCCGTCCGGCCCTTTTCTGATCGCAGCATGCGAAATGCGGTGTCCCGCGACAAGCGTGCTTGCTCCGCGTGGCTTGGCATTTGCCGCCTGTATCTTATCATGAAGGTGCCAAGCGGGGATTTTTCATTTATGCACCGTCCAGCGGAAGGAACGCGGTCCGCTCATTTTCTTTTCGCTTCCCTCGCCTAACAAAAAACCCCGAAATCAGAAGGTGCCCGCCATGTTCGCCGAAATCATTCCCTACCTCCGGGAGGCTGCTCCCGTCATCATCTCGCTCATCATCATCGAGGGACTGCTTTCGGTGGACAACATTCTGGCCATCGCCACGCTCGCGGCGCAGTTGCCGGAGAAGCAGAAGAAGCTTGCTCTGAGGATGGGCCTCGCCGGGGCCTACCTCTTCCGCGGGATCGCTTTGTTTTTCGTGGGCTTCATCATGGCCAACCTGTGGGTGAAGTTCCTTGGCGCCTTCTATCTGATCCACCTGATGGCGGAGCATTTCAGCAACTTCGCGGCCGAACACGATGACGATCCGGACACCAACCCCACCAAAGCGAGGGGCTTCTGGCCCACGGTGTTCGCCATCCAGCTCATGGACCTGAGCCTCAGCGTGGACAACGTCGTCACCGCGGTGGCGATGAGCCCGGACATCCGGGTGGTCTGCGTGGGAGTCTGCCTGGGTCTGCTTGCGTTGTGGATGTTCGCCACCCTCAGCCTCAGGTTGGTGGAAAAGTATCCCATCCTCCAGCACACCGCCTTTCTTCTCATCGGCTACGTGGGACTCATCCTCCTCGTCGAGATGACTGCCGAGACCTTCTTCCACACCAAGCTCCACATCACGCCCGGCCAGAAGTTCATCGGTATCACGATCATCATGACGCTCTCCGTCTGGTATTCGCGCAGCGAGGCGCTGGCCCGCACGGTGAAGCCGCTCATCCGCATCGGTACCCTGCCGATGATCGCCTACGCCAAGGTGTCCGGCTCGCTCATCGGCACCCTCCTCTGGCCCTTCAAAGCGGTCCTTGCCAAGGCACACTGAGGATCCGCAGGCGTCCGGTGCGGTTCTACGATGCGCATCGTAATTCCCCGGCGAAACCTCTGGCGCTCGTGCTTCGGCCGTGCTAGGGTGTCCGTCATGGGCGGAATCCACCGTGAAGTTCCGTATGACCCGCACTGGCCGGCGGGAGGCCGCCACCTGCCTCTCGAAGTGGAACTGAAGCGCAGGCTCCTCGCCGCCATGTACGGCGACGGGGTGATCGGCGGATCCGCCTCCTGCATCCTCGGCAACCTCGAAAAAGAACAGCTTCACCAGTGGCTGGGGGCCTGCCCGCACGTCGCCCCCCTGTCGCAGGCGGACTTCCTGCTCGAGCACCGGAATCTCGACGAGTGGAGCGGCTGATTCCCGCCGCTTCCCGCCCTTGCGTGCCGCCGGGGAACCGTTTAGGACTCCCGAAACGATTTTCCCATGGCCGCAGAATACACCGAAGCTGACATCAAATCCCTCGATTGGCGCGAACACATCCGCATGCGCCCCGGCATGTACATCGGAAAGCTTGGCGACGGCTCCTCGCCCGATGACGGCCTCTACATCCTGCTCAAGGAGGCGGTGGACAACTCGATCGACGAGCACATCATGGGCCACGGCAAGGAGGTGCGCGTGGACATCGACGAGCAGGGCCGCGTCGAGGTGCGGGATTTCGGCCGTGGCATTCCGCTCGGCAAGCTCTTCGACTGCGCCGCCCAGATCAACACCGGGGCGAAGTATGACAGCGAGGCCTTCAAGAAATCCGTGGGACTCAACGGCGTGGGCATCAAGGCGGTGAACGCGCTTTCCGATTTCTTCGAGATCCAGGCCTGGCGCGATGGCGAGACCAAGGCGCTCGAGTTTTCGAAAGGCCAGCTCACCGTGGACATGAAGCATCCGCGGCGCGATGAAGGAGCGAACGGCACCCGCCTGGCCTTTGAGGTCGACCGCACGATCTTCCCCGCCAAGGCGAAGTACAAGGAGGCCTTTGTGGAGAAGATGTGCCGGTATTATTCATACCTGAATCCGGCGCTCACCGTGGTATTCAATGGCAAGAAATTCCGCTCGAAGGACGGCTTGCTGGATCTCCTGCGCGAGGAAATGGAAAATGAGGCGCTCTATCCGCCCATCCACCTGGTTGGCAAGGACATCGAGATCGCCTTCACGCACACCGCGGAGAGCAGCGAGGAGTATTACACCTTCGTCAACGGCCAGAACACGTCCCAGGGCGGCACCCACCTCGCCGCTTTCCGCGAGGCGCTGGTGCAGGTGGTCCGCGGATTTTACAAGAAGCAGTATGATCCGGCGGACATCCGTGCCGGCATCGAAGCGGCCGTCTGCGTCCGGATCGTCGAACCGGTCTTCGAGTCGCAGACCAAGACCAAGCTCGGCTCCACCACCATCGCTCCGGAAGGTGAATCGCTGCGCACGTTCATCGGCAATTTCCTCAAGACCAACCTCGACAACTACCTGCACAAGAACACGGCCGTCGCCGAGGCCATCCAGAAGCGGATCCAGGCTGCCGAACGTGAGCGCAAGGATCTCAAGGGTGTGCAGAAGATCGCCCGCGAACGGGCCCGCCAGGCCAAGGTTCACAACAAGAAGCTGCGCGACTGCCGCATCCATCTGGACACCAAGCACAAGCGCCGGGCGGAATCCACGCTGTTCATCACCGAGGGTGACTCCGCCTCGGGATCCATCACCAAGTCCCGCGACGTGGAGACCCAGGCGGTGTTTTCTCTGCGCGGCAAGCCCCTCAACACCTTCTCGCTGCCGCGGAAGATCGTTTATGAAAACGAGGAGTTCGCCCTGCTTCAGGCCGCACTCAACATCGAGGACGGCATCGAGGCGCTGCGTTACAACCGCGTGGTGATCGCCACCGATGCCGACGTCGATGGCATGCACATCCGTTTGCTTCTTCTGACCTTCTTCCTCCAGTTCTTCCCCGAGATGATCCGGGACGGCCACCTTTACATCCTGCAGACGCCGCTTTTCCGGGTGCGCAACAAGAAGGAAACGATCTACTGCTACGACGATGACGAGCGCCGCAAGGCCATCGCCAAGCTTGGCAAGGCCGCCGAGATCACCCGATTCAAGGGCCTTGGTGAAATTTCACCCGACGAGTTCGGCTTCATGATCGGCCCGGACATGCGCCTCGACCCCGTGGAATACGAAGAGGGCAAGGGCGTGAAGGAACTGCTCGCCTTCTACATGGGCAAGAACACGCCGGACCGGCAGGACTACATCATCGAGAACCTGCGCGAGGACGTGGACAAGCAGATCGACGCGGCGGCCGTGCTGGCATGACGGCCCGCCCATGGCGCGGGTGATCCGGTCAGGGTTGTTTCTGGAAGGTCATGCTGCCTTCCATCTTGCCGTTCTTGAGGGGGCCGCTGCCGCTCATGCCGGCCGAGGCCACGGTGTAGGGATAGAACAGGGTGAGGGTGCCGGCACCGCCGTCACTGAGGGTGATGCGGGTGGTGGCGACGAGGACCTTGAAACCGGCGTGGGTGTCTGCAACCACCTTGGTGATCTTGCCGGATACGGTGACGCGGGACTTGCTTTCCTTGGTGTCGCCGCCGGTGATGTAGGTGAGCTGGGTTCTGGAGATTCTCCCGGAAACCTTGCCGGTGGAGTCGATCTCGACCTTGCCCTGGTAGCTGCGGTTGACGCTCCGTTCGTCGGTGGACGAACTGCAGAAGCCGCTGGCGGTGTAGGTGCCTTTGAAGGTCTTGGGCACCGCCTTGGGCGCGGCGGCCTGGGCCGCGGGCGCGAGCAGCCCGGCCATGGCGATGAAGGGGAGGACGGAGAAATGGAGCGGACGGAGGATGGAATTCCGGAACATGGTGGGGAGGAGTGGGGTGGGTGGGGTTTGCGATCGGGGAGGAAACGCGCCGCCAGGTGAGGGGCGAGCCCGGTGAAGGATCCCGACCACCTCGCGAAACACGCGGTGGACCATTAATCGAATCCGGCACCGGGTGCAACGGATTTTCCAACCCGGATCAGAGGCCGGGCAGATTGAGTTTGGCGAGTTCCAGATCGATGATGCGCTCGCATTCCTCGATCTGCTTGCGGCGGCGTTCGCGGGCTTCGGTGGCGAGTTGTTCGAGCGTGTCGATGTCGTAAAGATAGACTTCCTCGATCTCTCCGACGCCGGGGTCGATGTCGCGGGGGACGGCAATGTCGATGAAGAACAGCGGGCGGAATTTGCGGGCGCGGCGGACTTTTTCGACATCGGAGCGCTGCACGATCGAGTGCGGTGCGCCGGTGGAGGAGATCACGATGTCGATGCGTTCCAGGACCTTCTGCCAATCGTCGAAGCGCACGGCGTGTCCTCCCATCTCGCTGGCGAGTTCCTCGGCACGGTCGAAGGAGCGGTTGGAGACAAAGATGGATCTGGCACCGCGCGAGACCAGGCTTTGGGCGGTGATGCGGCTCATTTCACCGGCCCCGAGGATCATGACCTCGCTGTCCTTGAGGTGGCCGAAAATCTTCTCGGCGAGGTCCACGGCGACGTTGCCGACGGAGGTGGAGCCTTCCTGGATGGAGGTCTCGGTGCGGACCTTCTTGCCGATGCCGAAGGCGCGCTGGAAGAGGCGGTTGAGTACGCCCGAGGTGGTTCCGGCGTCGAGCGCCGCCTGATAGGCCTGCTTCACCTGGCCGAAGATTTCGGTTTCGCCGAGCATCATCGAGTCCAGTCCGCTCACGACCCGGCAGAGGTGGCGTGCGGCCTCGCTGCGCTCCATCTGATAGAAATGGGCGGTTGCGGCCTCCGGATCCGGTGTTTTGGCGGCCAGGTGGGCGGCGAGACTGGCCAGGGCCGCCCTTGGGTCGCTGGCGGCGAGGTAGAACTCGGTGCGGTTGCAGGTGGAGATCACCACGGATTCGGCGGCACCGGTCCTGGCGACGAGTTCGGCGGCCGATTCTCCGAGTTTGTTGGAGCCCACGGCGAAACGCTCGCGCACCTCCACCGGTGCCGTCTTGTGGTTGAGGCCCAGGCAGATGAGTTCCATCAGACGAATGCGAAGACTCCGAGTGAAAGGATGAAGAGGGCGACGGCAAGCAACGACAGGCGTCGGCCGGTGAGGCCCCTGAGTTTCTTGATCACCAGCACGAGCATGTAGGCGGACCACACGGCGAGTGCCGCGATGAGGTGGCCGGTGGCGCTCTGGTCGTGGGGCATCATGAATCCGGCGATGATGCCGATGGTGAGGAGCACACCGCCGAGGCGCAGCAGACGTTCCAGGGAAACGAGCAGCTCGCGCACTGGCGGGAGGTTGCGGAAGAGCCCGCTCTTGAGGTGGTGGTCCTTGAGTTGCTTGTCGAGGACCAGGAACATGACTCCGGCGACGGCGGCGAGGGCGAGCGCCCCGTAAGCGAGCACGGAGGTGGCGGAGTGGGTTTCGTGCCACGCGTTTCCGCCCTGGATGCGGGTGGGATGGGCGCTGAGCACGCCGGGAATCAGGGCGATGCCTTGGAAAACGACCACCACCGGCGCGGTGAACACGCCGAGCAGCGAGATGCGGTAAGCCGGGCCCACCAGCAGATAGAACAGGGTGAGCGACCACGAAAGGAAAACGAGGATTTCACCGCGGTCGGCCAGCGGGCAGGCGGCGCGGGCCTCACCTCGGAGTGAGAGGAAGCCGAGCTGGCAAAGGAAGGCGGCGGTCATCCAGGCGACGGTCCAGCGGCTGCGGTGGCCGCGGTGGACGGAGCGCATGCCCCAGACCGCGCCGATCACGGCGAGGAGGGTGGAGGCGATGAGGAACCAGCGGTCCATGGGCGGTTAGATGCGGGAAAGGAGAAATCGAGGAAAGCGGAAAGTGACGAATCAGTCGTCGCCGGGGGAGCGGCGCATGGATTTTTTGCGGGAAAGGATGCGTTTGTCGGCGACGGACCGTTGTTTCGAGCGGCGGGAGCGCGGGCGTTTCTGGCGGCGCATTTTTTCAATGGCCTGGGTTTTCGCAATGGCGCGGCCTTCGCGGATGGCTTCGAGCTGGTCGCAGAGTTCGCGGCGGGCGAGGAACCGGTTGAGCTCGCGGGAGCGGTCGATCTGGCACTTGATGCAGACACCGGTGGGGAGGTGTTTGAGGAAGACGCAGTTGTTGGTCTTGTTGATCTTCTGCCCGCCCGCGCCGGAGCCGCGGACGAATTTTTCGAGCAGGTCGGCCTCCTGGATGCCCAGCGCGGCCATGCGGCGGTCGAGCTCGCCGAGTTTGTCGCTGGTGACGGGGTGCTGCATCGCTGGAGGATAGGCGCGGATTGGGGATTTGGGAACCCGCGATTGCGGCAGGAAAAAGGGGCGGTGCCGGAACACCGCCCCTGGTTGGGGATGATTTCGCGTGGAAGGCGCGCCAGGTTACTTGTCCTTCGGCTTCTCGGCCTTGGCGGGCTCCTTCTTGTCCTCCTCGAGCGGGGGCACCGCGATCGGTGGAGTGACCGCCTCGATGGGCGGCGTGGTGGCGACGGCCTTGGGCTTGGTGGGCACATTCGGAGTCGCCTGCGGGGCCGGGGTGGGCATCGCATTTCCGCTGGCGGGCGGCGAGGTGATGATTCCTCCGGGGAGCTGCTGGACGGAACCCTGAGCCGGATCCGCGGGAGCGGGAGGCGTGGCCTTGGTGATGAGCTGGTCGCGCTCCTTGAGCAGGGGATCCACGGTGGTCTTGGCCACCTCGAAAGTGCGGCCGGCGAGTTTCTGTTCCTTGGTGAGTTTCTCGTTGAGCGTCTTCATCCGCTCGGTGAAGGCGCTGTCCTTGGTCTTGGCATCCTCGGGTTTCTCGCCCTCTTCCTTTTTCCGCTCCTTGGGCAGGTCCGCACTGACGCTCACGGTCATGAGCTGTTTGTCCTCGGCTCCCTTCACCGGAATGATCCCGATGGTGTATTTGAAGCCCTCGAAGGTTTCGATCACCGCGGTGCGTTTGTTCGCGGAGTCCGACTTCTCCGTCACCTTGTCCGCGGGGACGACATCATCGAAGCGGGCGTAGGAGAACAGCGTCTTGAGCGGCGAGGTGGCGGTGGTGTCGAGCACCTCGCTGCCGGCGGCTCCTTCGAGCTTGTATTCGGCTTCTTCGGTGTCGCGGACGAGCTTCCAGGCGGCGTCTTCCTTGCCTTTCTGACTGAGAGTGATCGACTTGATCTTCTCCGGGCTGATGAAGGTGTCCGAGAGCCAGCGCGGGATCTCCGAGGTGACCGAGGAGAACATCTCGTTGACGGCGTAGAAGCCGGACTCATCCGCGTGGTTGCGGATGTAGCGGCCCACGGTGTTGCCGCCCATCATGGGGCCCTGATTTTCTCCGCTTTCGATGTTCTTGCCGAGGGAAACCTTGGCGATTTCCTTGCCGGTGGCGTCTTTGAAGGTGGCGGTGAGCCCGCGATCCTCGGCCTTGGTGGCGGCCTCGTCCATGCCGAAGCGTGGAGCGAAGGAGGGACCAGCCTCCATGCCGCGGGTCACCTTGAGGTCCGAGAGTGTGCGGATGAATTCGTTCACATAGGTCGGATTGGCCGGGTAGTTGTCGCGTTGGGCAACGGTCCATACGCCATCTTTTTTCGCGAGGCTCACGGTGCCGTCCGCTCCCTGGATCTCCACCGCGGCGACATCTCCGCCGGGGAAGGATTCAAAGAGCGTTTGTCCGGGAGCGCGCTGGGTGGCGCTCTTGGTGGTGTCTTTCTGGGTGAGCTTGACCACGGCCACGGCGGAGCCGAGGGCGATGGCGATGATCCAGAGGATGATGACCTGACGTTTGTTCATACCTAGGGGATGTGGAGAGTTGGATGGGTGGGTTGGAAATCAGCGGGCGCGGGTGGAGCGGCGGCGCTGGATGAAGAGCCCGAGGCCCACGAGAATGACCAGCAGCGGCATGGCTGCCACGTTGAGCAGGGTGATCTTGCCGGCGAGCTTGTCCTTCTGGCGGCGCAGGTCCTTTTCCTGACTGCGGATGAGCTTCGAGTATTCCACCTGTTCCTCGCGCAGCTTGCGGATTTCCGCTTCCTGCTCGGGTGAAAGATAGAGTTCGTTGCCGCGGGATTTCTGGGATTGGAGCTCGGTGAGCCGTTGTTGGGCGGCCTCGCGCTTCTTCTCGAACTCCTCGATCTTCACGCCGACCTTCTGGTTGAAGTCATCTTCCATTTTCTGGACCACGGTGAAGGGGCGGCGGATGGCCGAACGCGAGCGCGAGCCGATCAGGTGCTTGGAGCCGACGGCCTGGTCGAGCAGGTTGAACATGAGCGACGCGTTGCCACCGCGGGGTGTGGCCATTTGCATGCCGCCGAGGTTCTGGACGTTGTAGGCGACTCCATCATAGAACGCGTCCACGTCGGCAATCAGGAAGACGTTGCCGGGGCTCGTCCCTTCCTTGAGGGAGGCGGGTTTTTCGTCCTTCTTCTCTTCCTTGGCTTCGCCTTCCTTTTTCTCCGCATCGGCGTTTTCGCCCTCGGCCTTCGGCTTGCCGTCCGGGAAGGCGGTCTTGAAGGTGCCGTTGAGGTGGAGCACCAGATCGTAGGCGGTGCCCGAGGAGCGGAGGGTGGTGTTGATCTTGGGATCGAAGCGCGAGGCGAGCATCGAATCCACGAAGCCCGCGCGGTTGGAGCTTTGGATGAGGACGTTGGACGAGACTCCGCCGCCGCCGGTGCGGGTGAAGGCGCCGGGGATGAAGAAGGTGACGGATTCCAGGTCCTTGGTGATCACGCTGTCCCGCTGCGGCATCAGGTTCTTGGGAACGGTCATGACCACGGGCGTGCTTTGGTCGCGCGAGACGGGGGTGGAAAGCGTGGGGTCTCCCAGCGCCTTGGTGGACTCGAAGGAAACGCCCCATGCGCCAAGCAGCGTGGGCAGGGTGGACGAGGTGGGTGTGCCGCCGCCCATGCCCATCATCGGATTTCCGCCGCCGGTGACTTCCGCGGCTTTCGAGTGGGCGTCGAGGCAGGCCACCACGGTGCCGCCACCGAGGAGGTATTGATCGACGGCAAACTCGGCGTCCTTGGTGATATTGGCCGGGTGGAACAGAAGGAGCACCTTGAGTTCCTTGGGATCGAGGGTCGGGTTCTCCATCGGCACATCGACCAGGTCAAAGGACTGCTTGAGTTGCTGATAGATCACCCACGGACGGGTGCCCTGCTGGCCGGGCATCATGGCGGGAGCGCCCTTGAGATCGATGGCGGACATGATGCCGATCTTCGGCTTGGTGGGAGTGGTCACCTCGGCGATGGCTTTCGAGAGTTGATACTCGAGCATCGTTTCCTCCTGGGGGTTGAGGAAGGGAATGACGCTGGTCTTGTCCAGGCAGGAGATGGCGATGCCGAAGTAGAGATTCTGGTCATCGATGCGCTGGCCGCTGACGCCGTCGAGATTGGCGGAGTCCTCGGCATCGGTGTCCGGCTCGGGGTCGAGGTTTTCGACGCGCAGCTTGCCCTTGGAGAGCGAGGCATACTCCTTGAGGAGATCGTCCACGCGGCGCATGTGGAGTTTGATTTCCTCCGGCATGTAGTCGGTGTTGCGCGAGGCGTAGTAACGGAGCACCACCGGGGTATCGAGCTCGCCGAGAATGGCCTTGGTGCCATCCGAGAGCGTGTGGATCTGCTTCTCCGTGAAGTCCGCGCCGCGGTTGCCGGCAGGGGTGAGTGAGACAAGCCAGTTCGCGAAGACGGCGATGGCGGCGAGCGCGGCGACTCCGAATGCCGCCCTGGTGACGGGATGGGTGATTTTCATGGGATCTGAAATCTGGGAATGGGAGGATGGGATTCGCCTCAGGCGCGCTTGGCGGAGAGGATGGCGCTGGTGCCCAGCAGGCAGACGACGATGAACGAGCCGAACCAGACGAAGTCCTGCAGGCGGAACAGCCCGCGATTGAGCGAGCGGAAGTGTTCCCAGACGCCGATCGAGGTGACCGCCTCGACGATGGTCGGGGAGGCGGCTTTTCCGAGCTCACGGGTGAAGTCGTCATAACCGCAGAGCACCATGGTCACGCAGATGGCGACCGAGACGATCAGGCAGACGACCTGGTCGCGGGTGCATGCGGAAACGAGCATGGTGATGGCGAGGAAGGTGCAGCAGACGAGGAAGCTGCCGATGTATCCGGAGAAGATGGCGCCGTTGTCCGGGTCTCCCAGATAGTTGACGGTGGCGACGATCGGGAAAGTGAGCAGCAGGGCGGCGAGCCAGACGGTGGCGGCGGCAAGGAACTTGCCGATGATGGCGCTCCAGGTGGACAGCGGGAAGGTGCCGAGAAGCTCGATGGTGCCGGTGCGTTGTTCATCGGCCCAGAGTTTCATGCCGACCGCGGGAGCGAGCAGCATGTAGATCCACGGGTGCCAGAAGAAGAAGGTCCATTCGAGCGAGGCGTCGCCGACGCGCATGAAGTTGCCGAAGCTGAAGGTGAGGCCCATCGAGAGTGCCAGGAAGATGACCATGATGGCGTAGGCGGTGGGCTGGGAGAAATAGCTGCTGAGCTCGCGTTTGTAGATGGTGGCTGAGGTCATGGGGCTTGGGGATTGAAGTTCCGGAGAGCGGGTTGAGGGGCCGGGCTCAGGCCGCGGCTTCCGTGTCGCGGGTGGTGAGGCGGCGGAACAGGTCCGTGAGCGAGCCGGTTCCCGATTGCTCGAGCAGTTGGGCGGGGGTTCCATCCGCCACGATGCGTCCGCGGTCGACGATGACGGCGCGGGTGCAGGCGGCTTCCACTTCCTCCAGGATGTGGGTGGAGAACAGGATGGCCTTTTTTTCGCCGAGGCGTTTGATGAGCTGGCGGACCTCGTGCTTCTGGTTGGGGTCGAGTCCGTCGGTGGGCTCGTCGAGGATGAGGACGTCGGGGTCGTGAAGGAGGGACTGCGCCAGGCAGGTGCGGTGGCGATAGCCTTTCGAGAGTGTGTCGATGGATTGTTTGGCGACGCCGGTGAGGAAGCAGGTTTCGATCGCCTTTTCGACGGCTTCGTTGCGGGCGGAGCCACGGATCCCGCGGACTTCAGCGCAGAAGCGGAGGAAGCCGGTGACGGTCATGTCGTTGTAGAGGGGGGCGGACTCGGGCAGGTAGCCGATGCGGGTTTTGGCAGCGGTGGGATCATCGATGATGGAAATCCCGCAGACCTTGGCATCGCCGGAGGTGGGTGGGATGAACCCGGTGATCATCCGCATGGTGGTGGATTTTCCGGCTCCGTTAGGTCCGAGGAATCCGAGGACCTCGCCCTTTTTCACCGTAAACGAGAGGTTGTCCACGGCGCGTTTGGATCCGAACTGTTTGGTAAGACTTTCGACTTCGATCATGGTGGGAGATTTCGGGTTTGCGGCACAAGTCCGCGCGCGGGTTAGCGACGCGGGTGAGGGTTCTTGTTTGAAAAATCGTGACAAGGCGAAAAACCGCGGATTTTCCGGCAGGGTGCGGCGTTCATCATCCTGCTTGCATGGTCGATGGGGTGGTGTATGCCTCGTGAAATCATGCCCACCATTCACCTCCCCGAGCGCTGCGGCGTCATGCTGCTCCCGGACTGCACCCTGTTTCCGCATGGCGGGCTGCCACTCTATATCTTCGAGCCGCGGTACCGCAGGATGCTGGAGGATGCGTTGGAGGGGGATTGTTTTTTCGCGGTGGCCAGACTGCTGGGCGAGGAGACGGAGGATCCGTCCTCATGTGTGGCCCCGGTGGGAACCATCGGTCTGGTCAGGGCCTCGCGGGAGCAGGAGGACGGCACGTCGCAGCTCCTGCTTCACGGGGTCATGCGCGTTCGATTTCTCGAATGGATGGACGACCGGTCCTATCCGCACGCGTTGATCGAGCCGGTCGTCTCGGTGTTTTCCCCGGAGGCCCAGGCTGTGGCGGCGATGAAGACGCTGCGCGGGGCTGTGGAGGATGCGATCCGGATGCTGCCGGAAGACGTACAGGCCGGGGTGTTTGCGTTGCTGGATCGGGCGGATGATCCGGGATTGATGACGGACATCGTCTGCCAGCAGTTCATCCATGAGGCGGATCTGCGGCAGGAGTTGCTGGAGATGGACTCGGTGGGCAGCCGGATCCCGCGGATCTGCGAATACCTGCGCAAGGCGAGCGCCGCGGCGGAGGGTTGAGGGTTCTATCCGCGGAGGATCCCACAGCTGGTGGGGGCGATCCCGGCGTTTCCAGTCCGGAGGCGAAGCACGGCGGCGGTCACCAGATCGGCGGCCCGCATGGCCTCTTCGCGGGAATTGAGGATGGAGAAGCTGAAACGAAGGCTGCTGCGGCCGCGCGGTCCGTCAAAGCCCATGGCAAGCTGGACATGCGATGGGCGGATTTTTCCAGCCATGCATGCGGATCCCGCGGAGCACTCGATGCCCGCCTGATCGAGCAATTGGATGAGATCCACGGCCTCACAGCCGGCGAAGGAGAGGTGGCTTGTATTGGGGAGCCGGTGTTGCGTGCTGCCGTTCACGGTGACTCCATCCAGGTTACGGAGGAGGCGTTCTTCGAAGAGGTCGCGGTGGGCGCGCAGGTCCGAGTGGCCGCTTCCGCGGGCCATCAGCAGGGAGGCGGCTTTTCCGAGTCCGACGATGCCCGGAAGATTCTCCGTGCCGGCGCGTCGTGCATTCTCCTGGGTGCCTCCGACGAGCCATGGTGAGAAGCGGATGCCGCGGCGGATGTAGAGCGCGCCGATGCCCTTGGGGCCATGAAACTTGTGGGCGGAGATCGAGAGAAAATCCACACCCAGCCTGCGCACGTTGAGCTCGGCCTTGCCGGCGAGCTGCACGGCGTCCGAGTGGATCGGGATTCCGCGTTCGCGGGCCATCGAGGCGGCCTCCGCCAAGGGCTGGATCACCCCGGTTTCGTTGTTGGCGGCCATCACCGAGGCGAGGGCTGCTCCAGGCAGGAGGGCGGCGAAGCGATCGAGGTCGAGCCGGCCGTCCGGATGCACCGGGGCGTGCTTCACCGGGCGTTGGAGTTCCTCGGCGGCCCGGAGCACGGCCGAATGTTCGATTGCCGTGATGACGGCGCTTCCCTGGCCGACGAGACGGTCCATGGCCCGGAGCGCGGTGTTGGCGCTTTCGGTGCCACCGCTGGTGAAGACGATCTCGTCCGGATCCGCGCCGATCCATGAGGCCACCTGTTGTCTTGCGGTTTCGATCGCCTGGCGGGCGGCCCGCGCGCTGGCGTAGGCTCCGGAGGGATTCGCATGGCCGTCGCGAAGCCACGGCAGCATGGCTTCGAGCACTTCCGGCAGCATCGCGGTGCTGCCGTTGGCGTCCAGATGGATCATGCCGCGAGCATTCCGGGACTGCGGCCGGTTTTCAATCCGTAAAACACGAGGGCCGCATCCGGTGGAGCGCGGCTTGTGTGATGGGGTGGAAAATCCGGGGGATCTTCCATGGCCGGAGAACTTGCATGCGGGCGGAGCGGGTCACATAGTCCTATCAGTGAACGGATGGTTTGCGAAAACAGCCGCGTGTTTCATGGCTCTCCTGTCATGCGTGTCGCTGCGTGCCGCCGAACCGGTCCGGAGCGAGGCACGGGCGGCGAAAGTCGTCGTCATCCCGATCCGGGCTCAGATTTCCGAGGCCGAGTTGTTCATTCTCCGGCGCGGTCTCAAGGAGGCGATCCGTGAGAATGTGGATACCGTCGTGCTCGACATGGAGACTCCGGGCGGTGCGCTGGATGTCACCTTCGAGATGCTCAAGGCCTTGGAACGCTTTCCGGGTAAAACGATCACTTATGTCAACCGCGAGGCCATTTCGGCCGGGGCGCTGATCGCCGCGGGCACCGATGAAATTCACTTTTCTCCCGGCAGCGTAATCGGCGCGGCCGCACCGGTGATGGCGGGCGGTCAGGAAATCGATGAATCGATGCGGCAGAAGATCATCAGTTATCTCAAGGCGCGCGTCCGCGCGGTTTCCGAAGGCAAAGGGCATCGGGGCGAGGTGGTCTCTGCGATGATCGACAAGGACTTCGAACTGAAGATTGGTGAAAAGGTGATCAAACCCAAAGGCGAACTGCTTTCTCTAACGGCGGTGGAGGCGGTGGGGCTTCATGGGGATCCTCCCCTTCCTCTCCTCGGAGCGGGGATCTCGCCGGACCTTGCCGCGCTGATCGATCGCCTTCACGGACCGGGGCCTCATGCGGTGACAAGGCTGGAGGTCACCTGGTCCGAGCGAGTGGCCCAGCACCTCACGGCGGTCACTCCCGCGCTGCTGGCGCTTGGCTTGTTGGCGCTCTTCATCGAGTTCAAGACGCCCGGATTCGGTTTCTTCGGGGTCTCGGGCATCGTGTTGCTGGGTGTGGTGTTCTTCGGCCATCACGTTGCCGGCCTGTCCGGGCACGAGCCGGCGCTGTTCTTTCTGTTAGGTCTGGCGTTGGTGGCTTTGGAGGTGTTCGTGTTTCCCGGCATGATCGTACCTGCGGTGGCCGGTGGCACGCTGATGCTCGGTTCGCTCGTGTGGGCGATGCTGGATCTCTGGCCGAACGAGCCGGTCCGTTTCTCGGGCGGCGAACTCGTCCGCCCCTTGGTGAACGTGCTCACCGGCGTGGGGCTTGCGGTCGTGCTGTTCCTGCTGCTGCTGAAGTTTCTTCCCAAGGGCGGACCTTGGGGTGGCATGGTCCTGCAAACCTCGGTGGGCGGTCGGCCGAACGCCCTGCTGCCGGTGCATGCGGCGGACGGCGCTGCGGACGGCGCGCTGCTGGTCGGGCGCGAGGCGGTCGCCGCCACCGGCTTGTTTCCAAGCGGGCAGGTGGAGGTCGATGGAAAGCGTTACGAAGCCAGGCTTGCACTGGGTTCCGCCAATGCCGGAGCGGCCCTCAAAGTGGTGGGAACTTCGCAATTCGGACTGGTCGTGGAGGTGGTGTCATGACGCTCGTCATTCTATTGTTTGGTCTCGGCATTCTTCTGCTTGCCGTGGAAGTCATCGTGCCGGGTGGAATTCTCGGCAGCCTCGGCGGACTGCTCATGTTTGCGGCCTGCGTGGTTTCGTTCCGCGAGTTCGGCACGGCGGGAGGCATGCTGGCCGTGGCATCGGCGCTGGCCCTGACGACCCTGGCCCTGGTGGTCGAGTTCGTGATCCTGCCCCGCACGCCGATGGGCCGGAGGGCTTTCCTGAAAACCGAGATCACTGCGACAAGCGCCGCCTACGGGGATGAGGCGAAGGCTCTCGTCGGCAAGTCCGGCGAGGCTTTGACCCTGCTTTCCCCCAGCGGCTACGTGATGATCGACGGTCATCGCTACGAGGCTTTTTCCGAAAGCGGCCAAGTGCCGCCCGGTGCCGCCCTCCGTGTGGTGGGTGCCGACAATTTCCGACTCATCGTTTCCATTCACACCAACTCCTGAAACCGCCATGCAACCACTCGCCTTCATCGACCTGCCCACCATCGTCCTCGTCATCGTCGCCATCGGCGGACTCCTGCTCTTCGGAGTCGTCATCTCGTTCTTCAGCGTCTGGCTGAGAGCGTGGCTCGCCGGGGCCTATGTCGGCTTCACCGAGCTCATCGCGATGCGCCTCCGCCAGGTGCCGTATGGCATGGTGGTGGACGCCCGCATCACTGCTAAGAAGGCGGGCATCGATATCCCGATCAATGAAATCGAGGCCCACTTCCTCGCCGGGGGCAATGTCATTCCCACCGTCCAGGCGCTGATTGCCGCGCAAAAGGCGGGCATCACGCTCGATTGGAATCGGGCCTGCGCCATCGACCTTGCCACCAAGGGCTCCGGCAAGAGCGTGGTTGAAGCGGTCCGGACCTCTGTGGATCCGAAGGTGATCGATTGTCCGAACCCCGCGTCCGGTCGCACGACCATCGACGGGGTTGCCAAGGACGGCATCCAGGTGAAAGTCCGCGCCCGGGTGACCGTGCGCACCAACCTCGACCGCTTTGTCGGTGGTGCGAAAGAAGATACCATCATCGCCCGCGTCGGTGAGGGCATCGTGACGACCATTGGCTCGGCGGACACTTACAAGACCGTGCTAGAGTCTCCCGACACGATTTCCAAAGTGGTGCTTCACCGGGGACTGGATGTGGGCACCGCCTTCGAGATTCTTTCCATCGACATCGCCGACGTCGATGTGGGCGAAAACGTGGGTGCCCAGCTCCAGGAAGCGCAGGCCGAGGCGAACAAGAACATGGCCCAGGCCCAGGCGGAAATCCGCCGCGCCGCCGCCGTGGCGCTGGAGCAGGAAATGGTCGCGCGCGTCGCCGAAATGAAGGCCAAGGTGGTGGAAGCGGAAGCCCAGGTGCCGCTCGCGATGGCAGAAGCCTTCCGCAACGGCCACCTCGGTGTGATGGACTACTACCGCATGGAGAATGTGAAATCGGATACCCAGATGCGCAGCAGCATCTCCAAGGGCGAAGGCTGATGGCGTTCTAACGGATTTTCGGCATCCATACTCCCGATACTACGACCATGCAGTGGCTGTTCGACAACTTCCAGATCCTGGCGGTGGTGTTTCTCATCGTGGGTTCACTGGTGAAGCGGTTTCTCGAAGCCAAGGCGGAGGAACGCCAGGCCAGGGAGCGGATGGATACGGAGGGCGATGACGAGGCCTATGAGCCCGAAGAGTGGCGGATGCCGGAGCCACCCGCGCCTTCCGTGCCGCCGCCGCTCGACCGGCGGATGCCACCGCCGATCCGACAAACAGCGGCACCTCCGCCGCTGCGCGTGGATACCGCGGATGTGGAACTCATCCTCAAACGCCAGCAGGAAATGGAGGAGCGCCTCAGGCAGCACAAGGCGGCCAGGGCGGCTTCCCCGAAGGCCAATACCACGGGTGGAGCGGCGGCGACCAATGACCGCGTCATCAAGCGCGCCACACCAACGGCCTCCACTGCGGGAGGTGTCCGTTCCGCCTTGCAAAGCCGGAGTGAAACGCGCCGGGCCCTCGTGTTGCGGGAAATCCTCGGGCCGCCGCTGGGCCTGCGCTGAGCGCCGGGCTCATGAACTGCGGTGACTTCACCGCTGCGAGTTGTATCTAACAGGTTTTTGATTCACCCGCGCCTTTGCTTCGATGGCGGCCCACCGGCGGCGCGATGCGATCCCCGGACAAAAAACCGCCCGGCTGCGGAAGCCGCTCGAAGGAGGCCTCCCTAGCCGGGCGTCAGGGGTCAACGGCGCGGGATCAATCCGAGGAATCTCCGGCGGGCGAATCGCCGAGCCAGCTGCGGATCATCTCGCGGCACTTGCGGCGTTCCTGTCGTCGAACCTTCACCTTGAGACGATGATCGTTGATCTGCCGGGAGCAGCGCCCGTGAAGGGGCATGTAACCCGGACCCTTTTCATGATGATGATGCTGGTTCATGGGGTATCTCTTGGGGTGTGAAGGGCGGCTTGCACCGCCCGTTTCCAAGATAGCAGCGACCGTGCCAGCAATGCCCGGCATTTGCGAAATCCGCCGGCGGCTTGGCTTGATTCAGCCCCCGGTTGCCTTGAGGGAAACGAGATACTCGATGAGCGAGGTGAAGTCCTCCACCGAGAGTCCTGCGGCGAGGCCTGGTGGCATCATCGAGTTCGGCAGATCCGTTTCCTCGGCCACGTCGGCGCGCTTGATGCGGCTGATTTGCCCGGCGATGTCGCGCAGTTCCACCACTCCATCCACTTCGCCGGTGATGAAGCCCATCTTGGCGCTGCCGTCCTTGAGCTTGATGAGCGACGTGCGGAAGCCCTGGGCAACGACCTTGTTCGGATCGAGGATCGACTCGATCAGATAGTCCCGGGTGAATTTGGCACCGGCGGCTCCGAGATAGGGGCCTTTCTGTTCGGCTTTCGGGTCGATCGCATGGCAGGCAATGCAGCCTTGGGAGGTGAAGAGCCGCGCTCCGGCGGCGGTGTCGCCTTTGGCGGTCATCGCGGTCTTGGTCACTTCGGTGGCCGGGAGGTCGGCGACCTTGCGGCCGCTGCCACTGCTTTGCGCCACGGCCTCCTTCGCGGCTTTGGCCGCTTGGACGAGTTCCGCATTGTCCCAGTGCAGGCCTGCCTCGATCTGCTTGTCGAAGCCCTGCAGCTTGAGATCCGCGATGGCTTGGAAGAAGCCGGCCTCGCGCGGGTTTTTCTCCACTTCCGCGCGCACCTTCTCCTTGGCGTCGCCCTGGGCGAGCGGGCTGGTCAGCACGGTGAGCAGCGCTTTCCAGGCGATCCGGCTTGCGGCATTGCCCTGCTTGGCGGCGATGTTCCGCAGCTCCGTCACCTGGCCGCTGCGCTCGGGCGAGTTGACGAAATCATTCACGTGCTGGACGGCCGCCTTGGCTGCGGCCTGATCCTGCGACCACGCGGCGAGCACGGCGAGGCGGAATGCCATGGACTCTGCTTCACCGGCCTTTGCGATCGCTTTGTAGCAATCGAGGCGTTGGGCAAAGGGGCGCTTGCCGTCCTTCGCCGCCTCGACGAGGAGAAGGAGCTGCGTGTTGTCGGGCTTGGCAGCTCCGAGTGCGGCGAGCACGGGATCGACTCCGGAAAGCTTCAACTCCGCCACGGGCAGGCGGTTTTTCGCGAGGATTTCCAGCAATTCGTTTTGCCGCTCCTTGGCGATCATGCCGAAGCCTTTTTCGATTGCCGGAATGATCTTGGCCGTGCCCTCCCAGGTCACCGGCTCGTAATACGGTCCGCGATCGTCGGGACGGGTGTTCCACCAGCTCTTGAGGTCCCATTCCTTCTCCTTGTGGCTCAGCCGCGCGAGAGCCGTGAGAATGTCGAAGCGCAGGCCGGCGTCCGAGGATTTTGCGAAGATCCGGAACAAGCCGGAGACGACGTCCATCGAGTGGATGCGCTGCAGCGAGCGCAGGGCCAGACCGCGAAGCGCCGGGTCCTCCACCGCGGCCAACAGCGCCGGGACCTCACGCAGGGAGGCCAGCACCTGCATGGCGGTGTGGGCCAGTCTCGGGGAAACGCCCGTCTCGTGCCAACCGGTGGAGGCTTTCAGGATCGCGGTGGAAACGTCTTTGGATTTCAAGCGCTCAAGCCCGACAAGTGCCTGGAGTGCGACCCGCGGATCCGGATCCTTGAGGGCATCGACGTAGGCATTCACCGGAACGTCCGCGGCCTCGGCAGGGTGGTCCGCCATCGCACGCAGAACCGCCTCGCGCACTGCGGAATCGGCGACCAGTTCGGCGAGGAATTTCACGCTTTCCCGCCCGTAGAGCTGGCTGAAAGTGAAAATGGCCGCAGTGCGCACCGCGATGGACCGCCCGCTGTCCTTGGCCATGGCGAAGAGGCCGTCGGCAAACGCCGGTTTCCTGCCACGCTTGATGAGCTCGCGTTGGGCTTCCAGGCGTTGCACGGCGCTCGCGGAACCGAGAAGTGCCACCAGCCCGGGGTCTTCGGCCTTGGTCACGTCCTCATAGCGCGCGGGCGGCAGTCCGGGAAACACGACCTGCTGGATCATGCCAACCGGCTTGCCGGGTCCCGCGAAGTTGAAGCCGCCGTTTCTCCAGTCCGCCAGGTAAAGCCGCGAGTTGCCATCGACGTCGATGTCGATCGCGCGTGGCAGTTTGACGAAGGTCTTCTGCTCGATGCGGAAGCTCGCTCCCTCGCGCTTCCATGGGTGGTAGTGGATGTTTCCCGTGGTCCAGTCCGCGGAAAACAAGGCGTCGGTGAACTCGGCGGGAAAGCCGGGCTCGCTCAGCCACAAGGCGCCCGTGCCGGATCCGCCGCCGTAGTCGGCAAGCGGCACCACCGCCTCGCTGGCGAAGTTCTGATAGAGACGGGGATAACCGTGGTCGCCGAGAGCGGTGTAGTGATGGAAGCGGGTGTTCCAGCCCTTGCCGTCATTGGTGTTGTCCCGGCTGAAGAGATCCAGGGTGGGGGAGATGGCGGTGTCGCAGATGTTGCGGACCATCACGGCGTAGGGTTCCACGCGGGTGCCGTCCGGCCGCACGCGGATCACGCCGCCGCCCTGCAGGGTGACGCTGGATCCATCGGTGCCCTTGGCCGGGGTGGTGCCGAAGTCCCCCACCGAGATGTAAAGCCAGCCATCGATGCCCATACGGACACCGTTGGTGGTGTGGTCCGCTCCGCGCGGGTGTTCGATGCCGCCGCCGAGTCCCGAAAGCAGTTGTTTCTTCTCGTCCGCCACGCCATCGCCGTTGGTGTCGCGGAAGCTGCTCAGGAAAGGGGGGTGGATGAGATAAAGCGTGTCTCCCACAAAGTGGCCGCCGCGCGGGCTGTCCACATCGGGAACGAAGTGCACGAACTCATCGGCCTTGCCATCGCCGTCCTTGTCCCTGCAACGGATGATGCGGCCGAAGTTCTTCTTGTGGCCGAGCGAGCCGTTCAGGTCGGACGAGACATACACGTCTCCGTTCGCAGCGGCGGTGATCGCAGTCGGATAATCCGCGTCCGGTGGCTCCGCGAAGGGGCGGATCACGAATCCCTGCGGCACGGCCAGTGCGGCTCCTGCGGAAACGAACAAGTATGAGAGGGTGCGGTGGCAGCTCATGGGCGGACTCAATACGTCATCGGGCCGGGCGTCTCTCAAAAAGTGTCGCCTGGTGGCCATCCTCAGGACGGCGGAATGGGCGGCCGGCAAGCCATTTCCGGCCCGCATCCGCCGCCGGGGGCGGGGCCGTCGCGCCCCCCGACGCTTCGGCCCCGACCTCCCAGCGGGGAATTTCGGAACATTCCCGAGATCCGCAGCACGAGACTGCATGTCCGGGGTGGGTTTCCTGGCGACAGGCTGACTGGAAATTCGGTATTCGTCCAATCGTGGATTGCAAAGGGATCCATTGGCATTTCTTATGGGTCCGCCATGGAATTCCGGCAACTGGAGATCTTCGTCGCGGTGGTGGATGCGGGGTCGCTGACGGCGGCGGCGGCGCGCTGTCATTTGTCGCAACCCGCCGTCACCCAGCAGATCCACGCGCTTGAGGAGAATGTGGGTGAGCCGCTGCTGGTCCGCAGGCCGCGCGGTGTGGAGCTGACTTCCGCCGGAGCCGAACTCGCCGGTCATGCAAGGCGATTGCTCGCGGAGCGCGACCGGTTGAGGGATTCCTTTTCCGAGCGCGGCAAACTTCGATCGGGTCGGATTTCCTTCGGCATCATTCCGACGGTCGCCCCCTATCTTCTGCCGCAGTGGCTGGGGCCTTTCCGCCAGCGCTACCCGGGCATCCACATCGAGATTTCCGAATCCCGCACCGGAGGGCTGGTCTCCGAGTTGGTGGAAGGTCGCATCGAGTTTGCCATCCTGAGTGACGTTGCGGAGGCCGAGCGCCGCAAGGGATCGCTGAGCTTCCGTGAATTGTTCCGCGAGCCGCTTTTGCTCGCAGCCCCGGCAAAGCACCCGCTGGCCACCCGCAAGCAAGCGCCGGCGCCCGGCGATGTCACGGCCGCCGAACTCATCCACCTCAAGGGCGGGCATTGTCTCGCCGAGCGGACCCTGCGCCTTTGCCGGGTCCGGGAGCCGGATCCGGGGCTCCAGTGCGAACAACTCGATACGGCACTGGCCATGGTTGCCGCCGGCCTGGGAGTGACGGTGGTGCCGCAACTGGCCACCCGCTCGCGATCCATGGATGGCATCGTGCTCCGGCCTTTTGCGGGTCAAGGCCTTCACCGCGTGATCGCACTTCTCAAACGCCGCGGAAGCCGCGAGACTCCGGCCGTGACGGAACTTCTCAGACTGCTCCCCTCATGATGCCGGCTCCGATGTTTCTCCGCCGGCATGCCGCCCGCATCGCCGCCTTCCTTTTCATCGCTTTCCTGCTGGTCGTCGTATCGATCGCCAACCGCGGCGAGGGCGGGAACTGGTGGGCATTCCTCGGCCGGATTCCCTACGGCGACAAACTCGGGCACGTCGGCTTGATGGGCGGGCTCTCGTTTCTCTGCAACCTGGCCTTTCCTCCCCGCCGCCGGGATTCCTACCGGCGGTTCATCACGACCACATCGCTTGTGATTCTCGTCATCGTGAGCGCAGAGGAACTCACCCAGGCCTTCATTCCCACGAGGACCTGCGATCTCTTCGATTGGCTCGCGGATGTGGTTGGGATCACGGCCGGACAGCTTCTCGCGGCCCGGCTGCGGCGGTGATGCGGAGCTTGGACATCAAGCCGGCGTGTCAGATATTACCGCCGCCCACACCCGTTCGACGTCCAGCTCGTTCTGGCAGCGGGAGTCGAGCGGGCATCGTGCCATCAGGCAGGGAGCGCACTCGACGTGACGGCGCACCACCGAGTGCCGCCTGCCGAGCGGACGTCGCCAGGCCGGATCGTTCGGGCCGAAGAGTGTCACGCAAGTTCCCCCGGCATGGGCGGCGAGATGGGGCAGGGAGCCATCCGCCGCCAGCACCTTGCCATGCACGGCGAGCAAGGGCAGCGCGCCCGCCAGCGGTGCGGCTTCGAAAAACTCGGCCGCCCCGGCCAATTGACGTGCCAGCGAGGCTCCGAGGCCGCGTCCTCCGGGCAGCCCCGCCACAGTCAGCCGTGCTCCCGCCTGCACGAGGCGGCCGGCGATTGCCTCCCAACGCGCCAGAGGCCACTCGTGGCTCGGACCCAAGTCGGAGTCCGGAGCAAGCAGCACCGCCCCGTCCACCGGAAAAATGCCCAGATCCGCCGGTGCGAAAAACCCGGGGATCCTCGTCTCGATCCCCATTTCCTCCACCGCGCTGAGGTAAAATCGAACCCGATGCTCCAAAGGTCCGGGTTTCCCGGATAAAGGGTGGGTCAAACGCTTCGGCAGCCTGCCCAGCGCGGGGCCCAGCCGTCTCTCGATCCCGGCACGCTGGAAAATCTCCGCCGCCCAATCGTCCTCCCACGCCAGGGACGCCTTCCAGCTCCCGCGCAGGCCGGCCGCCACCTGCCGCGCACCGGCCTTGGCCGGAAATGACAGCACTTCCAGCCCATCCAGCGTCTTCCAGAAATCCGCCTGATCCTCACGGCACAACACCCCCGTCCCCAATCCCGCCGCCGCCAGCGCACGGATCGACGGAACGGCGAAACACGCCTCGTCCCAGCGTTGCGGAGCGGCCACCAGCATGTCCCGTGCGTTCGTCACCCCGCCACGCTAGCCATTGGCGGACACTTCGGAAACCGCAAAGTCCGCCCATCCCTCACGCCGCCCCGCCCGCTCTTGATTTTTAGTGCCTTCCCGGCAAATTCCTGCTTTCTCTCCCGCGCCCGCCGATTCCCCACCACTCATGTCCACCGAGCTGACCCGCAATTTCTCCATCATCGCCCACATCGACCACGGGAAAACCACGCTCTCGGACCGTTTGATGGAGGCCACCTCCACCATCACCGAACGCGAATCCAGCGCCCAGCTGCTCGATGCGATGGACCTTGAACGCGAGAAGGGCATCACCATCAAATCCCACCCGGTGGCCATGGAATACAAGGCCAAGGACGGGAAAACCTACAAACTCAACCTGCTCGACACCCCCGGCCACGTGGATTTCTCCTACGAGGTCGCCCGCTCGCTGGCCGCCTGCGAGGGAGCCATCCTCATGGTGGACGCTGCCCAGGGCGTGGAGGCCCAGACCGTGGCCAACCTCCACCTCGCCCACGCCCAGAACCTCGTCATCATCCCGGTCCTCAACAAGATCGACCTCCCCGCCGCCGATGTCCCGAAGTGCAAGAAGCAACTCGAGGACATCCTCGCCATCCCCGCCGAGGACGCCATCCCCGCCTCCGCCAAAGCCGGTATCGGCATCGAGGAAATCCTCGAAGCCATCGTCGAACGCGTCCCCGCCCCGGTCGAGAATCCGGACAAACTCCTCCGCGCCTCGGTGTTCGACTCGATCTACGACACCTACCGCGGAGTCGTCTCTTACGTCCGCGTCTTCTCCGGATCGGTGAAAAAAGGCCAGCGCGTCAAACTCTTCGCCACCAACAAAACCTACGAAGTCAAGGAAGTCGGCGTCTTCACCCCGAAGATGACCGCCCGCGAGAAGCTTGTTGCCGGCGATGTGGGATACGTCATCGCCAACATGAAGTCCGCCGATGAGGCGAAGATCGGCGACACGCTCACCGACAACACCCACCCCTGCCCGGAGCCGCTCCCCGGCTACAAGGAAATCCAGCCGATGGTCTTCTCCGGCATCTATCCGGTCGAGTCCTCCGACTACGAGGCGCTCAAGGCCGCCATGGGCAAGCTTCAGATCAACGACGCCGCCTTCACCTACTCGTCGGAAAGCTCCACCGCCCTCGGCTTCGGCTTCCGCTGCGGATTCCTCGGCCTGCTCCACATGGAGATCATCCAGGAACGCCTCCGCCGCGAGTTCAACATGAACGTGATCTCGACCTATCCGTCCGTGATCTATCAGGTCACGCTCACCGACGGCACCGAGCTCATCGTGGACAACCCCACCATGTTCCCTGAACCGCAGTCGATCCAGGAGATCCGCGAGCCGGTCGTGAATGTCTACATCATGGTCCCCGGCGAATACATCGGAGACATGATGCAGCTCGTCCTCGAAAAACGCGGCGAAGTCACCAACACCGAGACCATCGACGACATGCGCGTCATGCTCTCCTGTGTCCTCCCGCTCGGTGAGATCCTCGTCGATTTCAACGACAAGCTCAAATCCATGACCCGGGGCTACGGCTCGATGGACTACGAACACGCCGGCTACAAGGCCGCCAAGATGGTCAAGATGGACATGCTCATCGCCGGCGATCCGGTCGAGGCCTTCTCCACCATCGTCCACCGCGACAAGGCGGAGTCCTACGGCCGCCAGCTCGCCACCAAGCTCAAGGAGGTCATTCCCCAGCACCTCTTCGTCGTCGCCATCCAGGCAGCCGTCGGCGGCAAGATCGTCGCCCGTGAGTCCATCTCCGCCATGCGCAAGAACGTGACCGCCAAGTGCTACGGCGGCGACATCACCCGCAAACGCAAGCTGCTGGAGAAGCAGAAGGAAGGTAAGAAGAAGATGAAGCTCTTCGGCAAGGTGAACATCCCCCAGGACGCCTTCATCAAGGTGCTCAAAAGCGGGGATTGAAACCTGCGGCCGATCGAGTGTCCCGGGACGCCGGATCTTGGATTCTCCGGCGAGACCTGCCGGAGGGGGATGTGCTGACCTCTTCCATCAACACCGGCCCACCCATCGACCGTGAGCGGGACGATGCTTCGAAGCGATCATGCGCCGGGTTCGGCAGCCCGGCTTGTTAGGGCGACGAGGGCACCCCTGCGGTTTTTCCCGCGATCGCTTCAGCCACGAACTCCCATGAAACCATGAGGCCCGATGTGGCGGGTCAAAGCGCCTTTGGCGAGATCAGATCCTGAGGACGACTTGCTCTCCCGGGCCGTGCACGCCCTCGATGAGGATGCCCTCGACGTCGGCCGTTTTTGAAGGACCGGTGCACCAGATGATGTTGGGGCTTTCGCCGAATGCGGCGATGGCGTCGGGGATGGTGCGGTGGATCTCGTGGTTTTCCAGCACGGCGACGTGCACCCAGGGTGAAAGCGCGGCGAGGCGGTGGGAGGTGCGCTCGTCGTCGAGGATCACGCTGCCGGACTCCGCGATGGCTCCCGAGGCGCGGGTGATGCCGAACTGATAGACTTCATAACGCTCGCGATCGTAGGAGGTCTCCACCGTCAATCCCTCGGCTGCGAGTTTCGATCCCACCGCGTCCATCAGCGCGGGATCGCAGTAGCCGGTGAGCTGGTTGGTGGATTTGAGGAAGGCGGCGAGTTCCGCCACCGAATCCATCGGCTTGCCGTTCACCGCCTTGAAGTTGCGGCAGAAGATCTGCCAGAGGTCGGTGCCCTCGAGTTTCGGCAGCGAGTGGGTGACGCTGAGGTCGTAATCCGGCAGCGCGGCCTTGGACTTCAGGGTGCCGGTGGCGGCCTGGATTTTATCGAAGATGGACGAGCGATGGTCGGGGATGTTCATGGGGAATCGGAGAGTTGGGTCGGGTCACCGGTTTGACTCCGATGCCGCGGCGAGTGCCTGGTCGAGGTCGGCGAGGATGTCGTCGATGTGTTCGATGCCGACGGAGAGGCGGATGAGTTCCGGCGGGATGCCGGCGGCGCGTTGTTGTTCCTCGTTGAGCTGGGAGTGGGTGGTGGTGGCGGGGTGGATGGCGAGGGACTTGGCATCGCCGACGTTGGCGAGGTGCTTGAACATCTTCAGCGAGTCGATGAACTTCGCGCCCGCCGTGGCACCGCCCTTGATGCCGAAGACGACCATGGAGCCGCCCTTGCCGCGGAGGTATTTGGCATTGAGTTTTTCCTGCGGGTCACCGGGCAGGCCGGGGAAGCGCACCCACTCGACGGCCGGGTGGTTTTGCAGGTGTTTGGCGGCGGCGAGCGCGTTTTCGCAGTGGCGTTCCATGCGCAGCGGCAGGGTTTCGATGCCTTGCAGGGCGATCCACGCGTTGTCGGGCGAGAGGCAGGCACCGAGGTTGCGCAGCGGGCCGGTGCGCATGCGCAGGATGTAGGCGAGCGGGGCGAGCGGCGCGGGCAGGTCGTGGCCCCAGCGCAGGCCGTGGTAGGACGGGTCCGCCTGGTCGAAGAGCGGATGTTTGCCGCCGGCCCAGTTGAATTTTCCGGAGTCGATGACGATGCCGCCGATGCCCGCGCCGTGACCGCCGAGCCATTTGGTGAGCGAGTGGACGACGATGTCCGCGCCGAATTCGATGGGCCGCGTGAGGTAGGGGGTGGAGAATGTGGAATCGACGATGAGCGGCAGGCCGAGGCCGTGGGCGGTGTTGGCGATGGCCTCGATGTCCGAGATTTCCAGTGCCGGGTTCGAGACGCTTTCGCAGAAGAAGGCGCGGGTTTTCTCATCGGCCGCCCTGGCGAAGTTTTCGGGGTCGTTGGAATCGACAAAGCGCACCTCGATGCCGAGGTCCGGCAGGATGTCCTTGAACTGCGTGTAAGTGCCTCCGTAGAGGTTGCGTGCGGAAACGATGTTGTCGCCGGCGCGGGCCAGGGTGATGATGGCGTAGAAGATGGCCGAGGTGCCGGAGGAGATCGCAAGGCCGGCGGCTCCGCCTTCAAGGGCGGCGACGCGCTGTTCGAGCACGTCGTGGGTGGGATTCATCAAGCGGGTGTAGATGTTTCCCAGTTCGCGCAGGGCGAAGAGGTTGGCGGCGTGCTCCGTGCTGTCGAAGACATACGACGCTGTCCGGTAAACCGGCACCGCACAGGCATGGGTGGCGGGATCCGAGGAGTAACCGGCGTGCAGGCAGAGGGATTCGAGTTTCATGGGCGGGAGGCGATGGATTTCCTGCCGGATATCAACCCGTGGGGAACCGACCGGCAATCCGAAATCCCGGATTCGATCGTGAAATCGTGGTGGGTTTTCATCAAGGCGGGTGTGTTCCATTCCGTGCCGCTGTCTTCCGGATCAACGGAAGATGGTGATATCCGCGGCGGTCAAATCGAGGTTGGTGGGCAGGGTGGCGATCCGCACGCGGCCACCGGAGGCGGAACCGTTTTTGTCGAAGTGGAGTTGACCGTTCGAGCGGTTGTAAATGAAGCGGTCATCCGAGTCCACGGCACCATTCGAGGAGGAGAGGGATTTGAATCGGCGGGACTCGATCGGCCCGGACGGCAGGTCGCCGACGAGGCTTGCCTTGAATCCGAGCGAGTCGCTGCCGGCTTGGAAATCGGTGAGCGTGTCCGCCCCGTCCGAGAACGACGTGGTGAAAAGGAAGCGGTCGTTTCCAAGGCCGCCGGTGAGCACGTCGGCACCGGTGCCGCCGTCGAGTGTGTCCGTGCCATCGCCGCCGAGGAGGCGGTCCTCGCCCGAGCCGCCGAGCAGGAAGTCATCGCCTTCCCTGCCCTTGAGCGTGTCATTGCCACCGAGGCCGGCGAGGTCGTCGTGACCGGTTGCGCCTTCAAGGGTGTTTGCAGAGGAGTTGCCGTTGCGGGTGAGCCCGTTGCCAAAGCCGGTGATGGCCGCCTCCACCGGGGTTTCCGCGATGAAGGAAGGGGTGGGGGTGTTGATGGAGGATTCGCCCATGAAGAAGGCGATCGACTGAAGGCTGTTGTTCACGGACACCTGTTCGAAACCCGATGCGGTGTGGGTGAATGGCACGCCGTCGTTCGCGCCGGTGACGCGGATGATGCTGGCGGTGAGGCGGGTTTTCGAAAGCACCGTGCCTTGAATGACCAGGGTGTCGGTGCCGGTGTTGCCTTCCAGTTCGTTGGTGCCTGCGCCGCCCGAGATCGTATCGTCACCGGGATCTCCGTCGATGGAATCGTCGCCGTCCAGGCCATCGATGCGGTTGGCGTTGGAGTCTCCGAAAATCACATCGTCTCCGGAGGATCCACGCGCGTTTTCGATGCTGAAGAGTTGTTCTCCCGTGGTGAAGCGGGCGAAAGCCAGGCCCTCGGCGAGATCGATCCGCGCGGCGGTGTCGGCGACCTCCGCGCTGTAGGTGTCGTTTCCGTCTCCACCATCGAAGCGGTTCCGGCTGCCGTCGCTGACGAAGACATCGTTGCCTGCCTCGCCGGCGTAATCGCAGAAATCGGTGGTGACGACGATGAGGTCGTTGCCCGCTCCGCCCAGGACGAGGATGTCGGTGGCGTTGCCGTTGAAGCTCACGTCGCCCCCGCAGAAGAAGAAATCATCGCCGGAGCCGAGATTGAAGGTGCCGGACATGTTGAACGAGGTCATCACGACGTCGCGACCGCTGCCCATGTTGGCCACGCCGGTGTTGAGTCCGGCGAGATCGTCGTTGCGAAGAAGGAGAAGGCGGTCGTTTCCAGCGAGGAAGTTGAAGCTGACGTCGCGCACCGACAGGTCGCCGGCCGCTTGTTGGAAGAGGTTGTTGTTGGCATCGCCGTTGCGGATGGATTGGGCGATGCCGTGACCGGTGGTGAAGGCCAGAAGCAGCGAGGCGAGGGCGGTGGTCGTGGATTTCATGGATGGGACGGTTCGGGTGAGTGGGGATGGGCGTTTGTGGATCCAAAGCGGCATCCACATCCTCTTCTTGAGCCGAAGTCTTCCGGAGGTAACACGAACCCCGGGGATTTTTTCACCGATGGCCTGTGCCGCCGCCGCCATGGTCTCAACCGGCGGGCGTATGCGTCCCTTTTTTCCGATCCTTGAACCACTTCCGGAAGTCTCCGCCGTGGGATTCCGGAAGGGTGCGCTGGCCGAGCCAGTCCTGGAGCGGCTTGATCGGCGCGACCTGGATGGGAAGGTGGTTCATCGCCTTGGACATGGTCATCGCCGTGCGCCAAAGCGAGGGCGAGGTGGCCAGGGTGGCGAAGGGCGACATGGGAATGGCGGCGGGCGAGTGGACGTGCTCGCGCTTCGCCTTGTCGCGCAGGCGCAGGAGAAGATCGGGGATCGGGATGTCCACCGGGCAGACCTCATTGCAGGCACCGCAGAGGGACGAGGCCTTGGGCAGGTCCGCAAGCTCCGGGAAACGATCGCCGAAGAGGAGGGGCGAGAGCACTGCTCCGACGGGGCCGCCGTAGGTCGAGCGGTAGGCGTGGCCGGAGGCCTGGCGGTAAACCGGGCAGACGTTCTGGCAGGCGCCGCAGCGGATGCAGCGGAGGATTTCCCGGCAGTTCGAGGCGAGCACGTCGGTGCGGCCGTTGTCCATGAAGACGACGTGCATGTGCTCGGGGCCGTCCGGCTGCGTGGCGGACTTCGGGCCGTTGATGAACTCGGTGTAAACCGTGAGCTGCTGGCCGGTGGCGGAGCGGCCTAACAGATTGAGGAAAACCGCGAGGTCCTGTTCGCGCGGGATCACCTTTTCGATGCCGACCAGAGCGATGTGCACGGGCACCGGGGCCATGCCGAAGCGCGAGTTCCCCTCGTTGGTCACCAGCAGGAGGCGGCCGCTGTCCGCGCAGACGAAGTTGGCGCCGGTGATGCCTGCCTCGGCCTTCATGTATTTCTCGCGGAGGAAGACCCGGGCGCGGCGGGTGATGGTTTCCGGATCGTCATTGTAATCCGCGGCGATGCCTTCGCGCTGGAAGGTGCGGGCGATCTCGCGGCGGTTCTTGTGGATGATCGGCTTGACGATGTGGGAGGGCTCGTCGTCGTCGAGCTGGATGATGAACTCGCCGAGGTCCGACTCGAGGCACTCGATGCCGTTCTCTATCAGAAACGGATTGAGGTGGATCTCCTCGGCGGCCATCGACTTCGACTTGGTGAGCCGGGTGACGCCGTGGGAGCGGAGGATATCAAGAATGGTCTGCTTGGCATCCTCGCCGGTGGCGGCGTAGTGGACCTTCGCACCGCGGGAAACGAGGGCCTGCTCGGCCTTGGCGAGATACTCGTCGAGATGGTGGAGCGTGTGGTCCTTGATGGAGGCGGCGAGCTTGCGGAGCGCGTCGGGATCCTGGTAATCCTGATGGAGGACCTTGTAGCGCTTGTCCGTGCCGGACGAGGCTCCGTCGAGCACCGAGTGCTGTTTTTCGTCGGAGATTTTCCGGGCGTAGAGGTCGATGGGTTGGTTGCCGATCATTTCTTGAGCGTGTCCCTGAGGATCTGGATGACGTGTTTGTGAGGGACCTGCCTGCCCTGGTTGGTGGCGAGTCCGGAGAGGTGCATGAGGCAGGACATGTCGATGCCGGCGAGCATGTCCGGGCGGGTGTCGAGGATGTTGTCGAGCTTGAGGGTTCCCATCTGCCCGGAGATGTGGGGGAAGGTGACCGAGAAGGTGCCGCCAAAGCCGCAGCATTGTTCCTGCTGGCCGAAGGGGATGACCTCGGCGTTGCCGATGGAGGAGAGCAATGTTCTAACAGCCTTGCCGGTTTCGGTGCCGCGGCTGTGGCAGGAGCGGTGGAAGGCGATGCGGGTGGGCTTGTCGAAACTGCCGGGCCAGGTTTTGATGCCGAGGCCGTTGTAGAGGAAGTCGATGAGTTCCCAGGTGCGGTTGGCGAGCGAGGTGACGGATGGATCCGGGGCTTCCTCGAACTGGAGGAGGTTGCCATGGCGGTTCATCGCCGCGCAGGAACCGGAGGGGACGATCACCGGGAGGTCTCCGGCGAAGACCTTGGCGCAGTGCCTGGCCACCTTGCGGGAGGCGTCCCACTCGCCCGAGTTGAAGGCGGGCTGGCTGCAGCAGGTCTGGTCCTCGGGAAACTCGACCGAGAGGCCGAGGTGTTCGAGGATCTCGACGGTGGCGCGGGCGACGTCGTCGTAGAAGGCGTCACAGAGGCAGGTGCCCATGAGGAGCACACGTTTGCCGAGCGGGCGGGCGGCGGGATTGGTGGACGGGCGGGCGGTGGGTTGTGCCATGGGAGAGCGCTTTGCGGCACGGTAGCGAATCGACATGCCGCCGCAACCCGGAATGCGGTTGATGTTGTGGTTTTTTGCGGCCCGAGTGGGGTCCGCTTAACGCAAATGCGGGATAATTTTATCCATGGCTGCTTCCGGGGTGAGGCCGTGGAGCTGGCGCAGGATGTCCGGTTTTCCGTGCTCGACGAACTCATCCGGCCAGCCGATGCGTTCGACGGGCGTGTGGATGCCGGCGGAGTGCAGATGCTCGATGACGCCGGCTCCGAAACCGTGCATCAGCACGTGGTCCTCGAAGGTGCAGATCACGCGGCACTGGCGTGCGAAGCGCTCGATGACGGCACTGTCCATCGGCTTGATGAAGCGGGGATTGATGAGCGTGACCGAGAACCCTTGGGCCTCAAGCAGCGTCTTGGTGCGTTCCGCCATTTCGAACATCGTTCCGAGACCGATCAGGGTGACGTCGCTGCCTTCCGCGACGACCTCGGCCTTGCCGATTTCGAGCAGCTGGGGTTTTTTCTTTACCGGAGTGCCCTTGATCGAGCCGCGCGGGTAGCGGATGGCGGAGGGGCCGTCCTCGTAGGACGCCATGGTGAAAAGCATGTCGGCAAACTCGTCCTCATCCTTCGGCTGCATGTGGATGATGCCGGGGATGTGGCGCAGGTAGCCGATGTCGAAAAGCCCGTGGTGGGTGGGGCCGTCGTCACCTGACAGACCGCCGCGGTCCATGCAGAGGCGCACCGGGAGGCCTTGCAGGGCCATGTCATGAATGATCATGTCATAGGCGCGCTGCATGAAGGTCGAATAGATCGCGAGGAAGGGCCGGAAGCCCTGGGTGGCAAGGCCGCAGGCGAAAAGCGCGGCGTGTTCCTCGGCAATGCCGACGTCGAAATAACGGTCCGGCAGTTCGTTTTTGAAAATCTCCAGCTTGGTCCCGCCTGGCATGGCTGCGGTGATGGCGACGATCTTCGGATCCTTCTTGGCGAGATCGGTGATGGTGCGGCCGAAAATGTCCGAGCAGGTGGGGGTGCTGCTGGTTTCGGTGGAGCCGTCGTCGATCTGATAGGTGCCGAGGCCGTGGAACTTGCCGGGGTTGTCGATGGCGGGCTGGTAGCCTCGGCCCTTCTCGGTGATGATGTGGAGGACGACGGGCTCGTGGAGGGTCTTGAGGTGCTCGAAGGTGCGGACCAGCAGCGGCAGGTCGTGACCGTCGATGGGGCCGTAGTAGCGCAGGCCGAACTTTTCGAAGAGCACGTTCGGGAAAAGCAGGTTTTTGGCTCCCTCCTCGACTTTGTGGGCGAGGGTGCGGGCGGCTTTTCCGGCGATTTTTTCGACGAACTCCGCGGCTTTGGCGCGCACCGAGGCGAAGGTGTGGTGGGTCTGGAGGTCGTTGAAGTAGCGGGCGATGGCACCGACGTTCTTGTCGATGGACCACTCGTTGTCGTTGAGCACCACGATGAAGCGGCGGGTGGTCTCGGCGATGTTGTTGAGGGCTTCGAGAGTGGGGCCGCAGGTGAAGGCGGCGTCTCCCGCCACGGCGACGACGTGGTAATCGTCTCCGGCCAGGTCGCGGGCGGCGGCCATGCCGAGGGCGGCGGAGAGCGCGGTGCCGGCGTGGCCTGCGCCGTAGGCGTCGTGCTCGGACTCGGAGCGAAGGAGGAATCCGTTGAGGCCCTTGTAAGTGCGGATCGTATGGATCTGGTCGGCACGGCCGGTGAGCATCTTGTGGACGTATCCCTGGTGGGCGACGTCGAAGACGAACTTGTCGTCCGGTGTGGAGAAGACCCGGTGGAGGGCGATGCTCAGCTCGACCACCCCCAGGTTCGGGCCGAGGTGGCCGCCGGTTTTCGAAAGCGAGGTGATGAGCGAGTGGCGGATCTCGGCGGCGAGGGCTTCAAGCTCCCCGTCGGCGAGGTTCTTGACGTCGCTGGGTGAGGAAATCGATTGGAGCAAGGGGCCGAGTGCGGGTGGCTCAGAAGAGGCGGATGTCATCGTCGTCGGAATCGTCCGGCAGTGCGGACGTGGGGAAATCTTCGCGGCTGCCGCCGGCGGGGGCGGGATCGGCTCCGGATTCGTTTTTATTGCGCAGGGTGATCAGTTCGATGCGTCCGCGGGCGGACTGGAGGATGGCTTCGCAGCGCTCGAGCAGGGCGGATCCTTTTTCGTAGTGGTCCACCAGTTCCTCGAGCGGCAGTTGCTCGTTTTCCATGGCCTCGACGATGGTTTCCAATCCGGCGAGGGCGTCCTCGAAGGAGGGTCCGGAGGAAGCGTCGTCCGTTGGGGATTTGCGTCGTGCCATGGGGGTCACTGGTTGTTCGGTTTCTCTTTCACGCGGATGGCGCGTTCGCTGTAGTAAACCATGTCCATGCCCACGAGCGGCTGGCGGAACGGGTAGTGTTTGTAGATTTCCTGGAGCTTGGGGCTCTTGTCGAAGATCGAGGTGCCGGGCGGGTAGGTGGCCAGCAGCACGCGGCCGTCGAGAACCAGCGGAGTGAAATCCTTGTAGGCCTCGGCCACCTCGGAGAGCGGTCCGGAACCGTGGGAGGAGGGGGAGATCAGGATGCCCACCGCCGGGGTTTGCAGGTCGGAGGCGACGGTTTCCAGCTTGGTGAAGCCTTCACGGGTGGGTGGCAGCCAGATGCTGACGCGGTCCGCATACCAGGCGACCGCCCAGGGCTGGTCGGAGAAGACGACCTGCTTGTCATTGACCCAGCCCTTGATGCCGGAGGCCTTGCTGTTGAGGGCCGGGGCGTAGTAGGGTGGCCAGTTGGGAACGCCGCCGCGGTCGCGCAGGTGCATGCCGACGCGGACCTTGAGTGGCAGCGAGAGGATGAGCGGGAGGGCGCAGACGATCACGATCACGAAGTGATGGACGTTGCGCAGTGCCGGGGTGGCGGCCACGAACTCGAGCCGGCTCCAGAGGATGGAGACGAAAGCAAGGCCGTATGCCGTCATGATCGGCGCGAAGAGCAGATGCATTTGGTTCGGATCGAGCTTCTTGGTGGTGATGCCGAAGAAGGCGAGTCCGAGGGCGGTGGTGACCCACATCAGGAGGATGGCCCAGCGGAACTGGGCGATGGATCCGCGCTTGAAGGGGTGGAGCAGGGAAAGGAAGAAGAGCGGGGCGACGACGATGCCGGCGAGCAGCGTGACGATGTCGGTGGCCTGAAGCAGGGTGGTGGAGAGGATTTTGCCGATCAGGCCGTCGAGCACGAGAGGCTCGGCTTCAAGGTCGATGTTGCGCATGACGGCGACTTCGGAGCCGTTGCCAAGGCCGTTGTAGAGGGTGAGGAAGGCGGTGCCGAAGGGCGAACCGGTGATCGATTCGTTGCGGATCATCACAAACACCGCCGGCACGATGAGCAGGACGAGCACCGAGAGTCCGACGATGCCGCGGGGGCGGAAGGCGATGGCGGCGAAGAGGATGTAGCCCAGGGCGATCCAGACGGTCATCCAGTGGGTGAGGGCCAGCAGGGTGAAGAACACCCCGGCGATCACGGCGGGGGTCATGGCGATGCGGCCCTCGGTGGCGGCCTCCACGGCGCGGTAGACGAAGTAGATGCCGCAGGAGAAGAGCAGCAGCATGAGCATCTGGGGCAGGCCGCTGAGCGAGTAGTCCCAGAAGGTCTCACAGAACAGCATGAGGATGGCGCAGACCCCGGCGATCTTCGCGTCGAAGATTCGCGAGATCAGCAGGTAGTTCACGCCGATCGCCATCAGGAAAAACAGGGTGGAAACCGTGGCGATCACGCGGTCCAGCGGGTAAACCATCTCGTTTTCCCCCATTTGCCAGGCGTCGGAATCGTCGGCACCGAGCATCTTGAGCACGGCGGCGTTGAGCAGCGGGTTGAGCGGCGAGTGGTAGGTGTCCTGGAAGCCGAGCAGCGAAACAGACCGTTTTTCCTTTTTCTCCGCCTGATAGTAGGCCACCGGGCGGATCATCTTGGTGGTGAAGCCGTTGCCGCGGGCGATTTCCCGGGCGATCTGTGCCTGGTCCATGGCCTGCGGCGAATTGAGGCCCTTGAACAGGGTGAAGAGGTTGCCGAGGGTCAGCAGGATGAGGATGAGGAAGAAGAGACTTCGGCGGATCAGGATGCCGGCGTCGATGTTGGCGGGAGTGAGGCTGCTCATGAAGGATGGAGAATGGAGAGGCTGGCGGGTCAGAGGCCCAGTTCCTTCAGTTTGCGCTGGAGGGTTCGGCGGCTGAGGCCAAGGAGTTCGGCCGCGCGGGTGCGGTTGCCCCTGGCGGTGGCAAGCGCGGCACGGATGGTGTTGGTTTCGAGCGCATGCAAGTTGAATTCCGGCGGGGCATCAAGGGAGTTTTTGGACAGCGGCGGAGCGGAGGGCATTGAAGCCGTGGGAGAAACGAGAAACTGCGGCAAATGTCGCACATCGATGACCGGATCATTGCTCATGACCACGCCGTGTTCGATGGCCGTGCGCAGCTCGCGGACGTTGCCGGGCCACGAGTAGCTGGCGAGTAGGGCGAGGGCCTCGTCGCTGAGGGGCTTGACCGGGCGTTCGTTTTCCTTGGCGAATTCCTGGAGAAAGCTGTTGGCGAGCAGGACGATGTCCTCGCGGCGGGTGCGCAGCGGCGGCATTTCGATGCGCACCACGTTGAGGCGGAAGAAAAGGTCCTCGCGGAACTCGCCGCGGTCGACCATTTCCCGGAGATTCTTGTTGGTGGCGGCCACCACGCGGACGTCCACCTTGATCGGGGTGTTCGAGCCCACGCGTTCAAGGCTGCGTTCGGAGAGCACGCGCAGCAGCTTGATTTGGGTGGCGGAGTCGATCTCGCCGATCTCATCGAGGAACAGGGTGCCGCCATCCGCCTGCTCGAAGCGGCCGATCCTGCGCTGGGCGGCCCCGGTGAAGGCGCCCTTCTCGTGGCCGAAGAGCTCGCTTTCCAAAAGCTGGGGCGAGAGTGCTGCGCAGTGCACGGTGACCATCTTGGCCGCCGGCCGGCCGGACAAGTGATGGAGCAGGCCGGCCACCACCTCCTTGCCGGTTCCGGACTCCCCTTCGATCAGGATCGTGGCGCGGGTGGGGGCCACTTGTTGGATGAGTTCGGAAACGCGCTGGATCTCCGGGGATTTGCCGATCAAGCGGTCGAGCTTGTGGGGTTTGCGGACCTGCTGGGTGAGCTGCTTGTTTTCCACCTCGAGGTGGCGGTTGCGAAGGGCCCGCTTAAGGAGCATTTCCACCTCATCGAGGTTGAGCGGCTTGGTGACGAAGTGCCAGGCCCCGCGGCGCATGGCCTCCACGGCGGTATCGACCGAGCCGTAGGCGGTCATCATCACCGCCACCGGGGGTTCCGGCAGGGCGAGCGCGGCTTCCAGCAGGTCCATCCCCGATTCCCCGCCGAGGCGGAGGTCGGTGAGCAGCAGCTGGATGGGTTCGGACTTCAGGATGGCCAGCGCCTCGGTGGTCCCGGAGGCGGTGTAGACGTCGAATTCCTCCTCAAGCGCACTTCTCAACCCGTCGCGGGTGGAGCGCTCGTCGTCGACTATCAGCAGGGTGGGGAGCATCGGGGTGGGAGGTATGAAACGGGAAATGCCAGGGCGCTCAATCGATCTCGATCACGGGGTCCGGCGTGCCGAGGAGGCGGACGCTGCGTTCCGCGCGCGGGAGGTGGATGACCACGCGGGTGCCTTCGTGTTCCTGGCTCTCGATGGCGATCTCCCCCCCGTGCTCGCGGATGATGCGGCGGACGATGAGCAGGCCGAGGCCGGAGCCGCTGGGTTTGGTGGTGCGGTAGGGCTCGAAAATGGCGCCCATGTGTTCCGGGGAGATGCCCGAGCCGTTGTCCTCGATGGCGATGACGTATTCGTAGTCGTTGAAACGCGAGCGGATGGTGATCCGGCCGTTTTCGGCGGGCAGCGCCTGATAGGCATTGCGGACAAGATTGTAGAAGACCTGTTGGAATTGCCCGGCATCGATCACCGCGGGCGGGAGTTTTTCCGCGAGGTCGAGTTCCACGGCGATGTGGCGGGATTCCAGCTCCACTTCGAGCAGCTTGAGCGTATCTCGGAGCACCTCGTGCAGGTCGTGCCGGTCCCGGCGGGGGACGGTGGGGCGCACCGCGTGCAGGAACTGCTTGAGGATGGAGTCCAGCCTGCCGATTTCCGCGCGGGCGGTGGCGAGGTTCTCTTCCAGCGGCTTGCGGTCGCCGGGCGGCAGTTTGCGAAGCTTGCGCCCTAACAACTGCAAATGAATGTCCAGCGAGTTCAGCGGGTTTCCGATCTCATGGGCGACGCCCGCCGCGAGCAGGGTGAGCGCGTTGAGCCGCTCCGATTCCAGGGTTTCCTCAGCTTCTGCCCGCGTCCGCGTGAGGTCGCGCACGAGCATGACGTAGCCCAGGGTTTCTCCGGAGTCTTCTTCGCCGTCGATGGGAGCCAGGTAGAAATTCAGAAAGCGGTTTTCCGGATAAAACACCTCCAGATCCCGGCTCACGGTGCGGCCCGGGCGGCCGAGGGTCTTCCAATCGAGCCCCCTCACCTGAGATGCAAGGGGTTCGCCCGCCGCCTTGTCCGGATCGAGCCCGAAGAAACGCCCGGCGGCCTGGTTGACGAACTCGATGACGCCATGCGGATCCAACAGAATGACGCCTTCCTGCAAGGCCTCGAAGACCTTTTCCAGAAAGCCCTTTTCGCGGATCAGGCGGGTGACGATCTGTTGGACCTCCCCATGCTCCACGCGGTCCAGCCGGGCGACGAGTTTTTCGAGAAAGCCGGATTTCACTCGGAGTTTGCTAGTTTGAGGTTTTCCGTGTTCAGGAGGGTTCATGGAAACGATCCGGATCGTTCTTTGCACTTTCCCCTCCGCCGTGGCGGCGCGACAAATTGGCACAGCGCTTTTGGAAAAGCAACTCGCAGCCTGCGTGAATCTCATTCCCGCCGTGGAATCGATCTACCGCTGGCAGGGAAGCATCGAATCCGCCGCGGAAACCCTCGCCATCTTCAAGACCACTGTCGGGGCCTGGCCGGACTTCGAGCGTGAGCTTGCCGCGCTTCACCCCTACGAGGTTCCTGAAATCGTGGCCATCGAACCCGAGGCCGTGGCGGAAAGCTACGCCCGCTGGGTGGTGGCGGAAACCCGGGGCGAGGGGGTCTCCGGATCGCAAGAGTCCGAGTCGGGCCGATGAAACGGGTGGGTGCCGCAGGGATTTGGCGGGACTGAGGCTGTGGGTCTTTTGGAGGCCGGTGCTGCCCGCGGTTTGGAGGGCGCGTGAGAATGCGTTTTGCAAAGTCGCCGCGAAACTTCATAGAAGGAGCCGCCATGATTGATTCCCTCCTCAGCCGGATCTTCACCAGCCAGTGGAGCATCTTTTTCGCCGTCTCCGCAGTGTTGGTGGTGTGTGCATGGATGGGCACCCGGCTGGGTTGGGTGGCGCGGAGGAAAAACCCCGATGGCGTGCAGGAACACAGTGGCAGTCTTCAAGGTGCGGTCCTGGGGCTGTTAGGTCTGCTGCTGGGATTCAGCTTCGCCATGGCGGTCGGCCGTTTCGACGTCCGCAGGGCGCTGGTGCTCGAGGAGGCCAACGCGATCGGCACCAGCTGGCTGCGCACCGATTTCCTGGCCGCGCCGGCGCGTGACGAGAGCCGGAGTTTGCTGAAGCGGTATGCCGAGGTCCGCATCGAGGGCTTCCGCCGGGCAGAGGATCCCGAGGCGTTCACCCGCGCACGCGGCGAGGTGGCCGCGCTGCATGCCAAACTCTGGCAGATCGCCAGCGCTTCGGCCAAAAGCGAACCCACGCCGGTGACGATGGGTTATGTGGAAGCGCTCAATGCGATGATCGATCTGGATGCCGCGCGCATGGCGGCTTCCGGCAATCATGTTCCCGGTGCGGTGTGGCTGATGCTGATGCTTGTGGGTGGCTGCGGGGCCTGGGCCAACGGCTACACCACCGGCGCGAGCGGCGTGCGTTCGGTTTTTTCCACCTGGGTGTTTCCCCTCCTGATCGGCATCGTGATGACCCTCATCGCGGACATCGACAGCTCCCACCGCGGGCTGATCGGGATGAGCCAGAAGCCTTTGGAAAAACTGCTGGAGTCGATGAAGCCCTGAGGGCCGCGCTCACGGCTGGCGGTGAGTGGGTCGATCACCTGCGGGAAAGCTCCGATTGGGATCCATTCGTGGTCATCGATGCTGCAGAGGGCGAGTTCGTCATCCTCGCGGCAGTCGATGAGGCGCAGGCGCTGGAGTCTTGGTCCTGTCAGGATGCGGCGATCACTCGGTGATTTTTTCCTGCACCTTCTCGGCTCCTTTGCTGATGCCGGCCCCGGCCTTCTGCACGTCCTGGCCCACGCCTTTCACGGTGTAGCAGGATGCGAGCAGCGCGGCCCCGGCAACGAGGGAAATCCGGAGGATGATTTTTGTTTTCATACCATCCAATCTGGCCGCGTGCGGGGCGGCTTGTCAAACTGCCAGCCGACGAAATCCTCCCTGAAAATGACGAATCAAGGGGTGTAAGGCGGAACTGTAATGGGACCGGGCGTCAGCCATGAAGTCGTCCATTCCGGATGGGCGGGCTGGGCTTTGTTCCTCACCTGGGTTTTCCATGTCTGATCCGTCAGGCGGGTGGTTCCGTAGGCGCCGGTGAACTCGTAGTAGGTGAACGACGGGCCTCCGTGCAGGCAGAGCTGGCCGTTCACGTCGATGGCCACCAGCATCAAGGCCGCGTTTCCCGTGGCGTTGTAAAGCACTGCTCCGGGGTCTCCGGTCAGGACGGGATCGGGTGCGTCCGTGTGGACGTCGGTCACGAGTGGATCCCACATTTCGGACGGGTGGGGGTCGAAGTTGCCGGCGAAAATGCTTTTCAGATACAGGTTCGGATACCAGCCGGAATACGTGCGGCCGCCCACGTATTCTTCAAGCGTGCTTTGGACGAGGCTTTGGATGAAAGTGGTCTGCGCGGGTGTGAATGGAACCCGGTCCACTTCGGCTTGGGCGATCTCCGCCAGTGACTGGATGGATGCGGACATGCTGCTGAGCTGTGCACGCCATTCGGACTTGCGCGTAGCGAGGTCGATGGCCTGTGGACCACCATGTGACGGCTCGACCGGTCTTCCGGGAAACGTGCCAGTCATTCGAAGAGGTGCAAGCGTAGTGGAGGCGAAGTCCACAAGCTTCTTCATCGCCGCAAAGAACGCCGGGCGTGGTTCGACGTAGCCAGCCGGATAGAAACACAGGACCGGAGGCGTGTAGCTCTGCTTGGCGTAGAGCAGGAAGTCATGCCGGAGCTCGGTCCATCCGGCCAGTTGGGTTTGCACGGTCTTCCATTTCCATGCCTCGGTTCGCAATGCCTGCGGTACGGTGGCGGGCATCGGTTGGGATAGCGTGCGCAGGGCGGCGAGTTGATGGAGGTAGAGCGTGCCGCCCCACGCAGAGGCCGGCTGGTTGTCCATGATCTCCCGAATGGAAATCAACTCGCGCGAGAAATCCAATCCGTCGCGGTAGGGCACTCCGGAAGTGGAAGCCATGCGCTGTGCCAGATGGTTGGCGGGCGTATTGTTTCCCATGACCGCGAAGTTGATATCGAGTGCCGATGGCAGCCGCCGCAGCACCCGGACCATGGGCGGTCCGGCCGGGTTGGTGTTTTCACGCCACAGATTGTCGAATACCATGCGGCCCATCGCCCAGCTCTCCGGGGTGAAGCGTTGGCTGAAAAACGTGAACGAGCGTGGCAACACCCGTTTCGTCTGCCCGACAGGGGCCGGGATCGGATGCGCGAGGATGTCCTGCACGCCGGCATGGCCCGTCTGGATGCGGGCTAACAGGTTGTCCACCACGGCCGTCGAGGTGAATGCCGACATCGATCCCAAGCCCTCGGAATTGAGGATTTCAAGAAGCTGTGGAGGCGTCATGGAATCCGCCCTGCCGACAAAGGGGGTGATGATCCGGTCGATTTCCTCCCACTCGTCCATGAGACCGGCGTCCCGCAGGGCCAGCGTCAGGACGATGGCCGCCCGGAGTTGGCGGAGCGATAGATCGGTCGCCTTTTCGTCGATTCTGAAATCGATGGTGCTGAGCCACTTCATCGTGCGGAAGTAGCTCTTCAGCGTCTCGGAGTTGGCATAGTGGGACCGTGGTCCGAACTGGGTCCAATCCACCGAGCGGGTGCTGCCGAACATGGATTCGTCCGTGGAACCCGATGCGTTCACTGCCTTGAGCGAATAGCCGCCAAGAGTCGGAGGCGATGTCCCGACGTAGATGGAGAGCGTGTAGGCGGTGTTTAGTAAGGTCTGCGCGTCGGTTTTGCCCGTGGCGAGGGCGGTCGGCACGGAGACGCTGTTCGTGTAGGTGCGCAGTCCGTTCACCAGCGTTACCAAACGCGAACGGAGTGCCAGTTCCTCGATTTCCTCCAGCATCGTGATCCAAGTCCGGTGCCAGGCATGGAGGATCGAATCGCTGGTGATGAAAACCGGAAGATCATCTGTCCAGATGCGGTAGTAGAGATCGGTGAAACTGATAGAACCGCGCGGTTCGCTGACGACGAAGCCGTGGGTGAGCAACTTCTGCTGCGAGGCGGCGTCGAGTCTGAAATCCGTGAGCCGCTGGTCCGTCGATCCCGGAGGCAGGTTTGCATTCCATACGGCGGGATCCGCATTCCACTCGGGATAGTACTCCGCCGTGGTGACATCGAATGACACCCCGGCAAGTGATGCGCCGGAAGGATAGTATGACGCGAAGTTGGCGGGCGTGATGTCGGCATTCACCGCAAGCCGCTCCGCCATCGCCGAGTTGTAGCCGAAAACGTCCGCACTGTCGGAAGCGAGATACGATGGCGTATCCACCGTGCGGATCCTGAAGAAACGCTTTGGTCCGGGCTGGTTCACGTCCACTGCGTTTTGAATGGGGCCGCTGGAACCGGTGGTGAACTCAGTGCCCTCTGGTACCCAGGTTTTGAGATCGGTGCTGCTTTCAAGCAGCGTTTTCCGGGTGGGCAGCGAGTTGGCGGTGTCGGCGGGAGGAACCGTCCAGTCCACGCGCGCCTTGTCCGGGTAGATCCGCAGTTGCAATTCCGGGTCCTTGGCAAAGGAGATGCTCGCTAGAGCCACCGTCACGATGGCGGAGGCAAGCCCGATTCGCGCGGATTCATGCTTCATCACAACCCAAATGATAGGATGTCCGCGAACAAGTGGCAAGGAATCAATCCCCACCTATCATCTCAGGATGGCGGTTTCTCAATACCGCGGCACGGACGAGTCGATGATGTCCGACCACATGTCGATGCCACCGCTCATGGAGAACGCGTTTTCCACGCCGTGGGCGCGGAGGAAGGCGGCGGCGCGTTGGGAACGCATGCCGTGGTGGCAGTAGATGACGACTCCGCGTTCGCTGCCGGCGGTGAGTTTTTCGATCACCTGCGGAAAGGCGCCGAGAGGGATCCATTCGTGGCCCTCGATGCTGCAGATGGCGAGTTCGTCATCCTCGCGGCAGTCGATGAGGCGCGGGCGCTGATCGAGGGGCAGGTGGTGCCATTCGGCAACGGCGCGCGGGCTGATTTCCAGCGTGGTGGCGGCGTCCGGAAGGGATTCGGGGAAACCGTGCATCACTCGACGATGACCGGGGTTCCGACCGAGACGTTTTCAAAGAACTTCTCGGACATGTGGTGGGGCATGCGGATGCAGCCGTGGGAGGCGGCGTATCCGGGAAGGTATCCGGTGTGCATGCCGATGCCGCCGGTGAAGCGCATGAAGTTCGGCATCGGCGCGGGGTAGTAGATTTCGTTGGGCTTGGGCTTGTCCACGCGGATGTCCACGTTGTCATTGGTGGTCATGCCGGTGCTGCGGTCCTTGAAGACGCCGTAGAGGGAGGATTTGTGGTCCTTGCTCTTCTGAATGATCTTGTAGCGGCCGGGAGGGGTGGCGTGGTCCTCGCTGCCGCTGGAGATCTTCGACACGCCGACGAGCACGCCGCCCTTGTAGAAAAAGGCTTTTTGCTGCTGGCGGTTGATTTTCACCAGCGGGCTGCCCTGGACGCCGTCTCCGTCCCAGTAAGAGATATCGTCCGGGATCGCGGGCGCGGGGTGGTGCGGGCCGTTGGATACCTGCTGCTGCACCGGATTGCCGACGCCGGCCATGTATCCGGATTTGCGGGGTCCGCCGAGTTCGCAGGAACTCAGCGCGAGGACGGCGAGCGCGGCGGTGGCGAGATACGGGAAGTCCTGGATCGTGCGCTTCATGGGCGGCGGAACCTGAACCCGGAGGGCACGCAGGTCAAGTGAACAGACGCGCGGCCCGCCGCTGCCATGCCGCGATTTCCCGGAAAGGCGGGGCTGCCTGCGGACGTTGTGGAAAGCTTGGAAACGATGCGTCGGGTGTTGAGGGAAATCGTGCGGACGCCCGGGCGGCTCGGGATCGTGCTGGTGCTGTGGATCCTGGCCGGCCCCGGTTCTTCGTGCGCCGCCGTGTTGGATGCACGGGACTTCGGAGTCGTGGGCGATGGGGTCACGGATGACGGCCCGGCCATCTCACGGATGGTGGCCGCGGCGCGAAACGACACCGATCGACCGACGACCCTGCGATTCTCCCCGGGGCGCAGTTATCGCGTCGCGAGCATTCCCGGGCCTTGGTTGTTCGAGTTCGATGGCGTGGAGGGTCTTGTCATCGAGGGTGGGGGTGCGGTGTTTTTGTTAGATCGGGAGCCGAGGTTTCTCTCGCTCACAAGATGTGGAAAGGTGCGGGTGTGCGGTCTCAAGGTGGATCATGTGCCGCTGCCATTTGTGGATGGAACGGTGACCGCCGTGGATGCGGCGCGGCGGCGGATCGAGGTGCGGCTGGCGGCTGGCGCGGCGCCTCCCACGGGCGGGCCGACGAAAGCGGGTGGCGAGCAGGCGTTTTTCGCGTTGTTGTGGGAAGGCGGGGAAGAGCCCGACCGGCATCGGCATGTCTGGGTGGAGAGGATCGAGGCCGGAGTGGCTGATGGAACAGCGGTGTTGACGCCCGCCGTGGAGTTCAAGGCGTACGGGGCGATCACCGCGGGTCAAACGAGGATCTCGCTGCCGGTGCCGGGCCTGGCGCACCGCCGGGGACCCGGTGCGATGTTCCGCGTGAGTGGCAACAAGGGCGTGTGCTTCGAGGACATCGAGCTCTGGTCCGCGCCCTGGTTCGGATTTGAAATCGACCGCAACGAGGGCGAGGTGGTCTTCCGCCGCGCGCACATCCGGCCCAAGCCGGGCAGCGGGCGGCTGCTTTCCACCTGGCGCGATGGTTTTCACGTGAAGGGAAATCGCGGGGCTTTGCTGTGGGAAGACTGCATCGTCAGCGGCATGGGGGATGATGCATTCAACATCTCCACCCACTCGAGCGTGGTATCCCGGGTGCTCTCGCCGACGCGCATCGAGGTTAAGCAGAAGTTTCCCCTGCTGTTCGTACCCTGGCGCGTGCAGGGACCGATCACCGCAGCCGATGAGGAAAGCGCACGTTTGTTAGGAAATGCCCGGGTGCTCGCCGTGGAGACCCGGCCGAACCCCGCGATCCCGGGGGAAGCCGACAGGGCGCCCGATTGTCTGATCACGCTGGATCGCGCGGTCGAGGGATGGAAGCCGGGGACGATGGTGTGGAATCCGGAGTCCGCCAATCCGCGGGCCGTACTGAGAAACTGCCACATCGGCATGAGCTGCCGGTTTCAAGCGCCGGTGATCCTGGAGGGTTGCACGACGCGGGCGCTGATGTGGTTTTACTCGGAGCGGGTCGAGGGCGTGTTTCCGGCCGGTGCCCGCATCACCGGCTGCACGATGCGGCGGGGCCGTGGCAACGATCGGGCGGCCTTGATCGTCAGCGGTGCCCCCAAGACCGGTGGCGATGCCGCCTGGGCCGGCCCGCGGGCGTTTCATGACATCGTGATCGAAAACAACCGGTTCTACGGCGATGTGATCGTCGAGGGCGTGGAGAACCTGCGCTTTGCCCGCAACCGCATCGAGACCACCGAGGCGACACTTCGTTTGCATGGGAATCCATCCAGCGAGGTGACCGGCAACACCGGAGCGGACGGAGCTCCCCTGGCTCCGAAGTGAGCAAGCCGGCCCGATCCGGACTTGCCCGGCGGCGGGCCATCGATTCAGGTAAAGCGGTCCGATGGCCGATCCCCTGACTTACATCTGCCCGTTCTGCGATCGCGAGGTGCGCGTGGGCAAGCCCTGCCCCGGATGCGCGAAAAAGTCGAAACCCGCCGCCACTCGCAAGAAGCGATCGTGGGAGCAGGACAAATCCTGCGATGGCCTTGATCTGCCGGATGAGGACTTCGATTACGATGATTTCGTCGCCAGGGAATTCGGCGGCAAGCCACACCGGCAGATCGGCGTTAAGTGGTATTGGTGGATCCTCGGAGTGATCCTGCTGATCCTGATGACGGTCGGCGCGTTTCGCGTGTGTCTTTGACGGCGGATCAGGCGGATGGCTCGATCGAACGCTCGCGCCGCTCCCTCAGCGCGCGGCGGCGCACCGGCAGGTGGTGCGGCATGATGGCCGAGAAGACGTGCACGATCGGGTAGGCACACAAGGCCATGATCAGCCCGAGGGCGACGAAGCCGACGATGAAGTTGCTCACGGAGATCTCACCCACGCCGGGCAGGTGCATCTGCACTTTCTGGAAGAAATGCGGGATGGGCAGCGAGAGCGTATCGATCAGCCATTGGCCGAGGCGGATCTGGGCGAACCAGAAGGGGGCGTTGGTGAAGGGATTGCTGATGAAACACGCGGCCATCGCCATCGGCACGTTTGCCTTCACCCGCATCGCGAGGATCGCCGCGAAGATCGATTGCGGGATCAGCGGCACCATCGAGAAAAACAACCCGATCGCCAGCCCGGTGGCCACGGTGTCCCGGCACGGCATCCACAGGCTCCGGTGGAACAAGGGACGCGAAATCGCCTGCCACCAGGGCTTGTGGCGCAGGCGCGGGTGCCGCAGGGAGCGGAACGCCTTCCTGACCAATCTGAGGTAGCGCTTTTTCATCGGGTGGGTGTCAAGCGGGCGGAACATCCACCGTCCGCCCCGTGCTGGCAACCGCAAATGCCTTGCAGCCCCGGATTGGACCCCGCAGAGTCCCGCCCGACCATGGCACCCTGGCAAGCATTCCTCCTCGGCTTGATCGAAGGCATCACCGAATACCTCCCGATCAGCTCCACCGGCCACCTCCTTGTCGCCCAGCACCTCATGGGCATCGGCACGCGGTCGCCGCTCGACAAGGCGGCGGCCGACACCTTCGCGATCTGCATCCAGGGAGGGGCGATCCTCGCCGTGGTGGGGCTCTACTATCCCCGGGTGCTGCAGATGATCCGCGGCGTGCTCGGCATGGATGCGGAAGGCCTTCGCCTCGCGATCTGCATCCTAGTCGGTTTCCTGCCCGCGGCGGTGATCGGTCTGGCGCTCAACGATTGGATCGAGGCGAAACTCTTCGGCACCTGGCCCATCGTCGCCGCCTGGGTGGTGGGCGGCGTGCTCATCATCGCCACCGCCTGGTGGAAAAAACGCTCCGGCAAGACCAGCGACGGCATGGGCCTTCTGGAGATGACCTGGAAGATGGCGCTCATCGTCGGTTTTCTCCAATGCGTGGCCATGTGGCCCGGCACCAGCCGCAGCCTGATGACCATCGTCGGTGGCCTGCTCGTCGGGCTTTCGGTGAAGGCGGCGGTGGAGTATTCGTTTTTGTTAGGCGTGCTCACGCTCACCGCCGCCACAGCCAAGAAGGCTCTGTGGAAGGTGGAGGGCTTCGGCGGCACCTATGATGTCTGGTTTGGCGGCACCAAGCTGATGTGGGAAACCTACGGCCCGCTGCCTCTCATCGTGGGCATCATCGCGGCCACCGTCTCCGCCGCGCTTGCTGTGAAATGGCTGGTCTCCTACCTGCAAAGCCACGGGCTCTCGCTCTTCGGCTGGTATCGCATCGCCGCCGGCGCGCTGGTGGGCGGGCTGGTGCTGGCGAATGTGTTTCCCGCGTGAAGGGGGCTGCGGGGTTTACGCGAACGAGGGCCCGGAACATGCTTGGCTAATCGGTTGGAGCCGTACATCTTCCGCCAGTTCCCGCCGGCATGAAAATTCTTTCCCACCTGGATTCAGGATACGCCCCGTTCGTCCGCCGCCTCAACCGCCGTGCCATCCCGGAGGCCGGGGTGCGCGATCTGGTCACGGACATCATCGCCCAGGTGGCGGCCAAGGGCGATGACGCCCTCATCACCCTAACCCAGCGCTTCGATGGCGCGGCGCTCACCCGCAAGTCGATCTTCGTCACTCCTGAGGAACTCGAGGCCGCCTCGCGCGCCGTCACTCCGGCCACCCGCCGAGCGGTGTCCCGCAGTCTCAAGAACATCCACGCCTTCGCCAAACGCAGCCTGCGCAAGGATTGGTCCGCCCGCAATGCCGAGGGTGCCACCGTCGGCGAGCGCTTCACCCCGTTTGACCGGGTGGGGGTTTATGTGCCGGGTGGCAAGGCTCCGCTGGTGTCCACCGCGCTGATGACGGCGGGATTTGCCCAGGCCGCCGGGGTGCCGGAAATCATTGCCGCCACTCCCTGCGGGCCGGATGGATCGGTCAATCCGGCCTTGCTCCACGCGCTGAAGGCTGCCGGAGCCACCGAGATCATCAAGGTCGGCGGTGCCCAGGCGATCGCCGCACTGGCCCTAGGCACCAAGTCGATCCGCCCTGTGGACCGCATTTTCGGCCCCGGCAACCGCTTTGTCGTCGAGGCGAAACGCCAGCTCGTTGGGGCGGTTTCCATCGACCTGCTTCCCGGCCCCAGCGAGATCCTCATCCTTGCCGACAAGACCGGAAACCCGGAATTCATCGCCGCGGACATGCTTGCCCAGGCCGAGCACGGCGGTGACAGCGTGGTCGGCTTCGCCACCGATTCCAAAGCGCTCCTCGGCAAGGTGGTCAAGGCGATCGATCGCCAACTCGCCACACTCTCCCGCGGCCGGATCATCCGTGACGTGCTCAAGACCGGCACCTTCCTGCTGCACGTGAAGTCCTTCGAGGAAGGCGTGGCGATTTCGAATGCCTTCTGCCCCGAGCACCTTTCGTTGATCACCTCCGCGGAGAAGAAATGGCTGCCGCGCATCCGCACGGCCGGTGCGATCTATCTTGGAAACGATTCGCCGGTCGCCGTCGGGGATTTCCTCGCCGGCCCCAGCCACACCCTGCCCACCGGAGGGGCCGGGCGATCGTTTTCCGGCCTGCGCGCGGATCAATTCCAACGCCGCACCAGCATCGTGCGCCTCGACAAGAAATCCATCCGCGCCTCGCTTCCCGTCGTTGAGGAGTTCGCCCGCATCGAGGGCCTGGACGCCCACGGCCGATCCACCGCCATCCGGCTTGAGAAATGAACGCAATCACCGATCGGCGTCCCAGTGGCGGTGTGCGGGGTCCTTCCGGAGGACTCCAGTGCCCGTCGTGCGCGGCCGGTCTCGCCGCGGATGCGAACCGCTGCCCGTCCTGCGGATTCACCGGCGCGGATGTGATGGCGCTGTTTCCGGAGAATCCGCCGCCGCTGCTGCCCGTGCTCGATGCCGCCGGGTTGTGGAATGAAGCCGATGTCCGCAGGATCGAAGCCGCCCGTGAGAAACTGCGGCGACGTTTCCCGCAGTTCCGGATCCATGTCTGTTCGGTGATGCTGCCGCCGGATCTGAAGCTCACGCTTTTCGGATTCTGGCTCCTCAACGTTTGCCCCTTCTACATCCATGAAACCGCCGAGGACCGGGCCTGGACCGTGCTGCTCCTCATCGACGCCCGCTCCGGTGCCATCGCCGCTGTTCCCGGATACTCCGCCGAGCGCTGGCTGAATGAAGAGTCATGGAAAAAAGTCATCTGGAGCATGGCCCCCGCCTGGAAGGGGGGGGATCCCACGGCCGCCGTCATCCGGTTTTTCGATAGCGCCGCCCTCCATCTGAACCTCGCCTGGAAAACCCGGGGGCTCCGAAGACGCTCCAAACGCCCGTCACCATGAACCCGCGGATCCCCCCCGTCCTTTCCGTGCTGCTCCTCGCCCTGGCCTTCCTCGTTTCCTTCGCGGCGGCCCAGGCGGATTTCGAATACGGCGCGAGGCCGCCCCAGTCGGTCTTTGATCCGCAGAATCAGCTCGATCCCGCCGTCGCCGCCGAGATCGCCACGCCGCTGGAGGGCATCCTCAGAAACGAGGACGTGGACATCATGGTCGTCGTGCTTCCCAGCCTCGACAACGCGCCGCCGGAGCACGTCGCCGGCCGCTTCGCCGCCGCATGGAGCAAGTCGCCCATCCATGCGGTGGTGCTCCATGTCCCCGGGCACAAGGACACTCCGTGGATCGTTCCCTCCGGCCGGCTTCTCTCCACCGCGCGCCCGGAAATGGTCCGCCAGAAACTGGCCGATGGCGCCCGCAATGTCGCCCGCGAGCCGGACGAGAACTCGAAAGTCCGCGCCGCCGCCACCGAGGCCGCGGACATGCTCCGCTACCTGATGCACAATGCCATCAACCGCAGGGAGTTCCTCGAAACCGAGCGCACCCGCATCCGGTTGGACCTTGAGAACAAGGCACTCCGCAAGCGCATCCTTCTTCTCGGGTCGGCGGTTTCCGTTTTCGTGGTGCTCTTCGCACTGGCCTGGCTGCTGCTCCACTACCGCCGGCCCGGTCCCCGGTTGTTCCCGGATGCACGCCCTCCGCGCCGCCTCGGAGCCCCGCATTGCGGGGGAAACCATGCCGTCGTCGATCTCGGTCCACCTCCTTCCTCCCGGTCATGAATCCAAGGTTCCTTCCCGCCGCCGCCGCCATGCTCGCCCTTGTGGCTTGTGATCGCCCGCGGTCCGCCGCCCCGGCCGCCGATTCCCCTGCGAAGCCCGCCGTTGCCGGATCGGACGTGCCGGTGCTGCCCGTTTCCAAAGGCGATTCATGGACCTATCTGGTCAAGCTTACCATACCCGCCGATGTCACCTCGCCCGGTGCAGCGGAGGTTCAAACCCGCCACGAACGCACCCGCACCTATCTCGGCAGGGTCGCCGCCGCCGAGGGCCTGCCGGAGACCGATTGCTTCGAGGTGACCGTCCCCGGATCGCCTGCCGAGCGCGAGTTTGTCCAGATCGAGAACGACCGGGTCCTGATGCGCGGTTCGCTGATCCTGCGGCCGGAGACCACCAAGCCGATGTGGCTGGAGAAACCGATTCCCTTCGTGATCGCAGGCATGAAGCCCGGCACCGCCATGCCGGAATTCCGCACCTCCGATGGCGCGCTCACCCGCAGGACGGAAGTCATCGCCCGCGAGGAGATCAAGGTGCCTGCCGGGGCCTTTCCCTGCGTGCGCCTCCTCACCACCGGCACCGATGGCGATCTCGAACTGCGCCGCACCGTCTGGTTCTCGTTTGGCAAAGGCATCATCCGCGAGGAGAAAACCCGCTACCGGGGCGACAAGCTCGTCTTCCGCGAGGTCCAGGAACTCACCGCCATCCGCAAGGGATCCTAATCCCGCCGCGTCGCAAGGATCGCCTCCAGCTCGGCAATCCGCTGGCCCTTGCCCCGCTCCCTCAGCACGTGAAGGAGCAGCCCGATGGCAAACATCAATGAACCCAGGCCGGAAAGCGCCGCCACAGGCGTCATCCATTCACTGATGCGATGAATCGGGATCCCCAGGCTCAGAAACATCGAGATCTGGATGCCGAGGCTGCCAAGGCTTCCCAACAGGGCGAGGATCCCGCCCGCCAGCATCAACCAGGTTCCGCCGTGTTTCTCCTTCATCAGGAAAACCGCGGAAGCGAGATTCAATCCGACGATCGCGATCCCCATCAACATCCAGGGAACAAAAATCCATGAGTTTCCGGTCATGGAACGATCTAGCATGATCTGCCTTCACGCCGCCAGCCTCATTTCACCGAGGCAAACAAGCCCGCCGCCGCGCAGAGGATCGCCAGGATCGCGGCAAACAATGACTCACCGGCCACCAACCCCGAGGCCAGCGGAACCTTGAAACGCTCGGCATGGGACTCCGAGCGCCTCGCCCACAACCACGCCAGCAAGGCCCCGGCGAGGAAACCCAGGCTGTTGGAGAAATCCACCACAAAGCCCAGACCCAAACCCATCGCCGAGGGCAGGAAGCGCCTCAGCGCCGGGGCAAGAGTCTCCACCAAAGGCAGCGCGATGCCCAGCAGCCCGCCGACAAGCACCGCCCACAGCGCGCTGTGGGGAAGCCCCGAAAGTCCGTGCGCCAGCAGGTCCGCCATCGCCTTCCACGAGTTGGCCGCAGGCATCGGAAACTGCCGGCTCAGCTGGTCCACACTCGGTGCCAGCGCATACCACGCCGGCACGATCGCCAGGGTGCCGAAGACGATCCCCGAAAGCTGAGCCAGAAACTGCTGCCGCGGATTCGCTCCTAACAGATAGCCGCTCTTCAGGTCCGTGAGCAGATCCGCCGCGCTGCCGGCCGCCGCCGCCGTTGTGCCGGCGGACATCAGGTTCACCACGCTGTTGTTGCGGGCCAGCACCGCATACACCAGCTGGGTCACCTTGCCCATCGCGCCGATCGGCGTGGTGTCCGCCTCGCCGGTGGCCCGGCAGGCCACCAACGCCAGAACGAAGGACATCGCCACCGCCAGCAGTCCTAACAGAATGTGGATGCCAAACGCGATCTTCATCAGCACCACCAAGCCGATGGTCACCGGCACCAGCCCGATCCACAACCAGGACATCGGCACCTCCAGATGCGCCACCGGCGAGACGCCGGACGAACGCCCCATCCGCATCGCCCGCGCCAGGGTCTTCCATTGCAGGGCAAATGCCGTGAGGCTGGAAAACACCATCAGCGCCGTGCCTCCCCACACGCCCCAGCGGCGCGGGATCACTTCTTCCATCCCCGGTTGCCACAGCGACCACGCGTGCCCGGCCTGCGCGGCCAGGGAAAGATCCGCCCGCACCAGCACCGGCGTGATCACCAGGCACAGCAATACGGACCCGAGCATCATCGAGACCGCCATCCGCATGCCGATGATCATGCCCGCTCCGATCATCAGCACGCCGGGCTCGAAGCCGAGACCGAAGATCCGGATGTCGTTGGGCAGCAGCTTGAGCCGCAGCGGAATCATCTCGGGCAGCGGAAGCGCCTTGTGCAGCCACCCCGCCGCCCGGCCGAAGGCATGCTGGGAGAAGGTCTCGCCCACCAAGGCCAGATTCTTGAGGATGCCGAACACCCCGCCCACGCCGATGCCGAGGATCAGCGCGCGGGCCTTGGACATCGCCTCGCGACCCTCCGAGTACAGGCTGCGCAGCGTCTCCGCCGCCGCAATGCCGCTGGGGAAGGGGAGTTGTTCCTGATTGATCATCTGGCGCTTCATCGGGATCGCCAGAAAGACCCCCAGAGCCGCGGTCAGGAACACCATGCCTGCCACCACCCACCACGGCTGGTGCTGGCCTTCCACCAGATAAAGCGCGGCAAACGCACTGCCCACCGTGCCTCCCGTCGAGTAACCGGCCGCGCTCGCCGTGCTCTGCATGCAGTTGTTTTCCAACATCGTCATCTGCGACATGCGCCCGCCGCTGACGCCGCGCAGGACGTTCCACAAGACATACGACATCACGCACGCCGTGATCGCCACCCCGAAGGCCCAGCCGAGCTTGAGCGTGGTGTAGAGGTTGGAAATCGAGAGAAACATGCCCAGCAGCCCGCCGGTGATCACCGCCCTCCAGGTCAGTTGTTTCTGGTGCTCTCCCTGATAGACCTCCCGCAGCCACTTCAAATCGGGATCCTCTCCGCTCCCGATGCCATCACGCGTTTCCAAACTCATACAAACGCCACCAACCACAATCCGCCCGCCTTGGCAAGCGGCCCGCCGGGATCATGCGCGCTCCAGCACCGCGATCTTCTGCCAGATCTTGCGCGAGAGCCCCGTCGTCAGATCCTCCACGCCGTCCACCGCCGCCAGCGCCACCGGATCATCAAACCGCTGCACATAGAGCGCGGCCAGCTTTCCGATCAGCGACAGCATCTCGCTGCAATAGTCGAGATAGCGCGCCAGTTGGAAGCGCGACAAGGTCCGCTCCGGTGATGCCGCCGTGCGCGGGCCCTCGTCGAGCAACACGTGGGGATCCTTGGTGAGCTGGTGCATGTCGATGATGTGCGCCAGCGAACGCAGTTCGTGAATCGCCTTGATCGCCCGCCGCCGCTTGATGCGCGTCTCCAGGGTCATCAGGAAAAACAAACCCGCTCCCAGCAGGACCACATCGTTGATCGCGGATTCCAGCACCTGGATCACCGAAAGCCAGGTCCACTCGCCCGGATCCAGACGCAGCCGGTAAAGCACCGCGGCCAGCGCGCCCGCAAAGCCCGCCACCGTCAGCGTGCTGCACGTCCTCAGCAACAGGTGCGGCCGGTTGATGCTCTCGGTCCGCGCCACCACATCGAGCGCCACATGGTGCAGCTCCATCGCCACCGCGGCCAGGCCGGACCCCGGAAAGCGCTGCTCGACGCGCTCCTTCAGCCGCCCCACGGTGCGGACGATTTCTTCAGGATCCAGATTGCGATACACGCCGCCCTGCCTAGCAGCCGCCCGCGGTGATTCCAAGCGGATTGAAACCGGCCGATCCACCCCAGCGCCGGGTTTCTCCCCATTTTGGCGGAGACCGGGAAATCCGGATTGAATCCGTGCCCGTCCCCCCGCATCTTCCGGGACCGTCCGGAAACCCACCTGCACGGATGCCAAACCCACCCTCCCATCTTCACGGAGTCATGCGCATTTCCGCCATCACCGCTTCAATCGCCGCCGCCGTGGCCTGCTGCCTCGGTTCCCAGAGCGCGTGGTCCCAGACGCTGACGCTCGACCATGCGATCCAGACGCATGCCTCGCTCACCAACACTACCGCCACCCTCACCGGACGCTCGGAACTCAGGCTCACCAGCGCCACCACCCCTCTCACGAACTGCACCATCCACCTGAACTCCGTGGACTCCTGGCTGCTGTTCACCGAAATCGCACCCTCGGTCGTCAACTCGACCTATCTCTCCCAGGTCCGCGTCAATGGAAGCGCTGCCGTGCTCAATACCAACTGCCGCATTGTCGAATACGGCGATGGCGCGGTTGTCATCCCCCAATCCTCGACCTTCGCTCCGCTCCAGGTCTTCACCGGGCCCTACTTCACCGGCACCTCCACCTCGCTCGGCACTTCCACCGCCTACACGGATGCGAACCTCGGGGCCTACGCCAACAACATCAGCTCGTTCAAACTCAAGCGCGGATACACCTGCACCATCGCCTCGAACGCCAATGGCACCGGCACCAGCAAGAACTACGTCGCCCAGGAAGGCGATCTGGAGGTCAGCCTGCTGCCAGGCTCGCTCGATGACACCGTCAGCTTCATCCGCGTCTTCCCCTGGCGCTGGGTTTCCAAAAAGGGTTCCTGTGATGTCGATCCCGTCGCCCTCAATGCGAAGTGGCATTACAACTGGGACATCAACAAGAACTCGACCCTCGATTGGGAATACGCCGGCATCCGCCAGCAACGCTACTGGCCCAGCCTCTCCCAGGATTGGAGGGCCCGCGGCGTGAGCCACCTGCTCGGCTTCAACGAGCCGAACAACCCGGTCGAGGATTCCTACACCAGCCTCAACAACGGCTCCACCACCGCCGCGGTGGATGCATGGCCGGACCTGCTCGCTACCGGCCTGCGCGTAGGCGCCCCCGCCATCACCGATGCCGGTCAGTCGTGGCTTTATGACTTCATGAACAAGGCGGACGCCGCCGGACACCGCGTCGATTACGTTCCCGTCCATTACTACCGGGGTTTCTGGAACGCTTCGGACGCCAACGGCGCGGCCACCCAGTTGTATAACTTCCTCAAGGCGATCCACGACGTGGTCGGCCGGCCGATCTGGGTCACCGAGTTCAACAACGGCGCGAACTGGACCTCCGAGCCGGAACCGAACCTCACCCAGCAGCGGAACACCATCCAGGCGATGATCAACATGATGGACGACACGCCGTGGATCGAGCGCTACGCCATCTACAGCAACGTCGAGTGGTTTCGCAAAACCCATTACGACGACGGCAGCCTCACGCCCATGGGGCAGATGTACAAGGACCACTCCTCGCCCATCGGCCACATCCAGGTGCTCCCCAATGTCCTCGCCGATCCTTCGGCACTCTATCCGTTTGAGAACAGCCCGGCGGATTCCTCCGCCAACGGCCACACCGGCATGATGATGGGCGCCGCCATGTGCGGCACCGGCCGCAACGGCCGCGGGCTCGCCCTCAGCGGCACCTCGGCAAATGCCGACCATGTCCTGCTCCCGCCACGCCTCGGCGATGCCAATGATTTCACCTTCGGCGGCTGGGTCTATTGGAATGGCGGGTCCAACTGGCAACGGGTCTTCGATTTCGGCGACCGCCGGGATCCCGACTGGGAGACCTCCAAGCACATGTTCCTCACCCCCAAGGCTGGCTCCGGTGTGATGCGCTTCTCGATCAAAAACGGGGCCACCGAACAGATCCTCGACTCCGGCACCGCGCTGCCCGTCAACACCTGGACCCACGTGGCCGTCACCATCAGCGGCAATACCGGCAAGCTCTTCGTCAACGGCGCACCCGTCGCCACCAACACCGGCATGTCGCTCAATCCCAGCGCGCTTGGAACCAATTGGAACTACCTCGGCAAAAGCCGCTTCGGCAATGACCCCTACTTCGCCGGGAGGCTTGATGACGTCCAGTTTCTTTCCTACGCCCTGAGCGATGCCCAGGTCGCCTCCCTGGTCAACAACTCGCCGCCGCAGTTCGCATCCGCCACCATTTCCGGAGGCAATGCCACCCAGGGCACGGCCTTCACCGGCAGCATTGCTTCCCAAGTGACCGATGCCAATCCGGGCGACACGATCACCTTCTCCAAGGCCGACGGACCGGACTGGCTCAATATCGCCGCCAACGGCACGCTCTCCGGCACACCCACCTTCGGCGATACCGGCACCCAGAGCTTCCTCGTCTTCGCCACCGACTCGGTCGGCGCCTCCACCCGCGCCACGCTCACCATCACGCTTCCCAATGTGCTCGGCAACGGAACCTGGACCGCCGATGCCAGCGGCTCCTGGGGGGATGCCACGAAATGGACCGGCAGCTTCCCCGCAAACGGCGCGGGAAACATCGCGGACTTCAGCACGCTCAACATCGCGGCGGACCGCACCGTCACCCTCAATGCCACCCGCTCGCTCGGCACGCTCCGCTTCGGCGATTCCAGCGGCACCCAGAACTGGTTCCTCAACGACAGCGGCGGCAGCACCTTGAACCTCGAGGTCGCCAGCGGCACCCCGTCCATCGTGGTCAACCAGAACACCGCCACGATCTCCACCGCGCTCACCGGAAACCAAGGCATCACCAAAAGCGGGCCCGGGCGTTTGGTCCTGAGCGGATCCAGCACGGTGACCGGCACGCTCTTCATCGATACCAACGCCAATCCCGGCGACGGCGGGACCACCTGCGCCGCCCACCCGGATGCCCTGGACGGCTTCAGTTCCATCGCCATCCGCAACAACAACTCCGGATTCTCCACCTTCGAGCTGGACGGCTCCACCGGCGACCTCGTCTCGCCAGCTTCCCTCACCCTGTCCGGCCGCAACAGCGCGGTGACCGGCATCCGCAACCGCTCGGGCGAGAACCACATCAACGGCGGCATGACCATCGGCGTGGGTGGCAGTTTCTACATCTTCGAATCCCTCGCCGGCACCCTCCACCTCGGAGGCACCTTCACCTCCGGTGGAGGCGCCACCCGCTCGCTGACCTTCCAGGGCGATGGCAACGTGACCTTCAAGGGCCCGCTCACCCTTGGATCCGCCACCGCCCTCTCGATCCTCAAGTCCGGCGCGGGCCTGCTGACTCTATCAGGCACCGGAAACAACCTGGGCACCGGCACCACCACCCTCAATGGCGGCACGCTCGTATGGAACGGCACGGGTTCGCTCGGCTCCGGAGCCATCACCTTCGCCTCCGGAACCGGGCTCACGATCTATCAGAATCTCGCCCTCTCGCAGACGGTCACCGGCCCCGGCACCATCGCCAACACCGGCTCGTGCACGGTCAGCGGCAACATGGCCGGCTTCACCGGTTCCTACACGCATGATTCGAGCACCGTTTCCACGTCCTTCACCAACGTGAACGCCACCAGCGCGGCCGCCTCCTATCACATCGCCAGCCCCCAGGGCAGCCTTCAGGGAATGATCGCCGGTGCCACCACGGGAACCAACACCTATCAGCTCGGCGCACTCAGCGGCGTGACCGGTTCGCTCTTCCGCAATGGCCTCGCGGTCACCGGAACCAACATCCTCCAGATCGGAAACCTCAACACCGATACCGAATTCGCCGGCACACTCGGCGGTGGAGGCGGCACCCTTTCCCTCACCAAGGTCGGCACCGGCACGCTCACGCTCGCAGGATCCAACACCTACAACGGCCCCACCCTGGTCAATGCCGGGACCCTCCGCGTGAACGGCTCCACCCCGGCCACGAGCGCGGTCACCGTGGCCGCCAATGCCACACTCAGCGGCGCGGGCACGCTCGGCGGCGCGGTCACCATCCAGACCGGCGGCAACCTCTCGCCCGGCAGCGGAACCGCCACCCTCACCTTCCCCAACCCACTCACCCTCCAGTCCGGGGCGAACCTCCGCCTCGAAGTCGACAAGACCAACAATGCCAGCGACAAGCTCAACGTCACCGGCACCTTCACCCGCGGCGGCAACCTCATCGTCACCAGCGTGGGAGCGCCCCTCTCCGGAGGGGAGTCCTTTGATCTCTTCGATGCAGGAACCGTCGCCGGGGCTTTTTCCTCGGTCAGCCTCCCGACTCTCAACGCCGGCCTACAGTGGAACACCAGCCAGCTCGCCACCGGTGTGATCCGCGTCGAATACACCGCCGCCACCTACGCCGGTTGGGCGGGTGCTTACCCGTTCCCACCCGGCCAGGCCGATCCCGGTGATGATCCGGATGGTGACGGATTCATCAACACGGTCGAGTGGATGCTCGGCTCGCAACCGCTCGGCGGCAGTGCTCCGGTCATGCCCGTGAGCACGGTGAGCGGCTCCACCATCCCCGGCGCGGATCCCACGAAAACCTACCTCACTCTCAGCGCCCGCATCCGCAAGGTGTATTCCGGGGTCACCGTGGTCCCCCAGGCAAATCCGGACCCCTTGCTGCTCGACACGCCGGCCTCCGCGGCACTCGTGAGTTCCTATCAGGCCAGCGATCTCGGCGAGTTCGAGGACCGCGTGTGGTATTGCACGCAACCGATCGAGGCCACTCCGCAGGGCCGCGCTTTCATGCGTCTGAAGTTCGTGACCCCTTGAACGGTCAGGCAGCCGCCGGCGGCCACCTCAATGGCACACCGGACAGGAGTTGAGCTGGGTGAAGAAATCGTTGCCCTTGTTATCCACCAGGATGAACGCCGGGAAATTCTCCACGGTGATCTTCCACACCGCCTCCATGCCGAGCTCCGGGAAGGCCACGACTTCCTGTGACTTGATGTGTTCCTTCGCCAGCAGCGCGGCAGGTCCGCCGGCCGAGCCGAGATAGAAACCACCGTGAGCCTTGCACGCATCGGTCACGGCCTTGCTGCGGTTGCCCTTCGCCAGCATGACCATCGAGCCTCCGTGCGATTGGAACAAATCCACATAACTGTCCATGCGCCCCGCGGTGGTGGGACCGAAGGAGCCGGAAGCCATCCCCACCGGTGTCTTGGCCGGACCGGCATAATACACCGGGTACTTTTTGAAGTAATCCGGAAGCTCGCCCTCCTTTTCCAGGATTTCCTTGAGTTTGGCGTGGGCGATGTCGCGCGCCACGATGATCGTCCCCGAAAGCGAGAGCGCGGTGGTGACGGGATACTTGCCCAGGGTCTTGAGCGTTTCCTCCATGCCAAGATCGAGGTCGATCGCCACACCCTTGAACTTCCAATCGCGGAATCTCTCGGGAATGAAGCGGCCCGGGTTCTTCTCCAGCTTTTCGATGAAGATTCCGTCCCGGGTGATCTTCGCCTTGGCCTGACGGTCCGCGGAACAGGAAACGCCGATGCCCACCGGGCAGGACGCCCCGTGGCGCGGCAGGCGGATGACGCGCACATCCAGCGCGAAGTATTTGCCGCCGAACTGGGCGCCGATCCCGACCTCGCGGGCGATCTTCAGCAACTCCGCCTCCAGCTCCAGATCGCGGAACGCCTGGCCGTGTTCATTTCCTGCGGTGGGAAGCGCATCGTAGTATTTGGTGGATGCGAGTTTCACCGTCTTGAGGCAGTTCTCGGCGGAGGTGCCGCCGATCACGAAGGCCAGGTGGTAGGGCGGGCACGCCGCGGTGCCCAGCGACTTCATCTTCTCCGTGCAGAACTCCTTGAGACGCGCCGGATTGAGCAGGGCCTTGGTTTCCTGATAGAGAAAGGTCTTGTTGGCCGAGCCGCCGCCCTTGCTGACAAAGAGGAATTTGTAGGCGTCGCCCTCCGTGGCGTAGAGGTCGATCTGCGCGGGCAGGTTGGTCCGCGTGTTCACCTCGTCATACATGGTGAGCGGTGCGGTCTGGGAATAGCGCAGGTTCTCCCGCGTGTAGGTGCGGTGGATCCCCATGGAAAGGAACTCCGCGTCGTCACAACCGGTCCACACCTGCTGGCCTTTCTTGCCCACGATGGTGGCGGTGCCGGTGTCCTGACAGAAGGGCAGGATGCCATGCGCCGCGATCTCCGCGTTCTTGAGCATCATCAGCGCCACCATGCGGTCGTTCTCGGAGGCCTCCGGATCGTCGAGGATGGCCGCCACCTGCGCGAGATGCGCGGGACGCAGCGTGAAGTTGATCGCCTTGATGGCCTCCGCAGCCAGCAGGGTAAGCCCCTCGGGAGCCACCTTCAGAACGGGCTTGCCCTCGAACTCGGACACCGAGACGTGTTCCGTGCTGATGCATTCGTATTCGGTGGTGTCCGGTCCCAAGGGAAACGGATCCTGATAGAAGAACGGTTTATCGGCCATGGCGTTGCGGGCCTTTTCTAGTCCCCGGTGCGGTCGCGCGCAACCGGTTTCCGGAGAGCTCTCAATCCGGGCGTGGCGAATCGCAAAATGCGCGGGGCCACCGCCGCTTCAAGGCGCGCCCTCTTCCGGTTCCTCCGGGGCTTTCGGCAGCTTGTCGACTTCTTCCAGCAGGTTGACGATCTCCACGCCGCGCACGGCCGAGGCATCGTGGTGGAACCTGAGCACCGGCGTGGATTTCAAGACCACGCGCTTCATCACCTTGCTCTGGATCGCCCCGTGGTCGCGGTTGAGCTTGTCGATCACCGGCCCCGCGTCGCCGCCGAGCACGCTGGTCCAGACCTTGCCCTCCTTGAGGTCCTGCGTCACCTCCACTTCCGCCACGGTCACGAGTTTGCCATGCCATTCGTAATCCTTCTGGATCACGTTGCCGATTTCACGGCGGAGCAGTTCATTGACTCGATCAAGGCGGCGGGACATGTGGATGAGTTGCTAGTGTTCAGTTTGAAGTTTTCAGGGAACAGGGAAATCAGCATCCGGTCTCTCAACCTGAAAACTGAACACTGAAAACTAACAAACCCTTAAAGCGTCTGCGGGATCTTTTCGAGTTTGTAGCACTCGATGATGTCGCCTTCCTGATACTCGTTGAATTCCCCGAGGCGGATGCCGCATTCGAAGTTGGTGCGGACTTCCTCGACCTCTTCCTGGAAGCGGCGGAGGGTGGACATGCGGCCGTCGAAGACCGGAATGCCGTCGCGGATGACGCGGGCATGGGCCTTGCGATGGATCCGCCCGTCGGTGACGAAGGAACCGGCGGCACGACCGCGGGAAAGCTTGAAAACCTTGCGAACCTCCGCATGGCCGATGACCGACTCGCGGGTGAGCGGCTCAAGCAGCCCGAGCATGGCTTCGCGGACCTGGTCGATGAGCTCATACACCACCGAGTAGAGCTTGACCTCGACGTCGGATGCCTTGGCGGATTTGACGGCCTTGGCCTCCACCTTGACGTTGAAGCCGAGGATGATGGCATCCGTGGAGCTCGCGTAAGTCACGTCCGACTCGGTGATCGGTCCGGCGGCTGCGGTGATGAACTGGCACTCGACCTTGTCGGACTCGATGGCAAGCACGGCCTTGCGGATGGCTTCCACGGAACCCTGGACGTCGCACTTGAGGATGAGCTTCAGCTGGGCCTTGCCACCGCCGTCGCGCACCATCGAGTAAAGATCCTGAAGGCGATTGCGATGCTGGGGCTTCAAGCGCTCCAGACGCATGGCCTCCTGCCGCTCGGTGGCGAGGGTTTTGGCCTCACGCTCGGTTTTCATCTCGGTGAGATGGTCACCCACGTTGGGAAGTTCCTCAAAGCCGATCACCTCCACAGGCATGCCGGGATGGGCGGATTTCACGGTCTGGCCGCGATCGTTGACCAAGGAGCGAACCTTGCCGGAGAAGGGGCCGCAAATGAAGGGCATGCCGGTCCGCAGCGTGCCGGACTCGACGATCACCGTGGCGGTCGTGCCGCGGCCTGGAACGACGCGGGCCTCGATCACCGCCGCGCGGGCGGTGGATTTCGGGTTGGCCTTGAGCTCGAGAACCTCGGCCTGAAGGGCGATGAGCTCCAGCAGTTCGTCCATGCCCGTGCCCTTGAGCGCGGAGACTTCCGCAAACTCGGTGTCCCCACCGTAGTCGGTCGTCTGAAGTCCGTTTTCCGCGAGCTGGGTCTTCACCCGGTCGATGTTCGCGGAAGGAAGGTCGCACTTGTTGATGGCGACGATGATGGTCTTTCCGGACTTCTTGGCGTGCTGGATGGCCTCAAGCGTCTGCGGCATGATGCCGTCGTTGGCGGCCACCACGATGATGATGATGTCGGTGATGTCCGCGCCGCGGGCGCGCATGTCCGAGAAAATGGCGTGGCCGGGAGTGTCCAGGAAGGTGATCTCACGTTCGTTGTGGATGACCTGATAGGCACCGATGTGCTGGGTGATCCCACCGGCCTCGCCGGAGACGATCTTGGACTTGCGGAAGAAATCGAGGATGGACGTTTTGCCGTGGTCGACGTGGCCCATGATGGTGACGATGGGCGGGCGGTCCTTGAGCAGGTCTTCCGGTTCTTCGGTCGGGATTTCCGGCTCCTTGATGACCTCTTCCACCTTGTGGAAGCCCTTGTCCTTGTCGCGCTTCTCGCGCTCGAAGGTGAACCCGTGGATTTCACAGATTTTCGCCGCCACATCGGGTTCGAGCGGCTGGTTGGGTGCCGGGAAGACTCCGATCTTGATCAGGTCCGCCATGATGTTGAACGGCTTGAGCCCGAGACGGGCGGCCAGTTCGGGGACCAGGATCGGCGGTTTGATGACGATGAGTTTCGGATCCTTCACTTCCTCTTCCTCGATCGCGGACGGAGGAGCGGGGGTGTCGACCGGAGCCGCCGGTGCCTCAGGGGCGGGAGCAACCGGCGCGGCCTTCACCATCGCAGGATCCTCGCGCTCGAGAATCTTCGAGATGGACCCGAGAACCGCCTTCGGCTGGCTGTTGGTCTTGCGAACCTTCGGTTTCTTCTCCTCGGAGAACAAATCCAGCGCCTCGCTCTTGGCTTTCTCCAGTTTGCTGGGTGCGGGCGCGACGGGCTCCGCCTCCTTGCGCTGGCGCTCACGGCGTGAAGGTTTCTTGGTCGATCCGAGCAGATCGAGAACCTTGTCTTTTTCGGGTGAGCTGTCGCTGTCTTTGGGCATCCGGCTGGTCTGAGTGTTCAGGAGAAATGGGGGTGAGGGAAAGATCAATCGTTGGAAGGCGCGCCGCCGCCGACGATGGCCTTGGCGCGGGTGAGGATGGCTTCAGCCTCGTCCTCGGAAATCTCAAGAGCGGCCGCGATGTAATCCGCCGGCATGTCGACGACCATCTCGGGGTTGAATCCACCGGCCAGAGTGAGCTTGCCGGCGAGTTCGTCGCTGATGCCGAGTTGCTCTCCGAGGGTGTGGGCGGCACCGCCGATCTTTTCCTTGAATTGCTCCTCCTTGGATTCGTCGCGGCGCACCTGGACATCCCAGCCCATGAGGCGTGACGAGAGGCGGGCGTTCTGGCCCTTGCGGCCGATGGCCTTGCTCAGGTCCACTTCATCCACCGTGACGTGCACGATCTTGTTGGCCTCATCGACGGTGATTGAGCGGATTTCGGCGGGTTTGAGGGCCTCGCGGACAAACTCCTTGGGATCCTCGCTCCAGCGGATGATGTCGACTTTCTCGTTGTTGAGTTCGCGGACGATGTTTTTGACGCGGGCACCGCGCATGCCGACGCAGGCACCGACGGGGTCGACCTTCGGGTCGCTGCTCCAGACGGCCACCTTGGTGCGGAATCCCGCCTCGCGGGCGATGCCGCGGATTTCCACGGTGCGGTCGGAGATTTCGTTGACCTCGGCCTCGAAGAGGCGGCGGACGAAGTTCGGGTGACTCCGGGAAAGGATGATCTCTGGACCGCGGCCCTCGTTTTCGACAGCCAGCACGTAGCAACGGATCCGGTCGCCGATGTTGTAGTCCTCGCCCTGGACGCGCTCCTTGTTGGGCATGACGCCCTCGAACTTCCCGAGGTCGATCATCACGTCGTTGCGCTCGAAGCGGCGGACGGTGCCGGACACGACGTCACCGGCGCGATCCTTGAATTCCTCGTAAATCATTTCCTTCTCCGCCTGGCGGAGGCGCTGCATCATCGTTTGCTTGGCGGTCTGCACCGCGATGCGGCCGAAGTCCTTCGGCGTGACGTTGAACTCCTGAATGTCTCCGGGCTGGGCCTCCGGGCTTTTCTTCACCGCCGTGGAGAAGGGGACCTCGTTGAACTTGTCCCTGTAGTCCTCGTCCGGGACGACGGTGAGCGAAGCGAAAATGCGGGTTTCACCCTTCTTGGTGTTCACATCCGCACGCAGGGTCTCGATGGCTTCGGCCCCGGGGACCATCTTGCGGTAGGCGGAAATGAAGGCGAATTCCAACGCGGCAACGACCTTGTCGCGGTCGATTCCTTTTTCCTTTTCGTAATACTCGATGAGGGCGACGATATCGTTGGTCATGGCGGGGCGATGTCTGCAGGGTGGCTGATGGCGATGTCCGGAGACGCAAAAGAGTGGGTGCGAGACCCACTCCTTTCCTTTCGTCAGAAGCCGTGCGGGCGGCTTTTAGAGATAGACGAAAATGCTTGCAAGCCTAAACTGGGAAGCCGCAGACGAGCCACGGAGGACTTGGAGTGGATTTTGAAATCCTTGTCCTTGCCAAGCCCCGATGGCACGGGTAGGCATTCCGCCCGCGTCTGAACGCGAATGGTCCCGTGGTCCAATGGATAGGACGATGGCCTCCGAAGCCGTAGGTACAGGTTCGATTCCTGTCGGGACCACCAAACTCGGAAAAACCCGCCGGATTCCGCTCCTTGGACGTGCGGAAGTCCGGAAACCCAAGCTCCTCCCACCCATGTTTCCGGCGAAATGCCTCTCCGTCTGGGTTGCCTTGACTGCCCTTCTGGCCGGTCCGGGTCACTCTGCCACCCCTCCGCCGCCCTCCGGAATCGACCTGACGGCTCACGTCGTGGCTGTCAATCAAGTGGGCTACGTCACCCGGCTCTCGAAACGCTTCACCGCGCCGCTTTCCGAGGATGGCACGCCTTTCATCGTCCGCGCGGCCAGTGGCGGAGAACCGCTTCACCGGGGTGAGATCCGCTCGGGCATCGGTGATTTCAGCGATTTCCGGCCCGCGGATGGCGCCGGTCTTCTGGTCGTGGAGGTCCGTGGCGGAAAGCTCAAGCCCGGCGTCAGCGACCCCTTCCTCATCCGCTCGAATCTCTGGCAGGAGCAGTTCTGGCAGGCGGCGGTCGATTTCCTGATCGACTCGCGCAGCGTCGTCGGCACCCACCCGAGCGCCTTCGGCGGCTGCCCCTGGCGGGACGGGAATTACTACGACTTCATCATCCCCTCGCTGGTCCTCTTTCACATGGCGGATCCCGCTCGCTCGACCGCTCTTCCCCGTCAGATCGATTGGGAGGCGGATCGCAAACGGGTCCTGGATCCGGCTTTCAAGTTCGATCCCAAGAACCCGGAAAGCGCCGGTGTGATGGAGGGGGTGAAGCGGTATTACTCGGAACTGGAACCACCCGCCGCCGACGCTCCGGATGTCGTGAAGCTGATCCACTGGGGCGCGGGTTTTTATCTGATGAAGCCGGAAACCAAGGATCCGATGGGCGATCCGGAGAAGCGTCAGATCCATTCGCAGACGGTCGAGCAGGTCGCCTACGTCGTCTGGGCCTGGCCCGTCCTCAAGCATTGGCTGCCTCAGTCGTTCCACGATCGTTGCTATGATTTCTGTTTCGCCCACTGGCGGAAATCCCTCGAAATCGACCCATGGTGGGATCCGGAGAAATACGATGCCCCACCTCAGGGAGCCAATCCGATGGGCGGCAGGCTCAATCCCTACAAAGGCCGCCATGCGCCTGGACACTCGATCGTCCCGAATCTTCTCATGCATGAAATCGCCAAGCGCTCCGGTCGACCCGACGCGGCGATCTATCTGGATGCCGCCGTGGCCCAAGCCGATTACGTGGTCCGCAAGATCGACTGGAACGATCCGCGTTCCACCAAAGGTCACCGCATGAGCGAGCACCGTACGATCCCGAATCTCGTCTGGTTGCTCCAAAAGCATCCGGATCGGGCACCTGCCGGGCTCAAGGAGAAAATCCGCGCATGGGCGGAGGTGGCAGTCAGGCGCTCGGGCAATTTCTGGGGCTTCCGTCGCTACGACGAGGCCGAGCATTGGACGATTCCGAAACTCAGCGATGTCGGCAACTGGGTCTCGCTTCCCGCCATCGCGACATCCGCCTCATGGGTGATCGATGATCCGGTGCTCAAGGCGCGCCTTCGTGAACTCGCAGCCTCCCATGTCGATTTCGTCTTCGGGCGCAATCCCCGGCTTGCCGCCGCGCCGCACAAGCCGGAGATGGGGTTTCCTGAAATCGAGCGAGGCTGGCCGGTAGGGCACAAACTCAATGTCTGCGCCCGCCTGGAGCTCTGCCGGGGATCGCTTTCATCCGGACCTGGCAGCGAGATGTTTCCCTTCAGCCCGGATGCGCCCTTCCGCCATGCCGAGGGCTGGGTGAATTACGGAGCCTCCTGGTGCGTGAGTTTGGCGTATTCACGCTTCGATCTCGCAGGGACCACGCCGGCTCCTTGAAGGGCTGGACGGGTGCTTGATGCGTTCTGTGGATGTGCCGGGATTGCTTCACGTCACGCCCTTGCGGAGGTCTCGCAGGCTCCAGAGCAACCCGGCCGCCGGGGCTGCCGGGCCACGCAGTTTCCTCGCCCCATCCACGCGCCGCGGCCCGAATCGCTGCCGCGCACTGGCAAAGGCCTGATCGACAAAACCGCGGCTGCCAATCACCGCTCCATCCGTGAAATAGCGGATCCGGTGACGCAGCATGCCACCGTAGGAAATTTCCCGAACTCCCTCGCCACGAGGCGTTTGGCCCGCTCCGGCGCTGGCCTCAGCCTTGCCGAGCAGCAATTCCCGATAGGCCGCCGCGATGCGGCCGGACCACGGCTCGGCATCGGCCTCCGGCCCCTGGTGGTCGCCCCAGGCACGAACCAGGCCGGCGCGTGCCCTGCGGCCATGGCCCTTGGCATTACCGCCGATGGCCTCGCCATAGCTGCTCCAGCGGTAGGCGGCGGGGTCCTCGAC
>JAIXOR010000018.1 GCA_027486655.1 Verrucomicrobiaceae bacterium | reverse complement strand
GAGCGCCCCAGCGACCGTCCCGAAGCCGATTCCGAGCTTGCATCTTCCCGTGATTCGGGGTTCCCTTGCACCTATCAAGCCGTGAGTGTCAACCGGCGTTGACGTCCAGCTTGAATTCGGACTCCACCCCGCCGGTGACACCACTTTTCGCTAGGCAAAGATTTCAGCCAAGATGAATCGATTAGGACAATTCTCGCTAGGTTGGTGCGTTGGAGTGATTTTTCTCCACGCAGCGGTGACCTTGGCACTTGCTCTCCTGCTATTCGTGGGCGGTATGGGAAGCTTCACGTATGGACCAGGGGCGGGCTTCCACGTGACCAGAGTGCTGATGTGGATATGGAGTCCGTTCGCGATGGCGGCTGGCAGCGGTGATAGCGGAATCGGAATCGCGATTCTATGGTCGCTGATTGTCGGAGTTCTCGCAGGTTTCATTCTTCCCTTATTTTTCAAGCCGAAGACACAGAAGCCATTGCCACCCGGAGCCAATCCAGATTTAGTCGGCACGCCTTGGGAGCAAAAGACCCCGGTGAAATTTGAGACGCTGCGAGAGGTAGAAGACCAGCAAAAAGATGAAGAAGCCTAGAAAGCCGCGTCACGACAACCACTACCAGCCGCCCTGTTTCGATGATTTCCCGTAATTCAACCATCAACCCCGTGAGCGACGCTCGCTCTCGCTGGTAGTGGTGCATGCGCTCATCGTTCGCTGATCACATGAAACGCCTCGTCACAGTTCTCGGTGTAATAGCTTTTGCTGTGGCCCTCTCGTTTATTTCGTACGTCAAAGGACACTTCAATGGAGTGAGGCAGTCTTCAGTCAGCAGCCTCTATCTGGATACGGTCGTTTTCGATGATTTTGCCAAGTCCGGTCCCGAGCGTGCCAAATCACGACTGGGAATGATTATCACGACACGCTTTGATACATTGAATTCTGGGCTCACGTGGATACAAAGTTGGCGGAATTGGCTTAAGGTGGACACCGAGAAGCATTATGAGCGGACGCGTGTTCGTGCCACAGAGATTGCGGCTCAGGCTAGGCCGAGCCTGCCAACATTACCCGCTCTGAAGGCAGCACTTGAGGAGGCTCACCCTGACCTCAAAATCGAATTCAAAACCAACTAGCGAACAAGAGGCTCCATCCACCGGCGGGCAACGCTTCCGTTTGAATTCAGGCTTCCATCCCCGCCGTGGATGAGCTAGACGTTCTCCCAAATAATGAAAAGTCGAATCGCCACCACACTTCTTGCAGGCGTGCTCCTTCTAGCGGAATCCCGCGCGGAGAGATCCATCATCGCCGCGTATCAGCCAACAAGCCTCCTCGGAACCGAAGGGGAGTGCGACCCTTTGGGAACGGGTGAGTGGGTCGCTGCGACCCTTGTATCCCGTCCGGTAATCGTTGGAGGCGCGTTTCCTGAGTCTCCCGTGCACGCTGTTTCTCTTCCGCACAAGATCGCAGGGGCGACCGAGGGCTTTCCGGAGGAGAGCAACCTGATTGTGATCGTCGGTGGAGATGTTCACGCTGAGTCGGGGCAGAAGGAAGATCAGATCATTGCGGACTTTTCGAAGGCCAAGGTGCCCGAGAACCTTGGTGTGACCCTTATCCAAGTCATGAAGATGACCGCTCTATGCTTGGAGAAGACTCTGGGCACTCAGCATGATAAGCCGATCAAGATCAAGTGGCTGGCTCCTGAGGGCATATCGCTCGCCGACGCGAAGCTACCATCCGAAATCAGAACGACCGGAGAGCAAGCCGGCACTGGACAACCCGCCACCCCGTCCCAGTCGCAGTCGGAGAGAAGCGACAAACCTCAACCTGATGCGGAGGGGGGCTCCCGGTAGCGGGTGCCAGGCCTCTTCGTTCGGCAGAGAAATCCATCCCGACCAGATCAAACCCATGATAAAGACAACAATGATCAAGACTACACTCCTTGCATGCGCACTCGGAATGCTCGCAGGAAACGCGCAAGCTGATGAGAAGATTGATGCCGCAGTGACAGCAGCCAAGTCCTGGCTGGCCTTGGTTGATGCTAAGGAATACAAGAAAAGCTGGCAGGAGGCGGCGCCATTTTTCAAAGACAAAGTGAAGGAGGAACAGTGGTCAGAGATGGTCGCTGCTGCTCGGAAGCCTCTTGGCGTGATGAAGTCACGAGAATTAAGCTCTGCGGTGTTTAAGACTTCACTTCCTGGCGCACCCGATGGCGAGTATGTGGTCATTCAGTTCAAGACATCATTCACAGAGAAGCGTGAATCGGTCGAGACGGTTACTCCGATGAAGGCTGATGGCAGATGGCGCGTATCGGGATACTTCATCAAGTAATCCAAGCCCAACCCCAAAGTTAGGTTTGAGCGATGGCCTCAAACCGATCGGTTGTTGAACGGGGCCAGGTGGTGCCGTGGGCGTTACGCGGGTTGCGTTTTGGTTTTGGGATCCAGGGTTAAGGACCAGGGGGCTCGGGAAGCTCGCGATCCGTGATTTGCGGCGCTTGGCGGTGGCGCGGTTTTGGACTGTGTGATAGGGTGGATTTAGCTGCGCTTCATTGGCCACCTCGTCGTGCGAGCGGATTTCCCCCTCGGGGCCAGGATCGGCAATGGCCACAGAGGTTTTTTCTTTATGGAAGTCGAGTCCGATGTAAAGTGCGGGGGTCGTGTCTGAGTTCGGGTTCATTCGTTTGAGTCAATGGATGCTGGATAGGTCGCCCCGGCCTCGTGCCAGGGCGATAGCCCACGATTTGGAGCAGACACGACACCTCCCTTTCAATCCACAATTTAACCGGAAGGTGGCTGGATGGCACCTGTCGCAGCCATAAGGCCTCCCCATAAAACCATATGAGTTATTCAGTTCACATCCTTCGGCAGACACCGGATGGCCAGGAGACACCAATCCCACAGGACGAGTGGAATGCGTTCATTGACTCGGATCCGGATTTGCAGCGACCTGAGCCAGGACACATCAATTACAGCGAGACGACGGCCTTGCTGCCGACGGACGGCGTAAACCCCGATGATTGGCAGTGCCTCAGATGGGTTACCGGGAGCATTATGTCGGACTACCCTCAACAGCCCATGCTGAAGAAGATGGGGCAGATTTCGAGAGACTTTGAAGCTGTGGTCATGAGTGATGACGGCGATGTTTGGACTATCGATGACGGGGCAGAGTGTCGATGGAGAGCTACTGAGTTTCTTCGAAAGAGCCGTTCACCGCATAAAAACAAGACGAACAAGATCTCACTTCTAACGCCTGCCCCGTCTCCGGTTCCAGTCGTCATGACCGCTACACCCTCAACCCGCAGTCGAAGCCTTGCCCCTAGTCAGGCGTAGGAGGACTCATCGTTCGGAGAAGAAAACCATGAAAATACACCTCACCAAAACAATTGTTGTTTGCGTTTCCTCTGCGATCGTCCTGATTCTAACCTTTCTAGGCGGCACTAAGTTTGCTGAGATCCGACCAACCAGCGAGAGAGACAAGCAAATTGCGAGAGGCAAGGAAACAGCAGGTGATTCCGAAATCATTGCTGAGTTGAAGGATGATGGCACTCGTATCGTCTGGATTAGAACTGTCGATGGACAAATTCTGAATCAGTATAAGTTCAATTCGGATGGGTCTCTCGCGCTCAGGGCAACTTATCGAATTGATGCCTCGGGATCACCCCTCACATGCAAGATCACTGACGGTCAGAAAACTGAGCTTTTCAGGGTAAGTTACGGTTATCGAAAATCGGATGGCACGTTAGTCGAAGAGCGAATTTTTGATTCCAGGCTCAAACGGCTCGACGATCAAGGGAGTGAGTTGCCAGTGCGCCGCATTCTGTATATCGTAGATGCCGCTGAAGGAAAGTCGAAGCGCGAACTGATCGAGTTAGTTGCCATTGATTTCCCTCAAGAACTTGAGGGAGGTTTTAGCAATCCGTTTCAAAAGCATTGAATGCAATAATCCGTCCAAGCCACGCCGTGGCAGCCACTACCAGCCGTTCAGTTTCGATGATTCCACCTGACTACGATCTGGACCCCGTGATCGGCGCGCGCTCATGCTGGCATTGGTGCACGCGCTCATCGTTCGCTACAGAATGAAAAGAATCCCCGATCCCGATTTGCCTCTTTCGCGAGCATCGCTTCCGGAGGGATGCTCGGACCTTATCGATGCATACGAGATTCAAACGACCACTCGGGAGGACCGCTCGAAGTTTTTACTCCGAATATCGGCCCTCCTTCATGATTCTTTAGTCGCCCAACTGGATCCTGAAGTCCTTCGCTCCCGGAATCCGGACTACCTTTTGCATCGTATTTCGGATTTCCTTAACCCGATTCTACTTTCTGATCCTGAATTTGAGAAGAAAGTCAGACCCTCCTCGGAGTTGGTCGGGATGATTTTCCATGTCCTTATGGCCAACCTCGAAGACGAAAGCGAACAAGCCAACTCTTTCAACGGCGGGTAACGTTCTGCCAAAAACATGAAACTCCTCGTAACAGCTTGGCTCTCGCTGGTCTGCACCGCATTTGCACAATCATCGGTGCAGTTTGAAAAGATCGTTCGTTATCGCGAGGTCGTTTCAGGGCAGACAATCGAGGTGGCGATCCACCAAAAGCCATTCGACTACTCCGGTTGCAAACTGACAGGAGGAGAGAATACCGGAGAAGTCGCGAAGCTCGATGGAGTCGAAGTTGCCGGGACGGATGGTCGAAGCCCCAGCCGAATTGCTGGATGGCCCGTTGTCCAATCGATCGCCGAGATTGAGCTCAAGTGGAATGGCATGTCGATTCCGGTTCCAAAGCGGTTCCACATGAACTTATTCCATCTGACATTGGATGAAGATAGCATTCAATTCATTCCACGGCCCGCCGGGGATGAACTACTGATCCAAGCGAATGGCGGCGATGGTGGTGCTTCTTACCTTGTGTCACTCGTCTTGCGCAAGGACGGCAAGCACCAGCAATACGAATGTGGATATTGCGAATCGGGACTTCGCCCATTTCCGTATGAAATCAAAGAGCCGGTTGGCGTCGACGAACAAGGTCGCACGATCATCAAAACGTTCACGTGGCTTGAATTCAAGGCAGAACAAGGCGGTGGTGGACAACCGGCTACCCGCCCCGAGTCGAAATGATCCTCTTGACTACAACCCTTTACACTGTTGCGGAGGGGGGCTCCCGGTAGCGGGTGCCACACCTCATCGTTCTGCCAATCATGAAGAGACTTGCTGCGATCATCTTCACCGGGCTCCTTGCCGGATGCGCCACCATGCCAAGCGAGCGGAATGAGATCTTTGTGGCGGCGGCCAGTCCTATGGATCATACGATCGATTCCGCGACGATTGAAGACTACATTCTGGCATTGCCACCGTTTGAATTTCACGAGGAGACCGTCGAACAGTTCACGGAGAGAGTCCGGAATGCGCGCATGACGGAGAAGCAGAATCTCGGCAAGGATCGAGATTTCCTTTTCGTCACGGGCGACGGAAGTGCGCCTTCCAAGGTGTTCATCTTGGATAGAAAACGGCAGATGCTCACGATTCGGCGCATGAACTGGGAGCCCGGCATGACAGAGGATTCAATCAAGATGCGGAGGATTCCTGGTGGGTGGATGCGCGGTCCTCGGATCGAAATGAAGACCGCGGAACAAGCCGTTCCGTCCCAACAGGCCACAAGCTCCGCAATCACAAATCAACCGCCTTCTCAGGCGCGCCCGTGGGCGGACATTTGACGTAGGGCCTAAAGAGAGAGAAGACGCGCATGCTTCCATTCAAACGATCCTACACTTTCTCAGCCGCGCTCCTGAGCGTCCTTGCCCTTATTCCTGTGATTGGCAGCGTCGTCTCGGATAAGTCTTGTTCTGGCGCATCGATGGCTCCACTGGTATTTGCGGTGGTCGCGCTTTTCCCGATTTTCTGGCGAGGTGGAATACTTGCGAATCCCCGTTTATCGATTTGTATAGCTGGTTTATTGACCCTTGCCACAGGCATTACCGTGGGATTGGCCTTTCTTGACTTTGTCCGGATACGCAGTGGTGGGACGACCATCGTTCCTCACGGCTCACCCATTCCGGAGATGATTGCCCTCGCGTTCGGCGCGGTTTTACTCTTTTGTCCGTGGCTGCTTACCACTCTCCGAGGCTTGCGTCACTGGACCACTCGTGACTCGGCCTAACAAGATGCTCCATCCAGGGGCAGGCAATGCGGCAGTTTAAATTCGGGCTTCTCATCCCGCCGTGGATGGCCTACGATTTCGAGAGATAGCAGAATCGAAAATCAAGACCGATATGGGCCCCATCGGAATGCCGGAGCTTATCGTGATTTTCATGGCACTGATCTTTCTGGCCCTCCCGGTGGGTCTTGTCATTGCTCTCGTTTGGTATTTTTTCACACGCAGCAAGCGATCTCAACGTGATCAAGCATTGCAGCCTCCCAAGAGCGCCGAAGATCGACTTTCAGAGCTTGAGGGACTTCGCTCGCAGCATTTGATTTCCGAGGCTGAATATGAAGAAAGAAGACGGCAGATTCTCTCCAGCATTTAAGGGAGGACGCCGGACAGATCTTGCGTGGGAACGACGGATGACATAGGACACCCAGAGCCAACAACATGCTCCATCGATGATCAGGCAGATTTTCCTCACCAGGGTTTTTCCAGCGGTGCTTACCGTTCTCGTTCTTGGTATTCTTTTTTGGTGGCCGGAGGATGTGGGGGCATGGTTCTGGTGGATTGCGGGAGTTCTGTTTGTCCTGGATGGAGTGATTTGGATCGGGTTGAGACTGAGAAAGGCCCCGAATCTTCGGATCACGGAGGATGCGGTCATCGTCGGCGGCCTCAGGTTGTCCCGGTGCGATATCCGGGCTTGGGGTATTTTCAGATCTTCAAGCGATGGCGAGCGACGCCGATACATGGAGATCCAGCTCACGCGAATTCCTGTTTCTCCATTCGTGTGGTGGCTCGTGAAGCGATTCGAGCAAGTGCCGGTATCCGGGCGTTGGGATCGTGGAGTTGCACTGGCAAGGGAACCACGGATCATTGTAACACTGAGTGGTCGCGATCTTTCCAAGGAAGAAATCCGCAGGGCATTGGACTGCGAATCCTCGGTGCCTGCGGAAGTGTCATGAGGCATTGCCGTGGCACGTGTCGATGGTTTCGGCCGAAAGCCCGGAGCAGGCGGTGGCGTAGCGGAGCCATGAGGTTCTGGATCGGGTTTTGGCAGGTCTGTCTGGTGGCTGGTTTGCTTGCCAGAGAGGTTTCCCCTTCACGTGGATGGGTGGGGCTTCGTCTGCTGCCGCATGATGCCGTGCAAGCGGGGGAGGATTGGTTGGGCGGGATCGGCAACTACGCGGATCTTGAGGGGAAGTATCCCTATGTGGCGGAGAATCTCGATGTCGTCTGGGGGCCGCGCGGGTGTTTCAAGACCGGAAAGAGCTTTTTCGAGTGGTATCTGGAGGATGACGGGGGAGATGGGGTGAATCCGGATCCGAAAACGAGCAAGTTGGTGGAGTACATCCGCAGGGCGGAGCAGTCTGGAATGAATCACGCGCTGCAGGCGGCCTCACCGCCCAATCGAGTGGTCACCTCGCCGCAGTCCGTGGAGTTCATTTTCATTTGTCGTGAAACGGGCCTCACCCAGCGTGGGAAGCCCGGTCCGTTCAAGCAGGACTACCGGATCCTGAATCCGGAAGACGTGGCGGCGCTGCGCAAGCTTTTCCGTGACTCCCATGCGGCGGGGCTCCTCAAGCACGACGACTACAGGCTGATCCAGATGGTGGAGCACCCCTGCTTCTTCGCGGAAGATCCTGAAGCGGGGAAGGTCATCCAGTTGATGGACGGCGTGGTTTACGAGGCCCACCAGTTCAACCGGCATTGGCCTTTGCGAACCGGGTGGTCGCGCCCGGAGCCGGTGGTGCGGGGTGCGAAGTGGGCCTTGGACCAGGGCAAGGATTACATCTTTTACTACGGTCCTTTCCGGTTCAGGGAGGTTGATGGATACCATGAATTCATTGAGCGCGACTGGCTTTACGAGTTCTGGGGCGCGGGTCTGCCGAAGCGGAATCCGAGGATGCATTATTTTCTCAATGCTTTCCCGCATGGCGGCTGCAAGAGGCCGGTGGGGCCCGAGTCGGACCCCCATTCCAACCTGGGGATGGCCCGATGGCTGATTGAGGAGCTCGGGGCTGCGCCCGATGCCGGGAAGGGGCCGCCAAGCTCTCCGCTGCCTGCAAAGTGAGGGAATCGGGCGCGCCCTCATGGAGGGCAGGTCGATGGTGGGGGCACGGGTTGATTCAGGGATTGGCTCGGGTGGCTTGTTGGGATCAGGGAGGTGGGATGCCCGGGGTTTTCCGGAGGATTTGGAATGAGGGTGGGGGATGGTTTCCGGTGGTGGCTGCGTGTGAATGGGGGTGGGGCGGGGCAGGGATGAGGAAATCCCGGGGGCCCGGGGGGTGCAGGAAACCGCTTGCCATTCCATGGCCGAGCCGGTACCCACTCGCCCCCGCCGCAAGGATTTGCGGAACCTGCCCCTGCATCCATGAAGTTGGCGAAGTTGCTCAGCGCGGACCGGATCCTTCTCGACATGAAGGCGGTCGGACATTGGCCCGCCATCACCGAGCTGGTGGAGCATCTGGTGGAGGTGGGGGCCCTGGCGGCCGGACTGAAGGAGGAAACGCTCGCCTCGCTGAAAGCCCGCGAGGAACAGGTGAGCACAGGCATCGGCTGCGGAGTGGCGATTCCGCACGCGTTTTCGGATGCGCTGGAGGATGTGGTTGCGATCTTCGGGCGGTCGAGGGCCGGCATCGACTTCGAGGCACTGGACAATGCGCCGGTGCATTCCATCATCCTCTTCATTGTTCCGCGGAAGGACTACCACCTGCATTTGCGGACGCTGGCGGCCATTGCGAAGATGTTCACCAACTGCGAGATCCGCCGCCAGCTGGGCGAGGCGGAGACGCGTGATGAGATCCTGGCCATTCTGGATTCCAAACCCTCCCGCGTGGCGGCTCCCGGCGCCTGATTTCGCGGGGCGCAGCCCAATTTCCCCATGACGATTCTTCAGGACCTCGAAAGCCGCCTTGGCGCCGCGCTTGCCGCCGCGCTTGGCGAACCCGCCACGGCCGCTGTCACCTCCGCCGCGGACCTGCGCTTCGGCGACTATCAGAGCAACGCCGCGATGGTGCTGGCCAAGCAGCGCAAGACCAACCCGCGCGCGCTGGCCCAGGAGATCATCGACCGTCTGGACCTCGCCGGGCTGGCCACGGCGGACATCGCGGGGCCCGGATTCATCAACTTCCGCATCCTGCCGGAGGCCTACGCGGCGAAGGCGAAGGAGTTGTTAGGAGACAGCCGTCTCGGCGTGCCCGCCATCGGTGCGGGGAAAACGGTGGTGGTGGATTTCTCCGCGCCCAACGTCGCCAAGCCGATGCATGTGGGCCACATCCGCTCGACGATCATCGGGGATTCGCTGTGCCGGATCGCGCGTTTTCTGGGGTTCACGGTGATCGCGGACAACCACATTGGCGACTGGGGCACGCAGTTCGGGATGATTCTGCATGGATGGAAGCACGTGATGGATGCCGCCGCGCTGGAGGCCGATCCGATCGCCGAGCTGCTCCGGGTGTATCGCGAGGTGAACGCCATGACCAAGGCGGATCCGGCGGTGCTGGAGACCTGCAAGAACGAGCTGGTGAGGCTCCAGGCGGGCGACGAGGAGAACCTGGCCATCTGGAGGAAGTGCATCGAGGTTTCCAAACGCGGGTTGCAGACGATTTACGACACGCTGGACGTCAGGTTCGACCACTGGCTGGGCGAGAGTCATTACAACGATCGACTCGCCGGTCTGGTCGACGAGTTTCTGGCGAAGGGCCTGGCCCGCGAGAGCAACGGGGCGGTGTGCATCTTTTCCGACGGGGTGAGGAAACCCGAGGAGGATCCCTTCATGGTGCACCGCGAGGAGGGCTGGACGGACAATCCGGCCATCATCCGCAAGGCGGACGGCGGGTTTCTCTACGCCACGACGGACCTGGCGACCATCGAGTTCCGCATCGACGAGTGGAAGGCGGACCAGATCTGGTATGTGGTCGGCGTGCCGCAGTCGCTGCATTTCCGGCAGATCTTCGAGGCTGCCGAGCGCTGGGGCAAGAAGGGGGATTTCCGCCATGTGGCCTTCGGGTCCATTCTGGGTGAGGACCGCAAGCTGATGAAGACCCGGTCGGGTGACAACGTCGGGCTGGTGGAGGTGCTGGAAGAAGCGGTGGAGCGGGCGGCGAAGATCATTGCCGAGAAGAGCCCGGATCTCCAGGGCGAGGAGGCGGCCGGGATCGCGCGGACGGTTGGCATCGGCGCGGTGAAGTTTGCCGAGCTTTCGCAAGGCCGGCTCACCGACTACGTCTTCGCCTGGGACCGCATGCTTGCCCTGCAGGGGGACACCGCGCCGTATCTTCAGTATTCGACGGTCCGCATCCGGTCGATTTTCCGCAAGCTGGACTCGCCGTTCGAGGCGATGTCCGCAGCCATCGTTTTGAATGAGGAGGCGGAGATCCACCTGGCCCGCTTGCACGCCCGTTTTGGCGAGCTGCTGCCCTTGATCGTCGAGGACTTCCGTCCGAATTTGCTGGCGAACTACCTGCTTGAGCTTGCACGAGCGTTCCACTCGTTCTTCGAGGCCTGCCCGGTGCTCAAGTCGGATGGTCCGGTGCGCGAGAGCCGGCTTGCCTTGTGCGAGCTGACCTCCCGCATCCTGGTCACCGGCCTTGGGCTGTTAGGCATCAAGTGCCCGGAGCGGATGTGATGGCCCCGGGAAGCGGCTGCGGGCCCGGCATCCCGCGAAAGCCGGGCATTTTTGTTGCAGTTCTGCGATTGCTCGCCACGTAGAGTCCGTGACCCTTCCTGCGGGCGCGGCGGGGTCTGGTTCTTTGAGTGAGTCCCGGGCTTGTCTTCGCTTGCTTGGAACCGGTTCCCCTGAAAGGATGCGCCTTTACCGCCCGCCAAGCCATCCACCATGTCAAAGCCTCCCTTTTACGTCATCGGCCACAAGAATCCGGACACGGACGCCATCTGTTCGGCCATCGGCTATGCTGCGCTGCTCCGGCAGGTGGGTGAGGTGCCGGATGCGATCGCCGCCCGCTGCGGGGAGATTTCCCAGCGCACGAAGTGGGTTCTGGAGCGCGCCGGTCTGGAGGTTCCCACGCTGATCACCGATGTGCGGACCAACGCGGGCATGATCGCCCACCGCAAGGTCATCAAGGTATCGGTGAATGACACCTTCCTGACCGCCTACCGCCGGATGCTCGAAGCGGAGATCCGCTGCGTGCCGGTGGAGGATGAGGAGCACAACCTTTGCGGCATCCTGCGCTACTTCGACCTCCTCCGGCTGCTGCTGCCGGCCGATACCCAGGGGCTCAGCGTGCGGACCGTTCACGCCTCCCTCGCCCACCTCGCGGCCACCCTGCAGGCGGAAAGCCTCGGCCGCGGTGGCGAGCTCCCCGAGCAGGAGGAGGATCTCATCCTGCTGGTCGGCGCGTCCTCCCAGGCCACCGTGGACAAACGCCTCAAGCAGGCCGGCAGCGATGGAAACATCCACCGCTTTCTGGTCATTTGCGGCGATCGCCCGATCGTCCAGCGCTACGCCATCGACCACGGCGCGCGCGCGCTGCTGGTCACCGGCGGAAATGTCGTTTCCCCGGAGATCCAGAGCCTTGCCCGCACCAAGGGGGTTTACCTCCTCCGCTGCGCCACGGACACCGCCAGCGCCTCCACCCTGATCCGTTGCTCGCGCACGGTCCGCCACGTCATGGAGCGCGAGTTTGAGACCGTGAGCCCGTCCGAACCCGTCTCGCGGCTGCGCAAACAACTCTCCACCACCGATCAGGACCTGTTCCCGGTCGTCGAACCGGGGACCGGGAAAATGATCGGCGTCATTTCCAAATCCGACCTCGTCGATCCGCCGCGCATCCGCCTCGCGCTCGTCGATCACAACGAATACGCCCAGGCCGTCAACGGCGTCGAGGAAGCGGAGATCACCGAGGTGATCGACCACCACCGCCTTGCCGGGGACCTGGTCTCCCGCGAGCCCATCCGTTACCTCAACGAGCCCGTCGGCTCGACCTGCACGCTGGTCGGCCGCAAGTTCTTCCATCGCGGCCTCCAACCGCCGCCCGGAGTGGCCATGTGCCTTTGCGGCGGCATCGTTTCGGACACGTTGTGCCTCACCTCGCCGACCACCACGCTGCTCGACCGCGAAATGCTGACCTGGCTCAGCGGCGTGGCCGGAGTGGAGGCGATGAAGTTCACCGAGGAATTCTTTGCCGTAGGCTCGCTGATCGCCAACGGCACTCCCGAGGAAGTCCTCAATGCGGACCGCAAGGAGTTCGCCGAGCAGGGCATGACATTGAGTATCTCTCAGGTCGAGGAGCGCGACCTCCATGGCTTCGCCGCCCGCCGGGAGGACCTCGAACGGGTGCTGCGCGAGCTCCACAAGAACCACGAATACGGCCTCAGCATCCTCGCCGTGACCGACGTCGCGCTGCACCACAGCATGATCCTCGCCGTCGGCCAGGATTCCGTGGTGGCCAACCTGCCCTTCGAGCGAATCGACGAGGCGCTTTTCCATGCGCCGGGCGTCGTCAGCCGCAAGCGCCAGATTTTCCCTGCGGTCTGCGAGGCGATCCACCAGTCCCGCTGATCGGCGGGGCATGAGGTGAATTCGGGAAATGGTTAGATTTTCCTGATTGTCTGAGGGTCAGTGGCTTGGGGCCGGGTGGGCTCATGAAGGGAATTCTTGACGGGATCGGAGAGGGCCGTAATTTGGGAACGCTATTTTGTTTTCGCGAACCCAAAACCCCAACCCATGAAACCCAAATTCACCTTCGTTCGTTATCGCGTTTCCCGCCGTTGCATGATGCCCGGCATCCTCTCGATCGCCCTTGCCATGGCGCTCGCCACCAAGCCCGCGCGCGCTGCCAGCGGCAGTTGGAATGTCGACGCCGGCGGCAGCTGGGGCACCGCCGGAAACTGGACCCCGGCCGCCGTGCCCGGCACCGCGATCAGTGATGTCATCACCTTCAACAACAACATCGGCGCGGCGAGGACGGTCACCCTCGACGGAAACCGGACCATGGGCGATCTCAACATCGGTGATTCAACCACCTCCTTCTTCGGCTTCACCCTCAATGCAGGCACCAGCGGCAGCCTGATTATGGATGTCACCACGGGATCGGCTTCGATCGATTTCCTGAACTCCGGAACCAACGGCGCCGCCAACACCATCGGTGCGGGCATCACCATGAACGATGCCCTCATCATCCGTTCTAACAACTCCTCGGCGCAGACCTTCGGCGGTGCCATCACGGACGGCACCCTCTCGCTCGGCATCACGTTCAACAACGACGTCAACGGCACTGCGGCGGCCGCGGCCTCCAATCAGGGCCAGATCGTTCTCAGCTCCGCCAACACCTACGATGGCGGCACCTCCATCTCGGACGTCCGGGTTGGAGCCAGCGTTGCCGGAGCCTATGGAACCGGCGCTGTCAACATCACCGGAGCCGGGCAAGCCTATCCCTTCGGCGGCACCCACACCAACACCTTCAACCTGAACAGCACCGGCTGGGTTGAAGGCGCCGGCAACCTCGGGTCCCTGCGCATCGAGGGAGCCACGCTCTCCGGAACCATCAACCTCCAGCGCGACAGCTCGATCGGCGTGAATTCGGGCACCGGCACCATCACGGGTGCCATCGCCGGTCCTTTCAACCTGACCAAGATCCGCGGCGCCCTTCTCGTCAACTCGGGCACCAATACCTACACAGGCATCACCACCGTCAATGACGGCCAGCTCCGTTTCGGCAGTGCCGGCGCCATCGGCAACAGCCCCACCGTCATCGTCGAAAACCCTGCGAACCCCGCTACTTCGGACACCAACACCCTCCAGCTCTCCGGTGGCATTACCCTGGGTGCCGGACGCACGGTGATCCTCCGCAACAACTCCACCAGCAACATCCCCAACGCCCGCACCGCGTTCGAAAACAACAGTGGCAACAACACCTGGCTCGGCTCCATCGTCCTCGACCGCGGCGTCAACCAAACCCTGACGTCCACCGCCGGACTCTTCACCATCGCCGGTAACATCAGCCAGTCCGCCAACCCCTCGACCTCGCTCTTCATCCGCGGCAACGGCACCGGCAACATCACCGGCAACATCAACCTCGGAACCGGCCAGATCGCCAAGACCGACGGCGGATCCTGGACCATCAGCTCCACAGGCAACGTGCACGGCACGGTGGCGCTCGCCGCCGGCAGCCTCATCGTCAACGCGACCAATGCCCTCAACCCCACCTCCACCCTGGTGCTTGGTGAAGGAAATGGAAACAACGGCAGGCTCACCATCAACGCCGGATTCACCCAGACCTTCGGCGTGATTGGAACCACCAGCGCGAGCGGTTCCGCAGGCGGTCACGTCATCGACGGAGCTGGCGCGCTTGACGTCGGTGCCGCGGGCAAGGTCATCACCGTCAACGACAGCACCGTTGCCAACGACCTCACCATCACCGCCCCCATCATCGGAGCCGGCGGAATCACCAAGGCCGGTCTTGGCAACCTCGTGCTCAACAACGTCACTTCGGGACCGGTTGCGGTTTCCGCGGGCACGCTGACCAGCAGCGCCACCTTCAACGGCCTCTCCATGGCTTCCGGAACCACCCTCGTCCCGGGAACCCTGACCAGCGCGGGCACCCTCACCACCTCGTCGCTCGCACTCACCGACGGCACCATCGAGGTCAATCTCGGCTCGTCCGGTTCGGATGCAATCAACGTCACCAACGCAGGCGGCCTCACCCAGTCCGGGACCACCACGCTCAAGGTCACCCCCAACGGTGGCTTCAACCCTGCCAGCACCTTCTATCCGGTCATCAACTATTCCGGAACCTCGCCAGGCGTGCTCGGCTTTGCCGTCGCTCCCCTGCCAGGACGCCTCGTTGGCACCGTGACCGACAACGGCTCGTCCATCGGCATCACCGCCACCAATGACCGCGTCATCTGGACCGGTGCCGCCGCCAATGGCAACTGGGACGTCAACACCACCAGCAACTGGAAAAAACAAAGCGATTCCTCCGCCACGAATTTCCTCTCGCAGGATGACGTGATTTTCAACGACGACGGCATCGCCCAAAACTCGATCAACCTCACCGGCACGATCAATCCGTCCCGGGTCGAGTTCGCCCAGTCCGCACCCAACACCTACATTCTTGCCAGCGGAACGCTTTCCGGAGAGGCCGCCATGCCCTTCGTTCACAGCGGTGCAGGCACCACCATCCTTCGAAACACCAACACCTTCAGCGGTCCGCTCAACATCACCGCGGGGACTGTGGAACTGGATCACAGCACCGGCACCCTGACCGCCACCAGCGGAGTGAACGTGACCTCCGGTGCCACCTTCAAGCTGTCGTCGCCCAACGTCGACTTCACCTTCGGCCGCGTGCTTGCCGGTAACGGCACGGTCACCGTCAATCCCAACGCCTCCGGCACTGCGGCATCCCGCCAGGCCACGATCAGTGGGAACAACTCCGGCTTCAGCGGCACGCTCGACCTTGCGCCGAGTGGCAACTTCACCACCAACGGCACCTTCCGCACCAATCAGGTTTCCCAGGCCAACATCGGAACCTCCAGCGTCATCGTGCGTGCGGGCGGCCAGCTCTGGACCACCGCCAACGTCACTTACGGCAACAACCTGACACTCACCGGACACGGCTTCTCCGAAGTCGCCGGCGGAGCACCCGCCACCGGGGCCACCGCGGCGGATGGCAGCACGATCACCCTGCCTTCCATGCCCTACGCAGGGATCGGCGCGGTCCGCATGGAATCGGGCTCCGTCCTCGCCGGCAACATCACCCTCAACGGTGATGCCAAGGTCAATGCCCATGCCACCAGTGCCACCATCGCCGGCTCCATCACCCGCACCAACGCCTCGGATACCTTCATCGTGGGCGGTTCGGGTTCCGCCACCGGCAGCAATGTCTTCCTGACGGGCGATGCCTCCGGCCTTGGCCGCATCTGGGTCAATTCCGGCTCCTCCTCCACCGGCACGCAGACGCTGCTGGTCGGCAACAACACCGCAAGCGGAACCCTCGGCTCCGGTGACGTCATTCTCTATCAGGACAGCGCCGCCTCCTTCCTCCGCTTCCAGCGCAGCGACGGTTACACGTTCGGCTCCGGCCAGAAGATCCTCGCCGCCCACAACGGCACCGCCACCAACCTCTCCAAGGCCAGGGTCATCAGCAATACGACCGGTTCCGGACTCACCCTCAATGGCAGCACCATCGATCTTCTTGATGGCGCCAACGGCGGCGGACTCTACGTCGGCGGCTTCGAGGGCGGCAACGGTGTGAATGGATCCGTCTTGAACATCAACTCCGGCTCCACCGTGGAAGCCGAGAAACTCTTCGTCGGTGACCAAAGCGGCGTCGCAGGCACAGTCAATATGAGCGGTGGTTCCGTCACCATCCTCAACCAGGTGCGCTTCGGCCATTACTCGAACAACACCTCCGTCTTCAACCTGTCCGGAGGAAACCTCACCATCACCGCCACACCCGCCGCCGAACCCAGCGGCACCGGTGAAAACAACGGAACGCTCTACCTCGGAGTGGACGGCACCGGCGTGATCAACCACAGCGGCGGCACCCTCAACACGGCCGCTGTTGTTCTCGACAACCGCGGCGTCACCGGTGGAGCCGACCAATACAACCTCACCGGCTCCGGCATCCTCGAACTCCGCACCGCCTATGGCATTGTCGGCCGCAATCCCGATGCCGCGATCGCACTCGGCGGCGGCACCCTCCGCAACGCCGGCTTGGGAGTCGATGTCGCCGTCAACGGTGCCAACATCAGCGCCTCAGGAACCACGGTTCTCGATACCAACGGTGCTACGAACAAGTTCAGCCTGATGGGCTCGATCAGCGGCACCGGCACCCTCAACACGACCGGCGGCGGCACCATCGAACTCGAGCCCGATGGCAACACCACCCGCACCAGTGTCTCGACCGGTGCCGGCACCCAGACCATCGCCGCCGTCCTCTCCGGATCCAGTCCGGTGACCAAGGTCGGCTCCGGAACCTCCACGCTCTCCGGAACCAACACCTACAACGGAGCCACCACCGTCTCCGCCGGCCGACTCAACGTCGCCGGTGACATCGCAAGCTCCGCCCTCACCGTGTCGAATGGCGGAGCGGTCGGCGGCGAGGGAACCGCCGCGTCCATCACCTTCGGCACCAACCTCGGAGATGCCACCACGCTGCATGTCGATCCCACTACCACGGATGCCCTTGAGGCCTCAGGTGCGCTCACGGTCCTCGGCACCGTCAATGTGAACCTCTCCGGCGTGCCCTCCAGCAATGGAGACATCACGGTTCTCAAACACGGCACCACCACCGCGCTGGCTTCCAACTTCGTGCTCGCCAACGCCGCGAACTACCGCTCCGGCACCTTCACCGTCAATGCCAACGACGTGACGCTCTCCTTCTCCAAGAAGGATCTCACCTGGGCCGGCACCACCGCCACCTGGGAGCCCGGCGGCACCGACAACGACTGGAATGACAACGTCGACACCACGCCCGAGGACAGCTTCTTCAATGGCGACCGGATCACCTTCGACGATACCTACATCACCGGAAACCAAACCATCACCATGCAGCCCGGGCTCGTTCCCGGATCGATCACGGTGAACAATTCCGACTGGAAGTATACGCTCACGGGCGGCGGCATCGATGGCAGCACCGGCATCATCAAAACCGGCGATTTCGACCTCGACCTCGGCGGCACGAACACCTTCACCGGGCCGGTTTCCATCAACAATGGCATCGTCAAGATCACCACGGCCACCGCTCTCGGTTCCACCGTGGCGGGAACCACCGTTTCCGGCACCGGTACGCTCGACATCGGTGGCGGCTTCGCGGCGGACGCGCTGAACATCCAGGGTGAGGCCATCACCATTTCCGGTGACGGTGTCGCGGGTCTCGGAGCCATCATCAACAGCGGTGCCACCCAGCAGGTCAATCCCTTCGCCTCGGTCACCCTGGCCGGCAATGCCTCGGTCGGCGGTACCAGCCGCTGGGACATCCGCGGTGCATCCTCCGTCCTCAACCTGGCTGGCAACAAGCTCACCAAAGTCGGTGCAAACCTGGTTTACGGCACGGTCGATGGAACCATCACCTCCGGAGATGTCGATGTGAACGCCGGCACCTTCGCCGTCTGGAACGGAACCGTCAACGGCACCGGCACCTTCAGGGCGAACTCCGGTGGATCCCTCGAGCTCAACTCAATGGTTGCCGGCAAGTTCACCCGGGACATCGTGCTCAACGGAGGCGCTCTTGCCTGCACCACGGCCACCACGACCTCCTCCAACATCAGCCTGACCGCCGCCTCCACCTTCAACAACGGAGCGGACCTCATCCTCACCGGCCCCATCACGGAAACCGGTGGACCCTTCAACCTGACCAAGACCGGCGGCGGAACCCTCGTTATTGCCGGAACCAACGGTCTCACCGGCAAGGTCAACGTCTCCACCGGCATCCTCCGCGTTCCGGATGATGCCACTCTGGGGCCTGTGCCGGTTTCGCCCGTCGCTGACTCGATCAGCCTCCAGACCGGCGGCCGCATCCAGGCGGGCAACGCCACCAGCGGCTTGGACATCACGCTCAACCCGAACCGTGGCATCCTCCTGCCCTCCGGCGATGGCGGATTCCATGTCTGGACCGGATTCACCATGAACTACGGTGGTTCCATCACCGGTCCCGGCAATCTCACCAAGTCGGACGGCGGAACCCTCAACTTCACCGGCATCGCGTCCCACACCGGCGGCACCACCTTCAGCGCGGGATCCACCAACCTGACCGGCGCGACCATCGCCTCGACCTCCGCTGCCGCCATCACCGGTGGAACCACCAATGTGAACGCCGGCACGACGGTCAGCACCACCGGCACATTGCGGACCACCACCGCGACCCTGAACATCAACGGCGGCGCCATCACCGCGGGCCGGTTCATCACCAACGATGGATCCAACACCTCGTCGACGATCAACCACAGCTCGGGTTCGCTCACCGTCACCGGAACGGACAGTTCGAACACGAACACGGCCTCCTTCCTCTTCGGTCACTGGGGCACCGGATCCACCGCTACCAACACCAGTACTTACAATCTGTCCGGTGGCATCCTGAACTCGACAGGTGCCGAGCTCAGCCTCGGTTGGGATACCAGCAATGCCATCTTCAACCAGTCCGGCGGCACCGCCAACCTGCTCGGACTCGACCTCGGAAACTCCCGCAACAACGTCGGTGTTTACAGCCTCACCGGTGGCACGCTCAACCTTGGAACAAGTGGCATCACCACCAACACCAACAAGGTCATGAACTTCGGCGGTGGAACGCTCGGTGCCTTCGCGAACTGGTCCTCATCCCAGGCCATCGCGCTCACCGGCAACGGTGGAAACTCGACGATCAATACGCTCGACTCCGTGGACAACACCACCGGACGGACGATCACGCTCACCGGCGCGCTCTCCGGCCCCGGTGGACTGGTGAAGAACGGAGCGGGGACCCTCATGATCAACGGTTCCGCCCTTTATACCGGAACCACCACCGTCAACGGCGGCACCCTCGCCGTGGATGGCAACCAGACCTTCAACCGTTTCACCGCCAACCACCAACTCACCGTCAACAGCGGTGCCACCTTCCAGGTCAACGGCGTGAATGCCATGAACAGCGCGACCAACTCGATCGATGTCACCGCGAACGGCGGCATCATCAACGTGGTCAGCGGTGGCAGCACCGCCATCGGCGCCACCGGCACGAGCCATGCCCACCTGCGCAACATCACGCTCAACGGCGGAACTGTGAACCTCAGCTACTCCGGAGGCGGCACCGCCTACAGCGGCGAGTCGTTCCAGCTCAACGGTGTGGTCGCAGTCACCGGAACCGCCGTCTCCACCATCCAGTACACCGGTGGTGGCGATGCCTCCAACAGCGGTCTTTCACTCAACGTAACGGGGACCTTCAACGTTTCCGACGTCACTGGCACCGCGGCAGCGGACCTCATCGTCTCCGCGGAAATCGAGGACAACGACTCGGCGGGAGACAGCTTGGCGAAATCCGGTGTCGGCACCATGGAAGTCACCGCGCCTAACAGCTACACCGGCGGCACCAGCGTGGCAACCGGCAGGTTGCTCGTGAACAACACCACGGGCAGCGGCACCGGCACCGGCGCGGTCTCGGTCGCAAGCGGCGCCTTCCTCGGCGGCACCGGCAACGTGGCGGGAGCCGCCACGGTCAACGGAACCGTCGAGCCCGGAAACCTCGCAGTGGGCACGCTTTCCTTCGGCAGCACGCTCACGCTTCCAACCGGTTCCACCTATGCCGTTCAGATCACCGGAGCAGGCACGAATGACAAGCTGGCCGTCACCGGAGCCCTCGCCGCAAGTGGAACGATCGCCGTCAGCCTGAGCGGTTATGTGCCCGTGGCAGGTGACACGTTCGACATCGCGGATGCCTCCGCCATCACCGGCACACCGGTCTTCGACTTCTCCGCTGCGCCGCTCTCGCCGGGTCTCGTTTGGGACGACTCCGCCTTCGCCGCCACCGGAGTGATTTCCGTCATCAGCGGGGATCCCTACAACGCCTGGGCCACCGCCAACGGCATCACCGGCGGCAAGTTCGGTGACCACGATGGAGACGGCGTCGTCAACCTGATGGAGTTCGCCACCAACTCGAACGCCGCCAGCGCCAGCGCCGGAGCACGCGTCTTCGCCAAGATGCACAGCCTCGGCGGTGACAACGTGCTCACCCTCACCGCCGCCGTCCGCAAGAACGCGGTGTTTGCCGCCGGTTCTCCGGACGCCGCCAAGCGCCAGGCCACCCAGGACAAGATCAAATACACCGTGGAAGCCTCCAACGACCTCGTGGTCTGGAACGCCGTGCCCGTCACCGAACTCTCGTCCGGAGACGCCGCAGCCGTGCAGTCCGCGTTCTCGCCGGCCCTGCCGACCCTCGATGCCGATTGGGAGTGGCACACCTTCCGCACCAATGACGGTGTCTCCATCGATGCCAGCGACTATATCCGCCTGAGCGTCGAGGAAACGAACTGACCTCCCACCAAACCCAACCGTTCCCGACCGGTGGCGTTCTTCGCCACCGGTCGGGAATCACGGGCGGGAGGGACCTTGGATCTCGAACGATTGAAACACCACCGGTGCCGTCTTCACCGCGTTGCCCTCAGAGCTGCCCCACTGCCATGCGCCGATGGTCACACGCACCGGATACCGGCTGCGTGGAGGGATCCGGGTGAAACTCAGCGTGTTTCCCGAAATGACAGCGGGCCCCTCGCGTACGAAGAACGACACCGGCAGCCCTGAGGAACTGCTGGCCGCAAGCGTCACCGGAACCGACGTGTCCGTGACCGCCGGCAGTGCTTGGAAATCGATCGACTGCGCCATGCCCAGAGTATTCTCCTGAAGCCGGACGATCGCAGGTTGCACCGCGCGGCAGATCCCCCCACCTCCACGGCTGTGGGCGATCGCATAAGCGGCCGCACCGGTCTTCCACGTTCGGTCCAGTGCCACCTGGAAACGCCCGTTCCCGGTCGGTGAAAAGGGACCGCAAATCCAATCGATCTCCACCGGCGAGTCCGGCACCCGGAGCGCTTCGCCCGCCCCCACGAAGCCGTCGGGAATCCGGCTTTGCGCGAAAGCCGAAACCGAGAAATCCGACCCGGTCTTCACGACGATTTCGGTGACGGAATTGAACGCATAAGGCCGGACGGAGCAGTGTTCGCCCTCACGGAAACCGAGAAATTGGGAGTCCGCCGACCAATCGGCAGTGGAGAGCCGGATCGCGGCTTCGGCCGTGGCGCGATCGAAAAACCACGCACGCTTCTTCTGTTCCGCAGTTGCTCCCGCGTGCGGCAGGATCGTGGCTTCGTTCTGGCCCGGCACCGGCAGGTTTGCGAGAAACCCGGCATCCAGGTCGACCGGCCTCAACGCCGTGGATCCATCGACGGGCAGCCGCGCTTTCAAGGCTCCCCGGATGTAAGTGGCGAAGAAGGCCGCCATTTCATCGGTGCAGTGGAAATGCCCGGTCCCTGCCTCCACGGCCATGCTGAGCGCCTGGTTCGAGCGTGCCCTTTCCTCCGCCCAGCCGTCGTATGAGCGCGCCTTGTCCTTCCAGGAAACCCGGACGTCCGTGCGGACCTGCCCCCATTCCTGGGCGGTGCCGAGTGTCCAGAGCATGGGAACCGACCGGTTTTCCGGGGCCTGCGGGTTCTTGATGCAGATGCCGGCGATGCAGCGGTCCGGAACCTGGTCGACCAATCCACAAACCATCAACAGGTGGCCGGACTCCCCCATCGGCAGAAGAGGCGCGTTTTCGATTTCATCATAGCCCGAGGTCCGCGCGAGGCCTTTCAGCAACTCCAGGAAAAGCACGACCTGCTCCTTGTCCCGCCCTTTCATCTCGCGGGCGAAGTTCCAGAACGTGGGAACGGACCAGATCAAGCCCAGATCGTTCTCCTCACAGACCCTGCGAATCTCCGCGTGGCCGACCAGCATGTGCTCGGGAACATTCGTCCCCATCACGAGCAGCCCCCGGACTTTCCGGCATTCACCGGGGATCCAAAGATAGAGTGTGGCCTTGTCCGTCGCGGATCCTGCTCGGATGCCGGAATGTGAGAACTGGAACACCTGGTTCTCCGGCGAGCGCCGAGGCTGCGCGCCATGCAACGGAGCCGCCACCAACAGGAATACGGCAAGCGGACAAAGGCGCCATCGTTTCATGATCATCGGAATCGGATTGGAGCGGCGGCATGCACCACCCGCCACCGTGGCAGCGAGCATGCCCGTCCGCCCCGCTTTCCGCAATCGCCGAAAAACCCGGTCGAAACCCTTACTTCAAGTCACAGGAAGCTCCAGCCTCCTGCGGCGTTTGATAGACACCGCCTTCCACCCGCACCGGGTTCACGAAGTGACTGCGAAGATGCGGAATGTGCTCAAGAAAAACGGCGGGCAGGCCCAGGCCGATGTGGTTGAAGAGCACGAGGTGCTGGTGAAGCTGGCCCATGTCTCCCACGTGCGGCACCACCGGCACACCGAAGCGTTTGCACATCAGGCTCACCGCCAGAAACTCGCTCACCCCGGCCACACGCACGGCGTCCACCTGGATGAATCCCGCGCAGCCGGCTTGCAGGTAGTTTTTGAAAATCACCCGGTTGGGCACGTGCTCGCCGAGCGCCAGCTTCACCGGGGCGATCGCGTCCGCCAGTGTCTTGTGGCCGATGATGTCGTCCGGATGCGTCGGCTCCTCGATCCAGAAAGGATCGATCTCCGCAAGCCTGGCGCAGATGTCGAGCGCCTGCGGCAGCGTCCACTGCTGGTTGGCGTCCACCATGATCCGCGCCTGTGCTCCGGCCACCTCGCGCACAATGCGCGCCCGCCGCAGGTCCCGCTCCGGGTCCTTGGAGCCGACTTTCAACTTCATCGCGGTGAATCCCGCGTCGATCGCGCGCTTGCAGTTTTCACGCACCTGATCGTCGCTGTAGTTGAACCAGCCGACGGAGGTGTCATAGCCGGGATAGCCATCCGTTAGAACCCGTTCGCGCGCACCGCGGCTTGCCATCGGCGTGCTCAGGAGATCGACCGCCTGAGCGTGGCTGAGCTCGTCTTCGAGGTAGGAAAGATCGAGTGTGGCCGCGACTTGCGCGGGCGTGAGTTCCAACAAGAGCTTCCACAGGGGGAGGCCCCGGGTCTTTGCCCAGAGGTCCCAGCAGGCATTGGTCACGGAGGCCAGGGCGAGCTGGACCACGCCCTTGTGGGGTCCCAGCCAGCGGAACTGCTGCTCATCGGCCATTTCCTTCTGCAGCGCGCCGAAGTCCGCCATGATCTCCTCGATGTCGCGGCCGCGAAGCCGCTCCGCGTAGAATTCCGCAGCCCGGCATACCAGGTCGTTGCCCTCCCCGAGCGTGAAAGCGAGCCCGCTGCCGGTGCGCCCTTGCTCGTCGGTGAGAAGCGTTACGGCATACGAATACACCGGATCCTTGTGAATGGCGTCCGAGCCGTGGCCGGAACCGATGGGATAGCGCGCGTCGCGCGTGGAGATGCGGGAGATCATGGTTGTTGAATGAGGACTTCAGAGATCGTCGGGCCGTCCGAGGCGTCGAGAATGTTGAGGCGGATGCCGGTTGTGGTCACCTTCGGAAACGATGCCTTGAAGTGCGCACCCAGCCCTGCACCCTTGTGAAACGTGGTCCAAGTGCCGCCGTCCCTTTTCTGAAGTTCGAAGGCCTTCACCCGGCTGGAGTGGCCCGCGTAGGCCTCTTCGATCTGGAGGTTGCCGAGAGTGGTCTCCTTCGCGAAGTCGATCTGCAGCCAGGACTGCCGCGTGCCCTCCGGAGTCGCCCAGCGGGTTTCCGGATCACCGTCGAGCACCATGGAGGCCGCATAGCCGGGATCGTTCTGATAGATGACGGACGCCGAGGCCTTTGCCCCGGGGATGCTGGAGCGCGTCGCCGCCTTGAGCGGGGCGATGTCCATCGAGTCACCATCGATCGTGAGCTCCACAATGGTGTCGATCGCGTCCCATGAGTTTTCAGGAATCTCGAATGACAATGCATCCCCGGCGGTGTTGGTTCGAATGGCGGGCCCGTTGAGCACCTTTGCGGACCGTATGGCCACCGGCAGCGCGGGGACGCTGACCGGTCCCGCCGTCTTGCCCAGGAGGTGGAGATAGATCCTGTTGCCCTTGCGGGTGCTGACCATGTGCGACGAAGGCTTCCAAGGGCCGCCGCGGGTGCCATACACCGCCTCGCCGTTTTTGCCCAGCCATGCGCCCATCTCCTTGAGCCTCTCGACCTGGCGCGGCTCGATGAGTCCATCGGGTTGCGGGCCCACGTTGAAGAGCAGGTTGCCATCGCCGCCATTGGTGCGGATCAGCGTGCGGATGCATTCCTCGAGCGATTTCATCCGGTCGTCGGGTTTCCACGCCCACTGCTGGCAGATGGTCATGCAGGTTTCCCATGGACGATCGATCTGGAATCCGCCGATCCGTTGCTCGGGGGTGTCATAGTCGCCAGGATGTCCGGTGCGGTTGTTGATCACGATGTCCGGCTGGATGGCGCGTGCCATGTTGATGACGCCCGCGCCGCGTTCCTTGTCGAACTTCTGGGGAACGTCATACCACAATGTGAAAAGCGGGCCGTAGGAGAGGAGTTCCTTGGTCTGCGCTTTCAGATACTCGGTGTAGCGGTCCAGATTGGATGTCTCGCGCACCTTCTTGCCGCCGGGGCTGGTCAGCGGGAAATCCGGGTGATGCCAATCGCAGGTGGAGTAATAGGTTCCAAACGCGATGCCACCCTTCCGACAGGCATCGGAGAGTTCCTTCACCACGTCCCGTTTGAAGGGCGTGGACATGATGTCGTAATCGGTCTGCTTGCTGTCCCACAGGCAGAATCCGTCGTGATGTTTGGTGGTGAGCACCATGTATTTCATGCCCGCCGCCTTGGCGACGGCCACCCATTCGTCCGCGTTGAACTTCTCCGGATTGAAGCGCTTGTAGAGATTGTCATATTCCTCCAGGGGCACCTGGGCACCGCGCGACCAGCCGATTTCCGTGCCTTTGAGGCTCACCGGTCCCCAGTGGATGAACATCCCGAAGCGGGCGTCCCGCCATCTGGCGATGGCGTCCGGACGCGCCGGAGAAGCGACTTCCGCACCCGGCAGCGTGGCGGTGCCGAGCAGCGATGCGATGAGCAGTGCGGTGGTTTTCATGGTATGCTTGGTTTCTAACAAGTGCGGCGGTATCCGATCTCGGCGCCGCCGGAGACATGCATGATGTGCCCGGTGATGAAGCGGGACTTTTCCGAGAGAAGGAACACGCAGGCATCCGCGATCACATCGCCTTCCGGGCAGTGGCCCAGCGGGTGGATGTCGTCGAGATACTTCGAGATGCCGGCGGGATCCGGTTGCTCGGCGGCCCAGACCCGCAGCATGGGTGTCCAGGTGCCAGCCGGGCACACGGCGTTCACGCGGATGCCGTCTGCGGCATAGTCGAGTGCCATGGACTTGGTGAGCGTGTTCATCCCGCCCTTGGTGGCGGTGTAGGCGGCGTGGATCTCCTGGCCGATCACGCCGACAAGCGACGAGGTGTTGAGGATGCAGCCGCGGGTTTCGCGCAGGGAGGCGATTCCGTGCCGGGTGGTGTGCAGCACGCTCTTGAGGTTGATGTTGAAAAGCGCGTCCCACTCGTCATCGCTGGTCTCATGCAAGGGCTTGCTGGGCGTGGCGATGCCGGCGTTGTTGTGGATGGCGTCGAGTCTTCCGAAACGGGCAAGCACGCGGTCGATGGCGGACTTCACATCGGCGTCGATCGAGACATCGCAGGCGAAGCCGAGGTGGTCCGGCCCCAGGTCCGCGGCGGCTTGTTCGGCGAGGGCTCCGTTGCGGGCCACCAGAGCGACCTTCGCACCCTCCGCGGCATAGGCTTTTGCGCAGTCCAGGCCGATGCCGGTGGAACCCCCGGTGAGGAAAATGACTTTGTCTTGGAGGAGCATGGTTCGTGATGTGGGGTTAGAATCCGGCGGTCGCACCACCATCGACGGGGAGGGTCACCCCTGTGATGTATGCGGCCGCATTCGAGCAAAGGTAAACCGCGGCCCAGCCGATGTCGGAGGGCTCGCCCATGCGGCCCATTTGGATGCGCGAGAGCACCTTGGCTTTGCGGGCGGGATCGCTGTCGAGGGCCTTGCGGGACATTTCGCTGAAGATCCAGCCCGGGGCGATGGCGTTGACGCGGATGCCCTGGGCGGCGTGTTCCGCGGAGAGGGTGGAGACCATGCCGAAGTAAGCGCTTTTCGCCGCCGCGTAGGCGATCACCTGGGGAACGCCCATGAAGGCGGCCATCGAGGAGGTGAAGAGAATGGAGCCACGGCCCCGTTCGATCATGCCGGGCAGAAAGCCGCGTGTGAGCGCGTGTGCGGCGATGACATGGGTGGTGATGACGGATTGAAACTCCGCGGGACTGGTATCGACGGCGGGTTTCTTGAGATGGGTGCCCGCGTTGTTTACCAGGATCGAAATCGGGCTGCCGGCGGCTTTCTCCGCGGATTCGACGAGCGCTCCCGTGTGATCCAGCGATGTGATGTCGTGAATCACATAGGAAGCCGAGGGTCCGAGTTCCTTGCAAGCGATGGACAAGGGTTCCTCGCGGCGGCCGACGAGGACGACGCGGGCTCCGGACTGCACCATGCAGCGGGCGATGCCGAGGCCGATGCCCGTGCCGCCGCCAGTGATGAGGGCGGTTTCGTTTTCGAGCGAGAACGGGTTCATGATGTCAGATCATGTTGATGGTTTCGAGCGCCTTGCGGCTCGGCGTCATCCCGGCGCCCGGGGCCTGCGGCGCGATGTAAAATCCACCTTCGATCTTCGCGGGTTCCTCCATCCAATCGCGCAGCCATGGGATGTATTCCAAGAGGCCGCAAGCCGGATGCGCGAAGCAGACGTGCTGGTGGACCTGGCACATGTCGCCGACGTGCGGCACCACCGGCAGGCTGTAGCAGCGCGCCATGTCGGCGACCTGCCAGAACTCGGTAACCCCGGCGAGCCGGACGACGTCCGGCTGCACGTAATGGACCGCCCCGGCGTGGATGAAATCGCGGAACTGCTGCGCGGTGTAGAGTTGCTCGCCGAGCGCGATGGGCGTGCCGATGGTCTCCGCGAGGCGGCGGTGGCCTTCGACGTCGTCGAAGTAGATCGGCTCCTCGATCCACGCGATGTCGAAGTCCACGAGCCGGCCGGCGGTCTGGATCGCCTGCGGCAGCGTCCAGCGGCCGTTGGCATCGGTCATGATGCGGATGTCCGGCCCCAAGGCGTTTCTAACAGCCTCCACCCGGCGCAGATCCTCCTTCGGATTCGGCCCGCCGACCTTGAGTTTCACGGCGCGGTAGCCGTCCTCCTCGACCAGGCGCTTGCAGTCGGAGACCATGGTTTCCAACGACCAGTTGAGCCAGCCGCCGTCGGTGTTGTAGGCTTCCACTTTTTTCGAAGCCGATCCGCCTAACAGTTTCCATAGCGGTTCTCCGGCGGCCTTCGCCTTGAGATCCCAGAGCGCGATATCGATGGCACCGAGCGCGAGGTGGGTGATGCCTGCCCGGCCGACCCAGTAGATCTCGGACTTCTTGTGGAGTTTTTCCCACAGTGCGACGACCTCGCGCGGGTCCTCGCCGATGAGCAAGGGACCGAAGCTGTCGACGATGCATTCGACGATGAGCCGGTCGGTGGGCAGGTGGGCGTGGGTGCCGGAAAAGCCGTAGCCGATGTGGCCGCTGTCGGTGTGGATCGCCAAGCCGGGCGCGCCCCAGTGGGTGAGGGAGTGGGTGCTGTCCGCGATGCCGCCCCGGGTGACCGGCGCGTGCAGGATGATGGGCTCAAGGCGGGTGATGTTCATGACTGGGGAAACGAGTCGAAGTCGATCATGGCCTTCACCAGGCCGGCTTCGAGGTGAAGCGAAGGAAGGCGTTCGGCGGTGTCCGCAAAATCGAAGCGGTGCGTGATGAGCGGCTGCACGTCGATGCGGCCCGCTTCCATCAAGTGGATGACCTCCCGGAAGGTTTCCGTAAGTCCCGCGCGGCTGGCCATGAGGGTGAGTTCGCGGCGATGGAAGTTCGGGTCGTCGAAGGTCATTTCACCGATGAACAGGCCGAGGAAGACGATGCGTGCCCCGTGTTCCGCGAGCAGGAAGGAGGACTTCATCGATGCCGGGTTTCCGGTGGCGTCGATCACGGCCGAGGGAAGCTGGCCGAAGTGTTTGGTGAGATGATCCGCGAGATCCGGGCCGGCCGTCATCGGGGTGCCGAGGTCCATGGTTTCCGTGGCGAAACGGAGCCGGTCCTCCTGCACGTCCACGCACACGACGTTGGCACCTGCGGCTTTGGCGAAGATCGCGGCGGCCAGCCCGATGGGTCCCATGCCGAGGATCACGGTGGGTTCGCCGGTCTGGAGCGCCGCGCGTTCGATGCCGTGGGCTCCGATCACCAGTGGTTCGACCAAGGCGATCTGCTCCGGCGTGAGTGACGTCGCGCGGTGAAGCTTGTCGGCAGGCAAGGCCATGAGGGGCGCGTGGCCACCGTCGACATGAACCCCGAGCACACGCAGGTTTTTGCAACAGTTGGTTTTTCCGGAACGGCAGGGCGGGCAGGTGCCGCAGAAGTCGTAGGCCTCCACCGCGCAGAGGTCGCCGGGTGTTAGAGGCGAGCCTTGGGGAGCAGACAGCACTTCCACGCAGAGCTCGTGGCCTAGGCGGCGTGGATAGCTGAAGAAGGGCTGCTTGCCGGCCAGGGCGTGGACGTCCGTGCCGCACACGCCGCAGCGTCGGACGCGGACGAGAGCCTCGCCTTCCGAGGGAACCGGGTCGGCGACCTCGATCCAGCGCAGCGATCCGGGTTCTTCCAGGCGCAGGGTTTTCACGGCAAGTGATAGATCTCCTTGGTGTCCGACCAGATCTTGCCGGCCTTGAGCGCGTCCGGCAGCGGGGATTGGCAGGGATCGGTTTCCTTCCACCAGCGTTGGGTTTCCGGATCGGCGGCCATCTTCTTCATGTCGGCATCGAAGTCCTTGCCGGTGTATTCGAGATAGGCGAAAAGATAGGTCTTTCCGTTGATATCGCGTTCGTAGATTGAGAAGTTCCGGATGTGGCAGTCCTTGAGTGTCTTGTTGACGGACGGCCAGGGGTTGGCGTGGAGCTTGCGGTAGTAGTCGGCCTTTTCCGGCTTGAGGCCGGTGACCCACGCGTGGCGCTGAACCTTTGCCGGGGCGCAGCTTGCGGCGAATGCGGCGACAAGAAGGAGAAGGAATCGGGTTTTCATGACGGATGCGGGGCGGTTAGCGGAACACCGTGTAAAGCACCGCCATCGATCCGATGACGAGGGCGGCGAGGAACTTGTAGTTCAAAAGGCCCGGCCAACCCGGCGATTTGAGGGCATCCAGCGGGCGGGGCCAGAAAAGCTGCTGGGCATCCTCACCGGCAAGCTTCGGCATCATGTGGGTGAACGCGATCTGCATGATGAAACAGACGACGCACATGTAGAACGCCATCATCATGAAGGGCGTCTCGTGGAGAAAAGGCGGCACCCAGGAAAAGGTGTCGGGTTTCCAAACGTGGAGTGTCTTCATCGCGAAGACGATCACTCCCATCAGCGAGCCGAGCCACATCGTCCACTTGGCGCTGCGCGCGGAGGCGGCCGGCCAGAAAACCCCCAGCACGAAGACGCAGGTGATCGGCGGGGCCATGTGGGCGATGATGTCGTTCACGCCGTTGAAGATGCTTTCATAGCGGTCCAGCAAGGGCACCAGTGCGATGCCGGAGCTGATCGCGGCGAGGGTGGCGATGCGGCCGATGAAAACGAGCTGCCTGTCACTTGTGTCCGGCCGGAAGCGTTTCACCACATCGTAACTGACCATGGTGGCGATGGAGTTGGAGGCGCTGGATAGATTTCCCATCAGGGCGGCCATGAGTGCGGCGGCGAGCACGCCGAGCACACCCACCGGCAGCAGTTTGCGGATCATCACGGCGTAAACCTCCTTCGAATGGTAATACTTCACTCCCGCCGGGACGAGCGGCAGTCCGTCCGCGCCTTTCTTCACCGGTACTCCGGGGCCGACGATGACCGACGCCTCCTTGCCTCCGCCGCTGAGCGGGAGTTGGGAAAGGTCGATGAGTTCGCCCGGCTTCACGCGGATGTCCTCGAGTTTGCGCTCACCGTGATCTCCGGTGATTGAGAAAACCTGTTCCTTGGTCCCATCGGCGGCGACCAGCGTCTGGATGAGGCGCACCTGGCTGACTCCCTCGATGTTGCCTTGTTTCACAGCCGTGTAGAGCATCAGGCCGGGAACGATGAAGATGAACACCGGCAGGATCTTGACGAGGCCGCAGAAGATCGATCCGACGCGGGCGTCGTTCTCGCTTCTCGCACCGAGAACGCGCTGGACGATCGTCTGATCCGCGCACCAATACCAGATGCCGAGCACCGGATAGCCGAGGAAGATCGCATACCATGGCATGCCGCTGTCATCGCCGTGCGGGCGCAGCATGCTCATCAGCTTGCCATCGGTGAGGCCCCGGGCGGCGGCGTTTGCGGTATCCAGCGTGGTGGTCATGCCGGACCAGCCTCCGGTCTTGTGCCAGGCGAAGTAAGTGATGACGCAGGCGCCGATGAGCAGGACGATCGTCTGGATCGTCTCGGTGATGGCCACTGCAGCCAGTCCGCCCGCGACGGTGTAGATGCCGGTCAGCACGCACATCATCACGATGCAGGTCCATTTCTCGATGCCGAAGATGTCGTGCAGGATGAGCCAGCCGGTGGCGAGCGGGAAGGCGATGTGGAAGATAACCGCGGCGATGATCGAAACGAAGGCCAGCCAGTCGCGGCACTCGCGGCAGTAGCGCTTTTCCAGGAAGTCAGGAAGGGTGGCGACCTTGGATTTCAGATAGAAGGGGGCGAAGAAAAAGCCGAGCAGGATGAGCGTGAACGCGGCCATCCACTCGAAGTTGCCGTTGAGCAGGCCGGTGTCGTATCCGGACTGCGCCAGGCTGACGAGGTGGACGCAGGAAATGTTCGTCGCAAAGAGCGCGAGGCCGATCACCGGCCACTTCAGGCTGTGGGCGGCCATGAAATAATCGCCGGCCTCGGATTCTCCGGCGGATGCGCCCTTGCGTTTCGCCCGGATGCCGGCGCGGCAGCCGAGGCCGACCACGCCAATGAGATACACGATGACGATGATCCAGTCGATGGGGCTGATGTTCATGCGATGGGGTTTTTTGGTTTGTTGTGAAAGATGAGGGAGGCGGTGGCATCCGGTCTTGCACGTTTCTGCGGCGACGGATATTGAACACCGCGTGAAACGGAGTTTTCCGAAGCCGATCTATCAAAGCGGGCCGGATCGTTATGAAATCGACACCTGCGCGCCCCAGATCGAGGCGGTGCGCCGTGGCTTGATCGAGTTCCATGCCTTGTCCAAGGGGCACTATCCCGGAGAGCGAATGAAATCGAACGTCCTGCCCGGGCTGGCCAGCGTGGGATTCTGGGACTGCCGCCGGGCGCAGGACTGGGGTCTTGATTTCCATCGGAACGAGGGCATGGAAATCGTGTTTCTGGAAAATGGAGTGACTGGATTCGAGGTGGATGGAAACCACCACTCGCTGCGTGCCGGAGACCTCACGGTGACCCGTCCGTGGCAGTTGCACCGCCTTGGTGATCCGCACATCGGGCGGGGCCGCCTGTTCTGGCTGATCCTCGATGTGGGGGTGAGGCGGCCGAACCAGCAGTGGCGGTGGCCGGACTGGGTGTTGCTGGAGCCGGAGGATCTCGCCGGACTCACTGGAAAACTCCGCCACGGCGAGCACTCGGTGTGGCAGGGAAATCCGCGCCTGCGCGAGGTGTTCCGGGAGATCGGGGATTGTGTGCTTGGCTGGTCCTCGCGGCACGCGGCCTCGCGCCTTGCGGTCGCGGTGAACCGCCTGTTGGTCGAGATGTTAGAGGTCATCGGCGAGCCCTGTCCGGTGGAGGCGCCTGAACCGGCAAGCCGGCGGCGCACGGTGGAGCTTTTCCTGCGCGATCTCGCGGAGAACCCTGCCAGCGCCGCGGAGCCTTGGTCGCTGGAAAGCATGGCGCGGCATTGCGGCATGGGCATCACCTCGATGGCGGGACACTGCCGCCAACTGGTCAACAACGGCCCGATGGCTTATCTGAATCTCTGCCGGCTCGATCATGCGGCGCGTGACCTGCGCGGCCACCCCGAGGTGACGGTGACCGAGGTCGCCCTGCGTTCGGGTTTCAACTCCAGCCAGTATTTCGCCACGGCGTTCCGGCGGAGGTATGGCATGACTCCGGTGGCCTTCCGGAGTGCCTGAGGCGGGGGTGTCGGATCGTCACAGCCGTTTGACGTGGAGAGTGAGGCTGCGGGTCTCGCCGGTGCGCGGATCGGTCGCGACGAGCACATGGCTGCCGGGGGTGAGATGAATGACCGGTTCCGGTGTGGAGGGCTCCACGCGCAGGGTGGTGGAGGACCAGCGGGCGGTTCCGGGAAGGTTGGTCACCGGGCGCAGCCGCTCCGACCCCGATGGGATCTCCGGATCCAGCAGAAGCGTCATGCCGTCGGTGGGAGTGATGATCCGCAGCGGTTCGATCACCGGCGGTGCCGGATCCATCGCCAGTTCTCCGCGGCGTTGGTTGTATGGGCTCTCGAACCAGGCTGCGTAGGCCGGACCGAGCAGGGCCCTTCCTTGTGCATCGTAGTCGGCTGCAACGGCGGGGGAGGGCACTCGCTCGGCTGGTGCGATCTCGCGGATGAACTTCGGATCTTCATCGTCAGGCGCGACGGATTTTCCGTTTCGTGGATCGATGCGGATGTCTAACAAACCCGGCGGTCGGGGAAACCACGAGGCGGGTTTGTCACGATGAAGCCGGAGCATCGTCCGGTGGAAGATCGGCCCGGCCCCGGCGACTCCGGAGATTCCCTTCATGGGCTGGCTTTCGAAGTTGCCGGCCCAGACGCCGACAGCGAATTCCGGGGTGAAGCCCACGCACCAGTTGTCGCGGAAGTCGGATGAGGTTCCGGTTTTGGCAGCGCAGCGGAAAGGCAGGTCGAGCGGTCCGCCGGGTGGAAAGGAGGGGGCGCGCGCCGCGGGGTCCGAGAGGATGTCGGCGATCAGGTGAATGGCGGTGGCGGAGAAACCGGTCTCGGAAACAGGTGGTGCGGCGGCATCGGGAAAAAGGACGGCGGGCCTGTGTTGGCCGGCCCTGGCGAGGGTGGCGTAGGCATTGGTCAGCTCCAGCAGGCGGACCGGTGCGTTGCCCAGCGTGAGCCCGAGACCGTGGGCCTGCGGATCATTGCCCAGGGTGGTGAGGCCCAGCCGGGTCAGTGTTTCGTGGAGCGGGGCGGGGCCGCCTAACAGGTTGAGCTCGCGCAGGGCGGGGATGTTGAGTGAGCAGGCGAGTGCCCTGCGGAGTGTCACCGGTCCGCGGTAGGTGCGGTCGTAGTTTTCCGGCAGGTTCAGGCCCTCCGGCGTGCGGAACGGGCTGGGAACATCCGCGAGGATGGATGCCGGGATGCGCCCTCCCCGATCGAGGGCGAGCAGATAGGTGAATGGCTTGAGCGCAGAGCCCGGTGAGCGTGGGAGCAGGGCTCCGTTGATCTGGCCGCCGCGCGGGTCGTTCCAATCCGCGGAGGACACCAGTGCGAGGATGCCGCCGTCCGCCGGGTTGATCACAACCACGGCCGCATGTCTGAGATTCGAGTCCCTGAGTTTTGCGGTTTCCTCACGCACGATGGCTTCAAGGTCGTTCTGGATTCCGAGGTCGAGGGTGGTCCGGATGATGCCCTCCGAGGCGTGGGGAGCGGTGAGGGCTGCGAGCCACGGCGCGGGTGATTTTTCGGATAGCGGCCGCAGGCTCAAGGGCTCCGCCGCTGCGCGGGCGATGCGGCTGGCCTCGATGCCGTTCATGTCCGCGAGGCGCTTCAGCACGGTATTCCGCCGTGCCAGGGCACGCTGCGGGTGCTTGAGCGGATTGAGTCTTGAGGGTCCCTGCGGCAGCCCTGCGAGAAGGGCGCACTCGGCAAGGGATAGATCGGCGAGCGGTTTCTGGAAATAAAACCTCGCCGCCTCCGCCGCGCCGATCCTCAGATTTCCATAGTCGAGGCGATTGAGATAGGCGGTCAGGATCTGTTCCTTGGTCCAGTGCATCTCAAGGTGCCTCGCTGCCAGCGCTTCGTGGAGCTTGCGCAGGATGCCACGCTCCGAGGGTGGCAATGAGATCTTGATGAGCTGCTGGGTGATGGTGGAGGCACCGGACACCACCCGGCGGTGCAGGGCAAGGTCACGTGCGGCCCTCAGGGTGGCGAGTGGATCGACTCCGCCATGGCTCTGAAAGCGTTTGTCCTCTGCGGCGATCGTGCAAGCCACCAGATCCGCAGGGAGCTGGTCCGCCGCGACCGGCGCGGATCGCGTGGCACCCGGCAGCGCCAGCCTCGTAACGGGATTTCCGTGGCGGTCCACAAAGACCGGAGAGGCCTGCGGGTTCTTCAGGAGGCCGTGCGGCAGGCTCACCATCAAGGGCAGGCCATACCAGGCGACGAAGCCCGCCAACGCCGCCGCCAGTGCCAGCCGCGCGATGGCGCGCTTGTTTGGAAACCCGAATCTCACCTGCCGCCAAGGTGGCACAGGCGAATGCGGAAGGAAATGGCAACTTCGTGCTCCGCCATGGTTTTCCGTCCTGCGTTCTTGCCCTGCGGCGCGCGATTTGATATCTATCCACCATGCTCCGGAATATCATCCTCATGACATGTCTCCTCGCGCCGCTTCTTCCCGCCGCACCTCCAGTCGCGCTATTCAATGGCAAGGACCTCGCCGGCTGGACGCACGACATCATTGATGAGAAGGTGAAACCGGAGGAAATCTGGTCGGTTTCCGAAGGTTTGCTCGTCTGCAAGGGCCGCCCGCCCGCGGTGATCCGCACCGAGAAGGCGGATTATGCAAACTATGAACTGACCGTCGAATGGCGATGGAAACCCGGGGCCAAGCCCGGCAACTCGGGCATCCTCGTTCATGCCTCGGAGCCACGCAGGATCTTCGTCTGGCCGAAATCCATCGAAGTCCAGCTCGGCACCGGCAATGCGGGGGATTTCTGGACGGTTGGCGAAAGCCTCAGCGTCGCCAACACCGTCCCCCAGGGCCGCCGATGGATGAAGCGCCAGGAAAGCGTGGAGAAGGCACCCGGCGAGTGGAACACGATCCAAGTCCGCTGCCAGGGCGACAGGATCACCGTCCACGTCAATGGCGTGCTCATGAACGAAGCCACCGCCGTGAGCGCCACAAAAGGAGCCATCTGCCTCCAGAGTGAGGGCGCGGAGATCCATTTCCGCAAGGTCGAGCTCGTGCCGCTCCCGGCGGATTGACATCGGTCCGGCGGGCTCCCTGCCGCCCACCGATTCCCGCTTGGCGAAAAATCGCGTTGATTCCTCCCCCCATCGCCCGCGAGAGTCGCCGCGCCATGCTCGACATCCGCGTCATCCGCGAAAACTCCGCCGCCATTCAGGAACGCCTCCAACACCGGGGAGGCGACCACTGGAAGCTCATCGACGACGTGCTCGCCTGCGATGAGGCCCGTCGCAAGGCGGAGACCGAAAAGCAACAGCTGCAGAATCAGCGGAAGACCGTTTCCAAGCAGATTGGCATGCTCAAGGCAAAGGGCGAGGACACCTCCGCCATCGAAGCCGAGGTCCGCGGCATCAACGAGCAGATCTCCTCACTCGACCTCGCCGCCGAGAATGCCTCCGCCCGGCAGAACGAGCTGCTCCTCAACATCCCGAACCTCACCCACGAAGCCTGCCCGGTGGGTTCCGACGAGTCCGCCAACCCGGTCGTCCGCGAATGGGGGGAGAAGCCCGAGATCGCCGCAGCGCTGGATCATGTGGACCTCGCCACGCGCCATGGACTGATCCACTGGGATGACGCCACGCGCATCGCCGGTTCCGGCTTTGCCGTCTACCGCGGCCGGGGTGCCAGGCTCGAGCGTGCCCTCATCAACTTCCTTCTCGATACGCAGAGCTCGAACGGTTACGAGGAGGTCAATGTTCCGCACCTGGTGAAGCGCGAGTGCATGGAAGGCACCGGCCAGTTGCCGAAGTTCGAGGCGGACATGTATGGCACCGATGCCGGAGAGGATGGTGTCAACCATCTGTTCCTGGCTCCCACCGCGGAAGTGCCGGTGACCAACCTTTACCGGGACACCCTGCTTGCCGAGTCCGACCTCCCGATCCGCATGGTTGCTTACACCCCGTGCTTCCGCCGCGAGGCCGGGTCCGCCGGGCGCGACAACAAGGGCATCATCCGCATGCACCAGTTCGACAAGGTGGAGCTCGTCCAAGTGGTCCATCCCGATCAGGGCTTCGAGGTGTTGGAGCAACTCACCGGCCATGCGGAGTCGATTCTCCGCCGGCTCGGTCTTCACTATCGGGTCATTGAACTTTGCACCGGCGACATCGGATTTTCCTCGGCCAAAACCTATGACATCGAGGTATGGGCTCCGGGCCAGGGGAAATACCTGGAGGTTTCCAGCTGCTCTTGCTTCACCGACTATCAGGCGCGCCGCATGAAGTTGCGTTTCAAGGATGCCGAGGGCCGCAACCGCTTCCCCTACACGCTCAATGGTTCGGGAACCGCGCTTCCCCGCCTTTACGTCGCTTTGCTGGAGCAGTGCCAGCGCGAGGATGGATCCGTCCGCATCCCGGATGCGCTGGTGCCCTACTTCGGCGCCGAGGAGATCGCCTGATCCTTCGAAGGCGTCCTCCGGGATGGGACCGCGTTGTGAATCCATCCTGAAAAAAAGACACCGCGGCGATGGGCCGCGGTGTCGTGAGTGGAAACGGTGGTGATGTTCGCCGCGCCGTTACTTGCGCGTGAAGATCATGCCTGGATCGCCCGGAGGTCCTCCGGAGAGCGTGAACTTGAGCTGGTTGTCCTGTGGCTGTGCCAGTGAGGCAACCATCTGGCTTTCCTCGGAGTCGAGGACCAGCAGACCGCTGTCGTTCATGCTGAAGTCGCCGCCGAACTCGTTCGAGGTCTGGTCCTTCGTGAAGTTCCAGATGAACTTGCCGTCGTCCTTGAAGGCGAGGGTGACGGTGCCTTGGGCTCCCTTGTCGGAGACCCAGGTTCCGGTGAGTTTCTCCAACGGCACGGGCGCGGGTGGGGGAGGGGTCTCGGCTTCATCCTCGGCGGACTCATCGGTTTCCTCATCGCCCTTGTTGGAGGAGGCCTTCGTGAGGTCCCGGAGTTGGGCGGAGACGGTGTCTGCCGGTTGCAGGCGTGCCGCTTTCTCAAACTCGGCGGTGGCCTCCTCAAGGTGGCCGCAGACCATGTAGTGATAGCCCAGCAGGAAGCAGGCATCGGCCGCCTGCGGCTTGGAATCGCTGTAGTTCTGCAGAGCCTCAAGCTGCTTCATGTAGGTGTCCTGCGACCGGTAGAGGCCGATCATGGTGGTCCAGTCCCAGCCGGGCCCGCCCGCGAGGACGGGGTTGAGGACTCCGGCGGCTTCCGAGAAACGTCCGAGGGAGAAGAGCACCAGGGCGCGGTATTCGTGAAGGGCACCGTCTCCAGGGGCTTCCGCCACGGCCTTGTTGGCGAAGTCGAGGGCGCGCAGGTAGTCTCCCTGTTTGAAGGCCTCCTGCGAGGTGCTGACGTGGGACTCGGAAAGGGCGGTCAGTTTCTCCGCATCGGCCTCCGCCGGCGCGGTCTTGGCGGCGACGACGGTGATCGGTTCGGTGTAGGTGACCTGGGTGCCCGAGGAACTGGTGACCGGCTGGGCGGGGTAGGGGTTGGAATAGGTTTGGTAGCCGGTGTCAAAAATCAGCTTGCCAAGTCCCCAGCCGACGAGTCCCCAGCCGATGGCCTGGGCGACGTCGTTGTCATCATGATCATGATAGACCACGTATCCGGGCGGGCGGTATCCATAGTAGCCGCTGTAATAATAACTTGTATGGTGGTGGTGATGATAGCTGTTGTTCCATCCGCAGTTCCATGAACCTCCATACCAGGGCCGTGTGGCCGGCCGGTTCCACCAGGGATTGTAGCCCCAGTGCTTCTGGTCGGTGGACCAATTGACGTTCTTTTTGAAGTTGTTATTGACGTTCACATAGGTGTTTCCGCCGTGGATGTGGGTCTTGTTGTTGTTGTAAACGTTCTTGTTGGAGCTCCACCACTGGTTGTGGGTGTTCTTGTTCTTCACGTTCACCTCGGTGGAGTTGAACTCCGGACGGCGCACCGGGCGGGTGTTCTTGCCGGGCTTGACCTCGGGCTTCCGCGTGGGGCGGTATTCTTCGTAGCGGTCGCGGTTCTTGTTCTTGTCTTTGTCCTTGCTCCCGGGACGGTCCGCTTTCGGATAGTTCACCTGGCCGGGCTTGGTGGCGGGCCGGGTCTCGGGGCGGTTGGGACGGTAGGGCAGCTCGGGTTTGCCGGGTTTCTTGTCGTTCGGATTCTTGTGATCCGGATTGCGGCCCGGCTTGTCGTCGCCAGGTTTGTTGCCCGGACGATCCGAAGGTTTTTCCGGCTTGCGATTCGGAAGCTCCGCGGGGCGGTTGGGTTTCTCGTCGGGACGGTTGGGCTTGTCGTTCGGACGGTTGGGCTTGTCGTCGGGACGATTGGGTTTGTCGTCGGGACGATTGGGCTTGTCGTCGGGACGATTGGGCTTGTCGTCGGGACGGTTGGGTTTTTCGTCAGGCCGATTCGGTTTGCTTTCCGGACGATTCGGTTTCGGTTCCGGGCGTGGCTGGGGTTTGGAGCTTGGGCGCTCGGCAGGTTTGGGCGACGGGCGATCGGCGGGCTTCGAGGTTTTCGAGTGGGTGATCGGGTTGCGGGATTGGCTTTGAGAAGGCCGCACGTTGGGGCGCTCCTTTTTGGAGGTGCCGCTCTTGTTGCCTTTGCCGCCGCGTTCGCCATCGCGAGCCATGGCGTCGGTGATGAGGAGCGGGAAGCAGCAGAGCTGGCAGAGGAGGATTCTGAGGAGAGTTTTCATGGGAAGGGATTTCCGGTTTCAGGGCTGGTCGGCGGGTTCGGCATCGGTGCCGGCTTCGTCGGTGACGCCAGCATTGCTTTCGAGGTCCGGCGGACGTTTCACGACGTGAACGCTGCGGTCCGGCTGGAGTTCGCCAGCGAGAGTCTGATCGCGGGTGGACCAGGTGAAGCCGAGCTTGTCCTCATCCGGCTTGAGGATCTGGGTGGATTGGTTGATTTCACCATCGGCGGTGACGCCATTGGTGCGGAGAAGCCAGCCTTCTGCGCCGGCGGTCCATTCGGAGCGGGTGTAGCCGCCGAGGGCATCGAAGGCCCAGGAGACGTGATTCTTGCGGTTGGCGTTCCAACCGATGCGGTAGGTGGAGGAGGTGCTGTCCTCACCCGCTTGTTCGGTCAGGGCGCGGCCGTCGATGTAGGGCCCGTCATCGCTCCAGGTGAACGAGAGAAAGGTCCGGCTGCCCTCGGTCTCGATGAGCCAGTCACCGACCATCCACTCCAGGGCAAGCAGCTTCTCGCTCGCGGGGGCCTGATCCTCGATCTCGTCGCGGATGCTTGCCGTAAGCCAGCTGCCGTTTTCCTGTTTGACCTGCACGGCGGTGTAGAAATGCGAGGTGATCTCACCACCGGGTTTGGTGACATGGAGCGTGCCATCCTCCACTGCGATGCCCGGGGAAACAAAGCGAACCGCTCCCGCCTCCAGCGCGGCTTTGGGTTTTGAGGCGGCGGAAAAGACTCCTGCATAGAACTCCTTGATTTCGTCCCTGCCGGCGACGATCTCACCATTCGCGAGGACGATTTCTCCCTCGGGCAGGAACAATTTCGAGAGGGCTTCCGAATCCGCCTTGTTGTAGGATTCCACGAAGACCTTGGCGTTGGCGGCGAGGGCCTCGAGGTTGGCTTGGTTCGGATCGTCCTGACACGGAGCGCTGGCAAGCGCGATGACGGCGAGCGCCGTTTGCAGCATGGGATGTTTCATGATGGGAAATCGGGATGGGTCGATTGGCACAAGGTGTAACCAATGTCCCGGGGAATGCAAGAAAGCGCTTTTCCTGCGGCGAGTGTGGATGGTCAGGATGGGTTAGGCTTCGCCGTGACGAGTCGTTTGATGCCACGCATGGCGAGACCGAGCACGGGGAACTCGCCGTAGACCGGGAAGGAGGCATCCCAGTGGTCGGTTTGGGCGGCGACCCTGCCATCGGCCGCAAAGCGGATGTGGCTGGTGCCGGTGATGACTCTCTGCGCGCCGCGGAAGCTGTAGGACATTTCCCAAAGAAGGAAGCCCGTGCGGTCGTCGCCATGGGCGTCGGTAACGATGATCGAGAGATCCTTGAGTTGCTGGAACAGGTGCTCGAAGACCTGTCGCAGGGCCGCGAGTCCGTGAACCTGATGGAGCGGGTCGCGGAACTCGATTCCCGGCGAGTAGATGTCGCCGAGTGCATCGAGCTTTCCCGGGGCGAGACCGTTGAAGAAACCGGCGATGGAGGTGAGGGAATCCGGGCAGTGAAGAGCCATGAGAATGGAGATTGGAATGAAGATGGAAAGAAGCGGTGACCGATGCCTTGGGCTTACCAGCCGAAGACCAGGGGCGGAACGACGATGCGGACGTTGGAGGAACCCTGGCGGTCCTCGCTTTGTTCGATGGCGGTGACCAGACCGTTTTCGAAATCGACGTTGGTGCGGCCCTTCTCGATCTGCGTGACGTGGGACAATTGACGGAAGACCCTACCGGTCGCCGGATCGACGCGGGTGATGTAGTGCTTCACCTCCTCGTAGTCGATGAACTCCCAGCGGCCGCTTTCCCCCTTGTCGGTCTTGCGCACGGTGGTCTTGGTGGGTTTTCCGATGCTCTTGGACACCTCGTCGGGAGTCATGCCCACGGCGACTTGTTTGGCCTCGATGAGTTTCATCACCTGGATCTGTCGGTCGTAGAACTCCTTGAGATGGGTCACGAACTGCGGGTCCTTGGAGGAAAATGCCCAGGGGGCGACCCAGCCGGCGATGCCGTCGCGGGTGCCCTTGCCCCGGACGCGGTAGATCCGGTCCGTGATGGCCTCCAACCTGACCGTCTGGTCCGCCTTGAGCGTGCCGAGACGGTGGCGGCCTTCCTTGTCCGAGAAAACGGGAGCCTCCTTGATCACGTTGAGCTCCACGGGATTCTTGAGAGCCTGTTCGAGATAAACCACGTCCGGATCGGAATCGAGGAGGGATTTGCGCTCGGCGCGCTTGGTTTCCGCAGGGAGGGCGGGTGCGAACAGGGCGGCGGCGAGAACAAGGAGGGTTGCCGGTTTCATGGCGCGCAGCGTACGGGGTTTCAAATGGCACGGAACATCCATTCCGCTCCGACAGCATCGACCGTGCGGATATTCAGCGCAATCCCGTTCTTCGCGGTTGGCCGCGCGCCGCTCCTTGTACAGAGTCTCCGCATGCAGTCGCCTGGCCCACTTTCCTCCAAGCTTTTCGCCGCCGCCCGTGAAGTGATCCCCGGCGGGGTGAATTCCCCCGTCCGCGCCTTCCGCAACGTCGGCGGCGAGCCGTTTTTCGTGCGCAAGGCCCATGGCAGCCGCATCGAGGATGTGGATGGCAAGACCTACATCGACTACATCGGCTCGTGGGGCCCCAACATCCTCGGCCACGCGCCCGTGGTGATCACCAACACCATCCACGAAGTGGCCAAAAGCGGGGTGTCCTTCGGCATTCCGAATCCTTTCGAGGTCGAAATGGCACGCACCATTACCGAATGGGTGCCATCGGTCGGCAAGGTCCGGATGTGCAACTCCGGCACCGAGGCCACCATGTCCGCCATCCGTCTCGCCCGCGGATTCACGAAACGCGATCTCATCGTGAAGTTCGACGGCTGCTACCACGGGCACAGCGACTCGTTGCTGGTGGCCGCAGGGTCGGGTGCACTCACTCATGGCGAGCCGGACTCCGCCGGGGTGCCAAAGGCATTCGCGGCACACACGCTGGTGCTGCCATACAACGACCCCGCGGCCCTTGAGGCGCTTTTCGCCGCGCGTGGCGAGGAGATCGCAGCGATCATCGTGGAGTCCTACCCGGCCAATGCCGGCCTCGTGTTCCCGAAACCCGGATATCTTGAGCTGCTTTCCTCGATCACCCGGAAACACGGTGCGTTGCTCATCTTCGATGAAGTGATGACCGGATTCCGCCTCGGCAAGGCGGGGGTGCAGGGGATCGAGAATCTAACACCCGATCTCAGCTGCTTCGGCAAGGTGATCGGCGGTGGCCTGCCGGTCGGGGCCTTCGGCGGCCGGGCGGACGTCATGGACATGCTCGCCCCGCTCGGACCGGTCTATCAGGCAGGCACGCTCTCCGGCAATCCCCTGGCCATGGCCGCCGGCCTCGCACAGTTGAAGGAACTCGCGAAACCCTCGGGATTCCCCCGCCTGGAGGAGCTCGGTGCGCACTTCGAACAGGGTTTGCGCGCGCTGCTCTCCGGAAAAGGCGTGCCCCACCGCATCCATCGCGCAGGTTCGATGTTCTGCCTGTTTTTCACCGACCGGGAGATCGTCAACGTGGACGATGTGATGAAGCAGGACCTTGCGTTTTTCCGGAAATTCTTCTGGGGCTGCCTGGACAAGGGCGTCTACCTCGCCCCCTCGCCCTACGAAACCGGATTCATCTCACTGGCCCACACGGAAGCGGATCTCGACGACACACTCACGGTCTTCGAAGAGGTCCTCGCGGGGATCTGAGCCGCGGTTTTTCTAACAAACCCGACGCCTGCGCCTGGCGATCCACAACACACCGCCAAGCGCGGCGATCAGGAATGCGGAAGGCTCCGGCACGAGTTGGGGGTTTTCCGGATTGTCGCTGAAGGTGCTGCCACTGATGCCCATGATCTTGGGGTCCGCCTCACCGTCATTGTCGATCCGCAGCCCGTATACCGGACCTGCCTGCACCGCAGTGCCCTCGAAAAACTTGCTCACGGAAAACAAGGAAAGCGCCTGGGCCTGTGTGGGTTGGTTGCCAAGCGCCGCGTATCCGGTGTTCCAGTCATACACCTCGTAGCCGACGCCGAAGGTGCCGCCCGGACCGCCGAGCCGGAGGATGTTTGCACCTGCGTAGGGAGTGCCGTCCGCCTTGAGCGCCGTCACCGTGAAGCTCGAGTTTCCCCACCGTTCGGAAACGAGGAAGTAATCCTCCGGCAACATCGCATGGTAAAACAACAGATCGAGATCCGGCACTCCCGCAGTGGCGGGCGAGGGCGTGAGGTAGTCGTGGAACGTGAAGTTGCGCAGATCCGTATCCAGCACCGTGGCGGCGTAGGCATTCGCGTACGCGGTGAGGCCGTCGGTGCTGTAGGTCGTCACTCCGTTGTTGAACACACCCACTCCGCCGATGCCGGCAAACTGGGGATTGACGTTCACCACCACAGCGTTGGCGGTGTTGAAGAAGGTGAGATCCACCGGTGCGCCGTCGGTGATGCGCACGCTCTTCACGCTCATCTCTCCATCCCCGTTCACCGCCACACCGGTGGCGGGGGTGTTCTGCACGATGGTGCTGGCTCCACTCTGATAGATCACCTGCTCGATGTCCTTCAGGTGCGACCCCGGAACCAAGTCGAGCACGGCGGCGCCATGAACGTGGATCGCGAGCACCAGGGGGGCTACGATCATGGTGGGGAGGAAACCATGTTTCATGAATCGAGGTTGTCCGGTCGGAGCTTTGGGTAAAGCGAAATCTCGTGACGCTCCCGATGTCTTGGCAGCCCTTGCAATCGGGATTTCCGTAATGCTTTGGTGGATTGTTGGCTTGAGCTTGCGACGGGTCGGGCGATGATGGGGCGCTTCGGATCCCCCCTCCAACCAATGCTTTCCTCCCCCCGACCGGTGACATGGGCGCTCCCGCCCGTGGTCCTGATCCATGTTTCCGCGCTGCTTTCCGCCGCGGAGGGAACCTGGAGCAATCCGGGCGGAGGTTCATGGGCGGCCGCATCAAACTGGGTCTCCGCCCAACCCGCCCAAGGGCTGGCGTCGGTCGCCACCTTTCCGCCTTTGTCCCCCGCACGGAGCGTGTGCATCACGCTCGACGGTGCCCGAACGATCGGCGGTCTTGTTTTCGCCGGGGGGCGGGACTGGTCGCTGCGGCGCGGGAGCGGAGGCATCCTCACCCTCGATGCTTCGAGCGGCCTGCCCACGATCGATGTAGGCGGTGCCGAGGTCCGCATCGGCGTCAACATCACAGGCAGCGACGGGTTTGCGAAAACCGGAACCGGTCGATTGATCCTGGAAGGCGCAAACCCGTTCACCGGTCCGGTGCAAGTGAATGCCGGAGTGCTGAAACTGGCAGCCCCGCCGGTCTTTCCCGCGATCTGGCGGGTGATGCCGCTCGGGGATTCGATCACTTATGGCTGGCAGGGCTCCCACGCCGGTTACCGCGGGCCTCTCCATGATCTCATGATTTCCCATGCTCCCGGCTTGCGTTACGCGGGCTCCTCGGCGGAGCGCCCCGGCCTGCTGCCCATATCTCCAGTGGACCAACGATGGCACGAAGGCCACTCCTCTTACAATCTGGACGACCTGTCCGCCAACTTGGACGGCCTCAACACCGATCGGTTTCTTCAATACGGAGGTGCCGACCGCAACCCGAACGGCGGTCATTGGCTCACCGGGGGCAACGGCACCGGGCGCGCTCAGCTTTTTCCCCACGCCATCCTGCTGCTCGCCGGTGCCAACGATCTGGATATGCCGGAAGGTTCCATGGAACGGCTGCGCGGGCTTGTTGCAAAAATCACCACCCTGCGACCGGATGCCACCTTGTTCGTCGCCAGCATCACTCCGATCAACTGGCACCTCGGGGTGCTTCCCTACAACGCGATCGTCCAGGCGGTCGTCGCGGAGTTCCAAGCCATGGGAAAGAAAGTGCGGCATGTTGATTTGCATACGGGATTCCCGGCAAATGGCCACATCGCCGACGGGGTGCATCCCAATGATATCGGTTTCTCTTGGATGGCGGCGCAATGGCATGAGGCCCTTCTCCGGGCTCATTCACCGTCGGGAGGCATCACTTCGGCACTCCCGTCCTCATCGGTGGTCAGTGTTGCATCAAACGCCGTGCTCGAGCTCGCCGGCACCACCGCCACCACCGGCAGCATCGCCTGTCACGGCACGCTGGACCTCGGCGCAGGCGCGGCCCTTACCGCTCCCTCACTCTATCTTTTGGCCGGTTCCGCGCTGACGGGCTCAGGATCGGTCGATGCCGCCGTGGTCCACAACGGGTCGCTCACGGCCTCCGGTCCTCTCGCGTTCCGCTCATCGTTCATCAACAACGGATCCATCACCCCGCCCCGGCAGGCGTCGATATCGTTTCACGGCGATGTCACCAACAACGGCATCCTGACAAGTACGGCGGATGGATCCCTCGTATTCCATGGAAACGTCACCAACAACGGCGTCATCCGCATGAAGAGCGGCTCGGCGCTCCGTGTGACCGGTTCGCTCGTCAATCTCGGTGTCATCGATCTGCTCACCGGCTCGCCCGAACTTCCGGAAACCATGGTCAACTTCGGCATCGTGATCGATCCCGGCCGGATGGAGATCCACGAGATTCAAAGTGCGGGCGGGCAAGTGACCGTGCGCATCCGTTCGCATGCCGGTCATTTCTATCAGCTCCAGCGGGCGCCTGCCCCGCACGGCCCATGGGAGGCGGAGGGGTCGCCGCAGTTGGCCGCCACCGATGGCATGCTCTCGTTCCAAACGCCTGCACTGCCACCCCGCGGGTTCCTGCGGATCCAGGTGGACCCGTGAATGGATGATGCAGCGGGAACTGCGCGCGATTGACCTCACGCCTTCCTCGCCCTTCACGCCTCCGGTTTCCGCCGGGTGCGCGGAGTCGCCTTCTTCGTCACGGACTTTTTCTCGCCAGCCTGCGTGGCTGGATCCGCGGACTTGGCACGACTCTTCCTAGGCTGTGCCGGCTTTTTGACGGGCTCCGGAATCTCTGGTCCCGATGCATCCGGCTCGGCTTGCTTCTTCGTGGCTCGCGGCTTGCGTGGTTTGGGTGCCGGTTTTTCCTCCTGAGCCTCTGCAGTAGACTCCACCTTCCGCCTCGGTGAACGCGGTTTCTTGGTCGGCTCTGGCTCTGGTTCTGGTTCTGGTTCTGGTTCTGGCGGAACATCCGGCGTTGAGACTTCGGCCGAAACCTCGACCTCCGCCGCGGTGGGTGGGGATTCTTCCGGGTCTGCCGTCGTTTGATCCTTTGGCATCGAGCGGCGCGGAATGCTGGCAAGCATCCCGGCAACCAAAGCCATCAAACCGGCCAAGCCGGGAACCCAGCAGGATGCCATGCCGGCCGCCAGAATCTGCACAGTCACCACCGCAGTGGCCGTGGCCGCATAGCCGATCCACATCGCGAAACGCGGCAACCTTGAAACACCCGCCACTGCACCGCAAACCACTGCAAGCAGGAGCAATTCACGAAACCAACCCGGCCTCGGATAGTCCTCGGCGCTCGCCAATCCGGAGTTCGAGGAAATGGATGCAATCACCCCCGCAAGCCGACCGGAAAAAATCCGCGTGCCCGGTTCCGCCGCGCCCCGGTCGTCCCGGAGAATCACCGGATCCGGTGCCTGCTTGGGGAAAAGATCGTCACCGCCGTCGATCAATTCCTCCGCCGGAATCGTTGCGATCGGTTTCACCCTCGCCACCGGCGCCTTCATCCTGCCAGAGGCATCGATCGGCACAATCGGCCCCTTGCTGCCAAACCTCAGATACTCCCCGGGGACCACCTCCACCGCGTCCACCGCCACCTCCAACCGCTGCATCATCACCACCATCGGAAACGAAAACACAATCCGGTCCTCCCATCGCGCCAACAAGAACGGCCCGACCGTTTCCGCCTCGGAGTCGATCGATGAAAATCCTGCCGCGCTGTTTCTGCCTCCCAGAATCACATCCGGGAGCGGAATTCGATTCACCACGGGAATCATCGAAACATCGCCCTTCACCGCGGATGCAGGAATCGACGTGCGCCGGAAAGTCTCCGGCAGCGGCTGCGGCGAGGCCCCGCGCGAGACCGGAGCCGCCATCACCATGGAATCGAATTTCGCCAGCGTCTTCTCCAACGCGGCGAGCCCCATCACGTCCGGAGAGTCCCAGGCCAGCACCGCCGCGGATGCCGCCTTCTTCGCTCCGAGTCGCTGAAAATTGTTGAAGACAACCGCCAAATCCACCGGCGATGGCGGCGAACTCTGAAACACCCCCTGCGGATCATCCCCCAGCGAGACGATCAATGGAGCATGCCGCTTGTCCGCTGCCGCCGTGGACGAGAAAGTCAGCAGGTTCCATGGCGTCTGACGGCTGCCGAATCCACTGATGAAAAACGGCGGGTTGGCGAAACACCGGGCCACCCACTCGAAGGCGGCACGATCCGGTGACGTCCCCGGAAGGATCTGCCACGCCAGCAAACCCACCGCCGCCCCGATCAGCGGCACCCGGATCCGGCGTCTGTGAAGCGGCGTGGCCAAGGGAGTTCAGGGGATCGCTCCGAGCACCGGCGCGAGTGGTTCTTCGAGTGGCGTGCCCGCGGTGACTTCTTCTAACAGCCGTGCCGCCGGCCCGATGTGCTGACGGTACCACTCGTCACCACGGTTCTTCAGAATATTGCCATAGGCTCCCATCGCCTGCATCAACCGCTGCGCCGCGCACTGGTGGAACAAACTCGTTTCCGGCCGCTCGTCGGCGATCTCTTCCCACAACTCCAGCAGAGCCTCGCGCTCATCCCGGCTGTGATTCATGTAGGGGTCGAAGATCAGCGAAGCCAGATCATATTCCTGCCGACCCCGACGCAGCCCCTGGAAGTCGATCAGCCACGCCTCATCATCCTTGATGAGAAGATTCTGGGATTGGAAATCCCGGTGCACCAAATGCCGCGCCCCGGCTCCCAGTCGTTCCGCCATTTCGATGAAAACCGGGTTTTTCCGCAGCGAATCCGCCTCCAGGCCCAGATGATCCTCCACCAGATGATCGAAGAAATAGTTCTGCTCCCAACGATAAAGCGCCGCATCAAACGGTGGCATCAAATGCAGCTCTTTGGGGGCTTTCGCGTAAAACAACCGATCCACCTGCCGGAAGGCCGATCGATACAAGGGCAACCGCTCCTCGAATGGCCGGTCTCTCAGCGAGTGAAGATCCACATCCCCCAGGTCCTCCACCAGCGCCACCCGATACCGCGCCCGCTCATGGATGATCTCCGGAACACGCAGCTTCGCCTGCTTCAGAAATCGGCCGATCGGAATGAACTGCTCGTTGTCCTCCCTTTGCTCTGTCCAATGGATGCCGATGAACGGATCCCGCAACGGCGTTTTCACCCGCACGATCGTCCTGCCGGACGCACCGCGCTTGATCGGCTCAAGGGTGATCGGAACGGTCGGGTCCACTCCGAGGAATTGTCGGGCGGTGGAAAGGATCGCTTCAGTAGGCATGGGCGGGGGAACTACGCTGGAAAACGCACGCCACGCCAAGGAAAATCACGCACCCTCACTCGTCGTGAAAGAACCACAAAAGCACCAGCAGGCCGGTGCCAATCAACCAGAGCAGCCAGCGGTTTGCGATGAAGTAGGGATACACCATCAATCCCAGCCCGATCGCCCGTGGTTGCCATAGTTCAAGGCGCTTTCCATAAGAAAAAGCCCCCCAGCCCAAGGTCCCGAAAACGATCCCCGCCAAAATGCTGTAAGGGTTGAAGTCCATGGCTCAATGACGCCGAGGATGACACGGATTTTCAGGATTCCGAGCTTAACTTTTCCCGAATTTCAATCGCTCCGGTGAGGTGCTCTTCGGTGTGCTGTAGCATCAGCTCACACCCGCACCCGCAAATCCCTCGCGCTCCACAAAACTCCCGCCGCTTCCCGGCCTGCCCCCTTCATCCGTCTTGCGCCGTCTTTGCGCTTTGCGGAGAAGCGGTGGCGTGAG
>JAIXOR010000012.1 GCA_027486655.1 Verrucomicrobiaceae bacterium | reverse complement strand
TTTCCGCCGTTCCATTCGTTGCCGGTGGCCCAATCGTTGGCGGAGACAAGCGTGGCGCCGCCGTGGATGGTGACCGGGCCGGTGCCGATGCTGGTGTAGCCGCCGTTGTCCGCCGAGCGGCCGTAGATTTCCAGGGTGCCTCCGCTGATGATGGTGCCGCCGGTGAGGGTGTTCACCGGGCTGCCACTCATGCCGGTGCTGGGAAGGGAGAGTGTACCGGAACCTTGTTTGATCAGGCCTCCATTGGTCAGCGAGGAAACGATGGAGGCGTTGACGTCCGTTTGAACGATGCGGGAACCACCGCCAAAGCTGATGGCTCCGCCCGAAAGAGTGTAGTTACCGGAACCGGTGGATTGAAACCACAGGCTTCCGGGTGCCACCGTGCCGGAGATCGTCACGGTGCCGGCCGTGCCGCCCGCGCCGAAGATTGCGTCATTGCCATCTGCCCAAGTGGCCACTGCGGAGCCATTCCACCACTTTCCAGCATCCGTCCAGGTGCCGGAGCCATCCACCGGACCGGTGGTTCCATCTCCGCCGTTCCATGTCCAGGATCCGACCGGGGGCGCGGAAGGAGTGGTGATACTCGCAGCAAGAATGGGCCGATAGCCTTGATTGCCACTTTCCTTCGAAGCGAAGTGGAGCCCGTTGGTATTGCCGCTGTTGATGACGATCAGTCCATGATTCGCATGAGTGCCGGCGGCCCATTCCTGCGCCAGGGTGGTCACGTCCCAGGTGACGGCCTGTCCGATTCCCGCATTGGCGGTGGAGCTGGCGCGAACCGTGGCGTCGTAATCGCCACCGCCAGCCGCCCAGAGATTGCTTCCATCGTAGCGGTTCCATGTGACGCCACCCTCGGTCCAGGCCTGGGTGAGGCGGTGAACATTCATGGACTCGCTGTTAGGGTTTCCTCCGTAGGTGTTGGTGACGGTCAGATGGAGATTGGCTGAACTGAGGGTGGATCCGGCGGGAAGCTGGCCGAGATCGAAGCGCAACAGGCTGCGGTCACGGGCCTGATAGACGCCGATGTCCCCACCGCCGCCGTCGTTGCTGTTTCGACCCCAGTCGGCATCGAACACCCGCGTATCCGCCACGGGCCCGAGCAAAACAGTGACGTTATCCGCCGGGACGGCGAGCGTGGATGAAGCGAAGGCAAGCGCGAGGCCGGCCAGGAAACGGTTACGAATCAGGGCTTTCATGGGTTCGATTAGGGTTTGGACTTCTCTGGAGGGTTGTGGACGATCCGGCGGTGCATCGAAACACCGCGGTTGATCCAGTCGCTGCTTGCGTCCTGGGTAAGGACGATGGGTTAATTGCGCAGCCTATCGAAGTTGGGTCGAAGGAAGCGGAAGATCCATAGAGGAAACCCGCTAACACTTGCACTTTTCCGAGCCGACGAGTCTAAGAATCTACAGGAAACGATCCAGGCACCGCCCGACATGGGACTCCGGCTCCGTGGGGTCGGTGTCCATTTCGATTCCAGCGCCCTCATCCACAAGCCATGGAATCCCTATGTGCAAGACTTGCGTTCATCCGACAAACCATTTCCGGGAACAAGGGCCTTCCATCGGGTGCCCCGGTGAACTTCCGGCTTTTTGGCAGGCACCACAGTTTCCCATGGACGGGATCATGGACACCTTGCACTTTTACGGCATGAAACGGGTCGACACCACCGACAGCCGGGCGGAGATTGGAGTCCGCACGCTCGTAAGCCACTCGAATCTGGAGAGAGAGTGCCGCCTGGCAGGACGCTTCCGCATCCACCTGTTAGGCATGTATTCCGCGACTGTCGGCACCGAGTGGGATTCGCATGGCAGGCAGGAGGGCGACTATCTTCATCACATCGAGCTGCCCTTGTCGGGAGTGAGAACCATCGTCCAGAACGGCCGGTCCCATCAACTGAAACCGGGCGAGGTCTGGTTCCTTCCTGGCAACACGCCGGTCGAGCGAAGATGCCGCAGCGAGTGCGAGGTGCTGTTCTTCAAGTTCTGTTGCGAGTGGCTGCCCGGTGTGGATCCGCTGCTGGACTGGCAGGACCGCGGTCCGAGGCAGGCCGGGATGTTCGACATCGGCGAATGGCGCCAATGGGTGGCACCTGGCCGGAAGTTCGGCGTCGCCGAGCTGCTGCGCCTGCGTGGCTGCCTGCTTTCATGGATCGCACAGGCGGTGCCGGGACTCGACGAGGTGATCACCGGCCATTTGTCCACCCACATGCAGTTTTCCAAAGTATTCGATCTGATCGAGAGCAAGCTCGGAGCAGACATCCGGATCTCGACCCTCGCCAAGGCGCACGGGGTGACGGTGGATGCGTTCTCGATGGCATTCTCCCGGAGCACCGGCATCAGCCCCAAGGAATACATCACCCGCAGGATCAACCAGGAGGCACTCGCCCTGGTGATCAACACGGATCTGAAGATGAAGGAGATCGCCGACAGGCTGCGTTTCAACGATGAATTCTACTTCAGCCGCTTCTTCAAGAATCTGAATGGATGTTCTCCATCGCGCTATCGCAGCCAGATCCGCAAACAAATCTGCTTCAACATGGAGGCTGCCGATTGATTGCGTTCGGCCTCAGTGGCGGTCATCGGAACGGAATCGGAAGAAAGCCGGACCGAACGTGAACAAGGGACTCGGATTCGTTGGTTTTACCAACCGTTTTGGAGGGCCATCCCCTTCCCTGCCCTGGCCAATCGGCCGCTCGATGCACCAAGATGCAAATCCTGCATGAATTCGGAACGATTCATTCCAATGCCGGTTGAAGACCCGCCGGTGCGGGGGTATCAAGTCCTAGTTCCGCGTGCGTAACACCACGGGAGGCCAGCCTCCCGGACAAATAGACTTTCGGCGACCTCCCGGGGGGGAAGGTCGCCGGACACGGGTTGCACGCAACCCGAATCCCGCAGGGGAAGCAGGGCCTAACGGCCAGGCTTCCCCTGCACCTTTTACGGGCAGGCGCATCCAGGTTTGTGGATACAAAAAAACCGCCCGGGTTGCCCCGGACGGTTTGATTGGAGATGACGAGCCGAGATGACGGCTCCCCACCTTGGAGGCTTACATCATGCCACCCATGCCGTGGTCGTGGCCGTGGCCACCTGCGGCGGGTTTTTCCTTCTCGGGAAGGTCGGTGATGAGGGCTTCCGTGGTGAGCAGGAGGCCGGCGATCGAAGCGGCGTTCTGCAGGGCGGAACGGGTGACCTTGGTCGGGTCGACCACGCCGGAGGCGATGAGGTCTTCGAACTTGTCGGTCGCGACGTTGTAACCTTCGCCACCTTTGCCTTGCTTGACGCGCTCGACAACGAGTGCGCCTTCGCGGCCGGCATTGGCAACGAGCTGACGGAGCGGAGCTTCCACGGCGCGGGCGACGATGCCGGCACCGGTCTTCTCGTCACCGCTGAGGCCGAGATCGCCAAGAGCGGCCTGGGCGCGGATGAGGGCGGTGCCACCACCGGCCACGATGCCTTCTTCGACAGCGGCGCGGGTGGCGTGCAGGGCGTCCTCGACGCGGGCCTTCTTCTCCTTCATTTCGGTCTCGGTGGCAGCACCGACGTTGATGACGGCCACACCGCCGGCGAGCTTGGCAAGGCGCTCCTGGAGCTTCTCGCGGTCGTAATCGCTGGTGGTTTCCTCGATTTGCTTGCGGATCAGGTTGACGCGGCCGGTGATGCCTTCGGAGGTGCCGCCGCCTTCAACGATGACGGTGTTCTCCTTGGCGATGGTGACGCGCTTGGCCTGGCCGAGGTCGGTGAGTTCGACGGACTCCAGCTTGATGCCGAGGTCCTCGGTGATCACGCGGCCACCGGTGAGGATGGCGATGTCTTCCAGCATGGCCTTGCGGCGGTCGCCAAAGCCGGGAGCCTTGACGGCGGCGATGTTGAGGATGCCGCGAAGCTTGTTGACGACGAGGGTGGCGAGGGCTTCGCCTTCGACATCTTCCGCGATGATGAGGAGCGGGCGGCCGGTCTTGGCCACCTTCTCAAGAAGAGGAAGCATGTCCTTGAGGGACGAGATCTTCTTCTCGTTGATGAGGATGTAGGCGTTCTCGAGGAGCGCTTCCATGGACTCGGCATTGGTCACGAAGTAGGGGCTGAGGTAGCCCTTGTCGAACTGCATGCCTTCGACCACGTCGAGGGTGGTTTCAATGCCCTTGGCTTCTTCCACGGTGATGGTGCCGTCCTTGCCGACCTTGTCCATGGCCTCGGCGATGATGTTGCCGATCTCGGTGTCCCAGTTGGCGGACACGGTGGCGACCTGGGCGATCTCCTTGGTGTCGGACACCTTCTTGGAGATCTTGGCGAGTTCGGAGACGATCGCGTCAGTGGCCTTCATGATGCCGCGCTGGAGCGAGATCGGGTTGGCACCGGCGGTGACGTTGCGAAGGCCTTCCTTGTAGATGGCCTCGGCAAGCACGGTGGCGGTGGTGGTGCCGTCGCCGGCGATGTCGGAAGTCTTGGAGGAGACTTCGCGGATCAGCTGGGCGCCCATGTTTTCATAGGGATCCTCGAGTTCGATCTCCTTGGCGACCGAGACACCGTCCTTGGTGATGGTCGGGGAGCCGAACTTCTTGTCGAGGATGACGTTGCGACCGGCAGGTCCAAGGGTGGCCTTGACGGCGCGGGCAAGTTTCTCAACACCGCGCAGGAGGGCCTGGCGGGCGGATTCGTCGAATTGCAATTGTTTGGCCATGGTATTTGGTTCGTAGTTGTTTGTTGAATGGTTGATTCAAGATGTGCGGACTGTCATCGCTCAGCGGTCAGAAGTCATCAGGGAAGGAATCGCCGGGCGTTTTCTTAACCGATGGCGGTTGACCATTGACCGCTGACGGTCGGCTTCAGCCGACGACACCGAGGATGTCGTTCTGGGAGATGATGAGGACTTCCTGTCCTTCGATCTTCACTTCCGTGCCGCCGTATTTGGAGATGAGCACCTTGTCGCCGACCTTGACGTGCCAGACGATGTCGTTGCCATTGTCATCCTTGCCACCGGTGCCGAGAGCGAGGACTTCGGCTTCCTGGGGTTTTTCCTTGGCGGTGTCCGGAAGGACGATGCCGCCGGCGCTGACGGCTTCCGCTTCGATGCGCTTGACGAGGACACGTTGTCCGAGTGGTTTGATGTTGGCCATGTTGTGTTATGGGGTTGGTTGTTGGTTTTGGTTTGTGAGAAGCCACGCTACGGGAGCAGCGTGGAAATTTTGCAGAGGGATAGAGGAAAACGTGGCGCGGGATTGAGTCCGTCACCACGTTGAGGAGGGATCAATCGACGACTTCAGCGTCCACGACCTTGCCTTTGGCTTGCTTGGGCTCGTTGGAGGCTTGTTCGGCGGCAGGTTCGACGTCCGGCTGGGCGGCACCGCCGGCCTGTGCCTGCTGGGCGGCCTGGGCGAGGGCCTGGAGCGAGCTTTCGAGGTCCGAAACGGCGGAGTTGATGCGGTTCACATCGTCGCTGGAGATCGCGTCCTTCACGGCCTGAATCTTGCCGTTGAGCATGTCCTTGAGTTCGGCCGGGGCCTGGTCACCGAGTTCTCCGAGTTGTTTTTCCACGGAGAAGACGAGGTTTTCCGCCTTGTTCTTGGCATCGACCTTCTCGACGCGCTTGCGGTCCTCCTCGGCGTGGGCCTCGGCGTCGCGCTTGGCTTTTTCGATCTCATCCTTGGAGAGGCCGGAGGAGCCCTGGATGGAGATCTTCTGTTCCTTGCCGGACTGCTTGTCCTTGGCGGAGACGTGGAGGATGCCGTTGGCGTCGATGTCGAAGGTGACCTCGATCTGCGGCTCACCACGACGGGCGGGGGCGATGCCGTCGAGCTTGAAGTTTCCTAACAGCTTGTTGTCGGAGAACATCGGGCGCTCGCCCTGACAGATGCGGATGTCCACGGCGGGCTGGTTGTCAGAGGCGGTGGAGAACACCTGGGACTTCTTGGCCGGGATGGTGGTGTTGCGCTCGATCATCGAGGTGGCGCGCGAGCCTTCGGTTTCGATGGAGAGCGTGAGCGGAGTGACGTCGAGAAGAAGCACGTCCTTCACATCACCGCGGAGCACGCCGCCCTGGATGGAGGCACCAATGGCGACAACTTCGTCCGGGTTCACGCCTTGGTGAGGAGTCTGGCCGGCGAGTTCGCGGGCGGTTTCGACCACCTTGGGCATGCGGGTCATGCCGCCGACGAGAACAAGTTCGTTGATCTGCGAGGCGGAGACACCGGCTTCGGCAAGGCAGTCGCGGACCGGTTTCTTGGTGCGCTCGAACAGCGAATCGGTGAGCTGCTCCAGCTTGGCACGGGTGAGCGTGAGCTGAATGTGCTTCGGCCCGGTGGCGTCCGCCGTGATGAAGGGCAGGCTGATGTCGTAGGACTGGGTGGAGGAAAGGGCGATCTTGGCTTTCTCCGCTTCTTCCTTGATGCGTTGGAGAGCGTCCGGCTGGCCGGAAAGGTCGATGCCCTGATCCTTCTTGAACTCGGAGACAATCCACTGGATGAGCGTGTTGTCCCAGTCGTCACCGCCGAGCTGGGTGTCGCCATCGGTGGCGAGCACTTCAAAGACACCGTCGCCAATCTCGAGCACCGAGATGTCGAAGGTGCCGCCGCCGAGGTCATAGACGGCGATTTTCTCGTCGGATTTCTTGTCGAGTCCGTATGCGAGGGCAGCGGCGGTGGGTTCGTTGATGATGCGGAGCACTTCGAGTCCTGCGATCTCACCGGCGGCCTTGGTGGCATTTCGCTGGGAGTCGTTGAAGTAGGCGGGCACTGTGATGACGGCCTGCTTGATGGTTTCGCCGAGCTTGGCTTCCGCATCGGCCTTCAGTTTGCCGAGCACCATGGCGGCGATCTCCTGAGGAGAGAAGGTCTTGGTTTCACCGGCGACCTCGACCTGGATGTGGGCGTCGCCATTGGCGGCCGGGACGATGGTGTAAGGCATGCGCTTGTCCGCCTCGGTGAGTTCGGCAAACTTGCGGCCGATGAGGCGCTTGGCGGAGAAAATCGTGTTTTTCGGATTGGTGACGGCCTGGCGCTTGGCGGCCTGACCGACAAGGCGCTCACCGTTCTTCGCGAAAGCCACGACGGAAGGGGTGGTGCGGGCTCCTTCCGAGTTTTCGAGCACCACGGGCTCGCCGCCTTCCATGACGGCCATGCAGGAGTTGGTGGTGCCGAGGTCGATTCCGAGAATTTTGGACATATGGTGGATTTCCGTTGGTGTTGGCCCTGTGGGGGATGTTTAGCGCCCGCCATTCCGCAGGGCCTGTGCCAAAGGGGATCACCACTCACTCAAGCCATTGGTTTCCAATGTCTTATATTAGGCCGAATCGGATTTCGGAGACTTTCAAGCCGCCCTTTTGCGCCAGATTGACACACCATGGTCACGCCAAAGTGTCACAGTGGACACAATTTCGCGCTTTTCGTTTCCAACCTTGAATCGCCAAGGGATTCGCCCATAGGGTCCGGGGCCTTCATGCGAGCCCAGCCCTTCAGATGGATTCCCCGCGGCGAACCGTTCCAAAAAGTGGCCAACGGATCGTCGGGCTCGTTTCCGCCGATTTTGGAGCACCTGATCCGCCAGCGGGGCCTGCCACCTGGAATGGACCTCGAGTCCTACCTGCGGCCGAAGCTCAAGGACCTTTCCGATCCGTTTCTGATCCCCGACATGCGACCCGCGGTCGAGCGGATTCTGCGGGCGGTGGATGAAAAGCAGCGGATCTGCATTTACGGCGACTATGATGTGGATGGAGTCTCTTCGATCACGCTGATGCGGCGGATTCTTTTGGCCTACGGCTTGGAAATCCGGCACTTCATCCCGCGGCGTGGCCCGGAAGGCTATGGACTGAGCACCGCTGCCTTGGAGCGCTGCATGTCGGAAGGCCCGCGGCCGGATCTGCTGATCACGGTGGATTGCGGCACGGTCTCCATCCAGGAGGTCGCCGACCTGCGACAGGAGGGCATCGATGTGTTGATCGTCGATCACCACGAGCCGATCCCCGGCCAACGGCCCGATTGCTGCGCGCTGGTGAATCCGAAATGCGGCAATGATTTCACCTACCTGTGCGCGGCGGGGGTGGTTTTCAAACTGGGCCATGCCCTGCTGAAGACGCGTCAAGTGGCGTTGGACCTCAAGGAACTCATCGATCTGGTCGCGGTCGCCACGATTTCCGACATCGTCCCGATGGTGGGCGAGAACCGGTTGATGGTGCGGCATGGTCTGAAGCACCTGCCCAACACCCTCAACCCGGGGCTTCGCGCGCTTCAGGACGTCACCGGAATGAATGGCAGCGCGACCTCGATGGACGTCGGTTTCCGGATCGGTCCGCGGCTCAACGCGGCCGGCCGCATGGATGTGCCGGAGGACGCGCTCGAAACGCTCACCACGGACTGCCGCAGGCTGGCGCAGGATCTCGCCCACAAACTCGATGCCTACAACAAGGAACGGCAGAGTCACGAGACCTTGATCCGGAAAGAGGCGGTGGAAATGCTCAACCGCGACTTCGATCCGGCGAAGGACCCGGTGATCGTGCTCGGATCGCGGTCGTGGCACCACGGCGTGGTGGGGATCGTCGCTTCGCGCCTGATGCGGCAGTTCCACAAACCGACCTTCATCGTGGCCATCGACGAAGAAGGCGTGGGCAAGGGCTCGGGGCGCAGCATCGAGGGCGTCTCCCTGGTCGAGGCCATCCGGGCCTGCGAGGATGATCTGCTCGCCGGCGGAGGTCACGCCATGGCGGCCGGGCTTTCGATCGAGGAAACCAAGATCGACCGCTTCCGCAAACGCTTCGCCGAGTATGTCTTGAACACCACCACTCCGGAACAACGCCAGCCGAAGCTGATGTATGACGCGGAGATTTCCTTCGACCAACTGTCACTCGAGTTTCTTTCGAGTTATGATTTGTTGCAACCCTTCGGAAATGGCAATCCGCAGCCGGTGTTCATCTCCCGCAAGGTGGGCTTGAGCCGGCCGCCCCTGCACATGAAGAACCACCATCTGCGCTTCATGCTGCGGCAGGGCTATCACGAACAGGACGCCGTGTTCTTCGGAGGCGGCGAACACCCGCTGCCCGACCCGCCGTGGGATGTAGCGTTCACGATCGACCGCAACACCTTCCGGGGCCGAACGACGCTTCAGTTGATCATCCAGGACGTGAGGGCAGCAGAGTGAGGAAGTCCACGGCCGGAAGCGGCAGAGCTATTCGTCGGCGGTGACGGTGACGTCGATGGTTCCCGAATACGGGCCCGAGCTGGGAGCGCGTTTCTTCTTCGGCTTAGTCACCCAAGTTCCCAGATCCGGACTGTAAACGCCGCCCGCGCCATGGAACATGCCGGTTTCCGGAACCCATAGGGCCTCCGGAGCCATCCATTTGACCGGTCCCACATCGGACGATGGAAGACCTGCGGCATCGAGGAAGATGGGTTTGCCGGCATCATCCGAATCGTAACGATGAAGCACCGCACCGGAAGCATTGGTGACGAAGGCCGTGCGATATCCTGCGGTGGGCCATCCCCGGCTTCCCCCCGGGCAGAGGCCGGAACCCGGTGCCGCACGATTTCCCCAATGCTGGAGTCCCCGGTGGATGTTAAGCCAACCCGCCGCATTCTCAAGAGCCACCGGTTCCCCATCCGCACAGACGAACGAAGTCTCCACGGCCCCGGTGGAGGTGAGTTCCTGGATGCAGACGCCTCCGTCATACACAAACGAAGTTTCCAGCGGTGGCAGTGATGAGCCACGATGGATCTTGTGAAGCATCACGCGGCCGAGCGGATCATAACTGAACTCGGCAAGCAGCGTGGTGGGCACACCGGATGCATCGATTTCACGGACCGCCAGCACCCGTCCCTGGACGTCGCACTCGAAGTGCAGGGCCGGTTGCGCGCCGCGCTGCATGCGGCGGAGGTTGCCGGCATCGTCCCACTCGATCGTGCCGCCGGGCCAGCTGCTGTATTGGCCCATCTGCCGGTCTCCGGGAGGCAGCGCGTTGTCCTGCGTATAGCTGCCGGGCACGCCGGTGCGAATCTCGGAGACACGGAAACCATCGGCATTCAGCACGTAGCTGACCGAATCCACCGCACGCACCGGTCCACCCACAACCTCACGTCCGGTCGTGACGCAGGCCGTCAGCCTTCCGAGGCCATCGCGGGTGATGTCCTTGAAGCGTCCAGGTGCATCGGCATCATCGGAGTAGAAGCTTTCGATCCGGGTCGAAGCCTGGTCCGGAGCGCGGCGGGTGATCACGTGGGCCAGAGTGCTTGCACCCTTGGTCACGGTGGTCTCCACGCAGCGGTCGAACGAGGCATCCGGAGCCCCCGCAGGAGGAGCCTCGCCATCGGCGCGATAGTGATGGGTGGTGACGGTCCCATCATCGCGCGTCACACGCCAGACTCGGCGCCCCACGTATTCCAACGAAATCTTCGGCGTGGATTGTCCGGTTTTCTTCACCGACAACAACTCGCCATGCACGCCACGCGTTTCTTCATACGTATCGCCTCCCGGATAGACCACCTGCGTGCGGCCGCGGTGATCGTAGGTGGCGACGAGATTTGACATCTCCATGGCCCTGATCTTCCTCTGGACCACCTTGTTGGAAACCGAGTCATACGTGAATGACACGGCATTGTCCCCATGGGCCACACTCACGCAGCGGCCCAGTCCGTCATGCTGATAGAACGTCGGCGGCGCAGGAGCCACCCCCACCGGAGGAGTCCAGGTTTTGGAAATCACACGACCCAGATCGTCGCAATCCAGATCCAAGCCCGTGCCATCCTGGAACGTGGCGTTGGCAGTGAAGCCTCTCGAATCAAAGGTGCTTGTGTCATGGGTCCCATCCGGGAAATCACAGGAAACCACCCGGCCACAGGCATCGCGTTGGAAAATCGTGGTGTCTCCGGACGAGTTGGAAACCGAACGCAGGTCGCCACACCTTGCGAAACAGGAATCGAGATTGGTGAGGGATCCGGTGCCGTCAACGTCGCAGAGCACCCGCACGCTGTAGGGGCCGGTGGTGGAACTGCCGTCGTATTCATAGACCAGCGGCTGCCTTCCCGGGGGCGACACCACACGGACACGGCCGAGCGAGTCATAGGCATACAGCCAGGCATTGCCGCCACCGTCGTTCCACGACGTCACACGTCCGAGCGCATCGCGGGTGAACACGAGGCTGAAGGTTTTGCTGGGCACGCCCACCACCCTGAAGTGATCGGTTTCCCCGGATAGCACCACGTGCCCGCGGTTGTCCCGGGTGAGCGCCACCGAACACGCGCCGTCGAAGCAGCGGCTCAAGCGCCCGGCACTGTCATACTCGCGGGACTGCACAAGGTCGCCATTGATCGTGATGGACTCCAGCAGGCCTGCCGGAGAACGCTGGATCGTGGTGAGCTCCGTCACAGGTGGCACGGTACTTCCCGGAGTGAAACGCTGCACGGAGATGGTTTCGTCGCGGGTGACATAACCAAAGAACGCCGCACTCACGGAGATGGGGCCGGAGCGAAACTGCTCTTGATTGGGAATCTTTCCGTTGTGGAAGTATTCCTTCAGCTCATTGCGCTTTCTGCTTGTTGACTGGGAAAGCAACTGATTCCCCGCGGAGCCCGGGACATCATTCAACTCGCCGAAGAAGGAAACGGTGACCGCCCCGGTGTTGTCATAGTCAAACGTGGTCACGTTGCCCATTGGATCGCTGCTGGAAACCAATCGTCCAAACCCATCATACTCGAACGCATCGGCAGGACCACCGGACGGTCCGGTGATCGTCGCGCGGCGGACGATCCTGCCTTTTGCATCGTAGTCGCACTGCTCCGTGAGTGGCGCGGTGCCAGCGACGTTTCCTGCAACACGGCGGAACAGCAGCCCGCGCTCGTCGTATTGATAGTCGATGCTTTGATCCGTGGCCTGATCCCGGCAAACCGCGGGAGTGGAGAGCCGCGAGACCTGGCCCGCAGCATCCCGATGAATGTCACAGACCGCGAAGTTCTGAATGCCCAGCGTGTCCACTGTGTCGGCGGGGCCGGGATGAACCGGACGTTCCTCCGTGGCGCACCGAAGAAGCCGCCCACGTGTGTCATACTGCCAGAATGTGGAATACGCAGGATTGCCACCCACGGCGGATCCTCCCGGCTCAAGATGGTCGGTATCGCAGCGGATGAGCCTGCCGGATGCATCGTAGCTGAAATTTGTCGAAATCCGGGCGGGCACCGGCGGGGATTGGATGCGCGTGCAGAGATCTAGCGCATTGTATTCATAGGACCACGTGGCCCCGCCGGGATCGGTCATATCGATGACGCGGCCGTAGGCGTCGCGGACGAAGGTGGTCGTCAACTGAAGCCCGGTGCCCGCCGCCGTCTTGTCGTGGATGACGCTCTGGAGCTCGCCGGTGCTCGGCGAATAGGTGAATTCACTCCGGAACGAGCGGGTGCCGTCCAGAGTTTCCACACTCACACATTGCCCGAGCGGGTTGTATTGATAGACCTGCCCGTGACCTGCCAGAGGTGTGCTTGCCGCAAGCGGGTTTCCATGGCTGTCATAGGTCCACTGATAGGTCTGCCCGTGGGCGGTGACCACCCGTTTCAACGGCACGTTGTCGCCCGCTTCTCCGCGGTCGAGGATCTTGCGGAAGAAATCCACGTCGTCATCAGGCACACTGTCGCAATCGCGGTCATGGTCATCGCAGGCCGCCTGGGCGAGAAGATATTCCACATGGCTGGTGGAGATGGTGATGCCCCGTTCCTTTTCAGCCGAGGGGCGGTATTTGTTATGGAACGGCGTGTGGCGGCCGCCTTCCTCCTTGGAAAGGATACTGACGGCTCCCTTCACCGTGCCATTCCACCCCTTGCCGCGCGCGGTGCTGTAGCCGTCGGCATCCGAATCATCGTTCGTGAAATTGCTGCGCGGGCTCCACACCAGCGCGCTGCCCTTGACCGTCCCGTCCCAGCCCTTGTTTCGGTGACGTCCTCGGCCGTAATCACTGGTGTCAATGTGATTATCGCCTTCTTGGTGGACCGGGTTGACGGATATCCCCTGCCCCAGAGAATCCGGACCGGGATTGCGTCCGGCCTTGACCATGGCCCCTCTGATCGGCCCGCCCGGCATGCCACTCTCCGGCGAACCGAATCCCGGTTCGTAATCGCAGGTGACGGCACGCATTTGCCCTCCGGGGCTGCGCAGGGTGATCACCCGCGCGTTGCCACGTTCACACACCGGAGCACTCCGGTTCAGGTCCCGATCGTAAGTCACGAGCGCCTGGCTGCCGTCCGGCATGGTGTAGCGGGTGCACCGATGGTCGGCATTGAAATCACAGGCATATTCGAAAAAGTCCGGATCGGACACGCGCCGTTTGCCGGTTAGAACAAGGCCCGCCGAAGAAACCGGCGCGCCCGGCGTGGTGAAACCGGTGTAAGTCTTTCGTTTCACGGTGCGATGCATCGCGTCGCAGACGAATTCATTCACGCGGCCGATTTCATCGACCTCGAACACCCGATAGCCGCCATAGGGTTGCTGGTCGGCAGGCAGGGCTTCACGGGAAAACACGCAGACCTCACCCACGGAGCCCACCCGGTTGCGGTCGTGGGAAACACACACGTCGAAGTCGACCGCAAGGGGGGCCGCCACAGCCGCATAGGTGAATGACTCATTCAAGCGCCCTTCGCCGTCGTAGGAAGCCAGCAGGTTTCCATCAAGCCGCGGATCCCCGGTGCCTGTGGTGTAGGTAAACGTCAGGGCCCCGCTTCCCGGCGGCGTGACGTGCTGCAACATGCCCTCGCCGCCATCAGGATTTCCGCCGGGGTAATACGAGTAGTCATAACTGCGACCGCCACTGTCAGTGATGCGCTCGATGCGGTCACCCATGGCACTCCAGGTGACCGAAATGGATTTTCCGAAGATGTTGGAAACACTCTCCAACATGCCCGCAGGATGGTAGGCGCAGGTGAGCGCCACTCCGTTGCGGTCGATGATCTGATGGATCTTCCCGGCCTCGGGCGCGCTGTTGAGCGGCTTGAACACCCACTTGCCCGAATCCGCGAACTTCAACGTGAAGACATCCCCGGTAAAGCTGCCCTCGCGGAAAAATCCATCGCAGCGATACGTGCCGTCGGATCGGCGGTGAAACACATCCGAACGTCCGCCGCCGTCGTGAATGACCACCCGCTCGGCAGCCGGGCCAGCCGATGGCGGGAGGGTTTCGATCCGGATGTTGTAGGAGAAATCCCACTGCAGTCCATAGCCGGACTGGCAGGGCCTGATGGAACGATACGTCCGCACCCATGAGAGCGGCGGGCCGGCCGGCGAGGAAAGCGCCAGATCCGTTTGCTGGAACGAGACCTCTCCGGGCAGGCCGGAACTTGCCGGCGCGGTGCGGTTGCCGGAAGCACCGGTTCCCTTGATGTTCACCGCGAAACCCGAAGCACCCAGGTTTCCATCGTCGCAGTCGTCATTAATGGCAACCGCTTGATCGATGTCGTCGTTCGTCGCCACTCCGGCGGAACGTCCCTGCACCTCGATAGCCAGCGCATTGTACATGTCATAGCTTTTCTTGGAAAGAATCCCGACCACGCCATCGGGAATCGGATGGTCGTTCTTGTCGTCGCAATCCTCGTCATTCAGAGCGGCCACCCGACCCGCCGGGCCAGGCTCGAAGACCGACGACCGCTTGATCTGCGCCTTTTCGATCCCGCGCAATGTCGTCGGGTCCGTCTTGACATCCTTCACCTTGCCCCGGAACGCCATGCTGATGGGAGCGGCCGGCGGCAGCGAGGGCGTGCCATCCTCGGCACGGCCCGTTGCGGTGATGGTGAGTTGTTGATCGATGGGCGCCACGGTGTTTCCCAAGGCATCACGCACACTCACCGAGACGACCCGGGACCCGGGCGGGAAGGTTCCGGAGACCACCGCCTTCCAGATGGTGGGACTGAGGGACTCCAAAGGAACCGTGAAAACTCCCAGCCCTTCGATTTCGATCACCAGCACCGCATCCGCCGGCAGGCATTGACCGTGGAGCATGAGCACCCCACCCGTCGGCGAGAGCACCGCCGGCGAGAGGGAAAACACCTCCGCCCCGGGCTGGCTCACCCGATAGAAACACCGGCTCGTCACCGCCTCGGGATCCCGCCACTCCGCAGCGTCCGACGATGCCTCCACCAGGGCGACCCGCGTCCACGCGCCCCCGCCCGCTCCGAGATCGGAAGACTTCTCCACCACATAGCGGATTCCGGGCTGGGAAATCCACGTCAGCTTCGCCTGTTTTCCCGACAGCCCGACAGCAAACTCGAGATTCGGGGGACTCACCGGACCCTCCGCCTGCAGGAAATGCGGAGTCAGGACAAAGGCAAGCAGGCCAAGGCCAATGCAGCGCACACCACGGTTCGATCGGTGGATGGATTTCATGGGGAGGATGGGTTGCAGCCGGAAGCGCTTGGAAACCCGTGCAATTCCGGAATTCCAGCCTTTTATGTGGCCGCGGAAAATCCGTCAACTTCCAATCCATCGCCCGGAGCCACCCACGCCGGGCATGCAGGGCATTTCGTGAATTCCCCGAAATTTCCGGTTTCCATTCCGGACTTCCCGGTCTTGAATCCCGCCGCCCATGAGCCACCCCACCTTCCGCATCGCCATCGGAGCCGATCACGGCGCTTTCGAACTCAAAAACGCCGTCGCCACCCACCTCAAGGCCATGGGCCACGAGGTCCTCGACTTCGGAACCGACTCCGCCGCTTCGGTGGATTATTCGGACTACGCCAACCGCGTCGCCCTCACCGTGGCCGACGGCACTCATGACTTCGGCATCCTCTGCTGCACCTCCGGCGTCGGCATGTGCATCGCCGCCAACCGCCACAAGTACATCCGCGCGGCCAACGTGCGCAGCGTCGAAGAAGCGGTCATCACCCGCAGCCACAACGACGCCAACGTGCTCTGCCTCGGTGCCAAACAAACCGACGCCCCCACCGCCATCGCCATGGTGGACGCCTTCCTCACCACCGCCTTCGAAGGCGGTCGCCACGAGCAGCGCCTCTGCAAGGCCTCCGGCAGCCGCATTGCCCAGACCGATCCCGCCATTTTCGCCGCCATCCGCGCCGAGGAGAAACGCCAGCGCAACAACATCGAGCTCATCGCCTCGGAAAACTTCACCTCCCCCGCCGTGATGGAGGCGCAGGGATCCGTGCTCACCAACAAATACGCCGAGGGCTACCCCGGCCGCCGCTGGTATGGCGGTTGCGAAAACGTGGACGTCGTCGAACAACTCGCCATCGATCGCGCCAAGGAACTCTTCGGTGCCGAGCACGCCAACGTCCAGCCGCACTCCGGCTCCCAGGCCAACACCGCCGTTTACTTCGCCGTGTTGAAACCGGGCGACAAGATCTTCACCATGGACCTCGCCCACGGCGGCCACCTCACGCACGGCCACAAGGCGAACTTCTCCGGCCGCTTCTACGAGGTGACCCACTACGGCGTCTCCGCCGAGGACGAACGCATCAACTACGAGGAACTCGAAAAAACCGCCCGCGAACTCAAGCCCGCCCTCATCACCGTGGGTGCCTCGGCCTACCCGCGCATCATCGATTTCGAACGCATGGGCCGCCTCGCCCGCGAGGTGGGTGCCTACCTCTTCGTGGACATGGCCCACATCGCCGGCCTCGTCGCCGCAGGCCTCCACCCCAGCCCCTTCCCGCACGCGGACTTCGTCACCTCCACCACCCACAAGTCCCTCCGCGGCCCCCGCGGCGGTATCATCCTTTGCAAAGAGGAATTCGCCAAGAAAATCGACGCCCAGGTCTTCCCGGGCATCCAGGGCGGCCCGCTCATGCACGTCATCGCCGCCAAGGCGATCTGCTTCGGTGAGGCCCTCAAACCGGAGTTCAAGGACTACTCCGCCCAGGTCATCAAGAACGCCCAGGCCATGGCCGCACGCCTCGCCTCCCATGGCTACCGCATCGTCTCCGGCGGCACCGACAACCACCTCATGCTCGTCGACCTCCGCCCCAAAGGCCTCAACGGCGCGGATGCCTCGCACGCCCTCGACGAGGCCGGCATCACCGTGAACAAAAACGGCATCCCCTTCGATACCGGCAGCCCCATGAAACCCAGCGGCATCCGCATCGGCACGCCCGCCGTCACCACTCGCGGCATGAAGGAAAAGGACGTCGAGCAAGTCGCCGATTTCATCCACGAAGCCTTGTCGAACCATACGGATACCGCGAAGCTCCACGCCATCCGCGAGCAGGTCTTCGCCTTCAACCGCGCCTTCCCGATGCCGTGGTAAGGATCGGGATCGTGGATAGAAGATCGTGGATCGTGGATGCGAATCCAAAGGTCCGCGCGAATGCCTCTCGTTCCAATATCTCCGATCTCCGATCCACTATCTCCATATGAACCCCTTCCGCGAAGACCTTGTCGCCCGCTCGCAGGCGGAGCCCTGCACCGTCGTGATCTTCGGCGCCACCGGCGACCTCACCCACCGCAAACTCATCCCGGCGCTCTACAACCTCGCCGTCGATGGCGACCTGCCCACCGGTGTCAAAATCATCGGCTTCGCCCGCAGGGAGAAGTCCGACGCCGAATTCCGCACCGGCCTCGCCGAACTCAACCGCAAGGTCTCCCGCTCCGGGCACGACGACAAGGTCTGGGACTCGTTCATCGAGAATGTCTCCTACCACCAGTCCGAGTTCTCCGACCTCGAAGGCTACAAACGCCTCGCCGCCACCCTCGACTCGATCGACGAGGCCCGCGGCGGCAAGGGCAACCGCCTCTTCTACATCGCCTCCGCCCCGGAGTTCTTCGATGAAATCCTGATCCACCTCAAAAACGCCGGCCTCAACCAGGCCGCGGATGGCTGCTGGTCCCGCGTCATCGTCGAAAAACCCTTCGGCACCGACCTCGCCACCGCACGCCACCTCAACGAGGTGGTCAATGCCACCTTCCACGAAAAGGACACCTACCGCATCGACCACTACCTCGGCAAGGAAACCGCCCAGAACCTCATGGTCCTGCGCTTCGCCAATGCCATCTTCGAACCCCTCTGGAACTCCAAACACATCAGCCACGTCCAGATCACCTGCGCCGAAAACCTCGGCATGGAAGGCGGACGCGGCGGCTACTACGACACCGCAGGCGCCCTGCGCGACATGGTCCAGAACCACCTCCTCCAATTGCTCTCCCTCGTCGCCATGGAGCCACCCACCGACCTCTCCGCCGATGGAGTCCGCGACGAGAAGGTCAAGGTCATCCGCTCGCTGCGCCAATGGGACACCCCGGAAAAAGTCGCCGCCAATGTCGTCCGCGCCCAATACACCGCTGGCCACGTCGACGGAAATCCGGTACCCGGATACCGCGATGAAGACCGCGTGAACCCTCGCTCCACCACCGAGGCCTACGTCGCCGTCCGACTCCTCATCGATACCTGGCGCTGGAGCGGCGTGCCCTTCTACATCCGCATGGGAAAACGCCTCCCCAAGAAATCCACCGAGATCTCCATCCACTTCAAGGATGCCCCCTGCGTCCTCTTCAACACCCCATGCAATGGCATCCCCGGCGGAAACGTGCTCGTCATCCGCATCCAGCCGGATGAAGGCATCTCCCTCCGCATGGTCTCCAAAATCCCGGGAAACAGCCTCCGCCTCGAACCGGTGAAAATGGATTTCCACTACTCCACCAGCTTCGGCAAATCCTCCCCGGAAGCCTACGAACGCCTCCTCCTCGACGCCATCTCAGGCGACGCCACCCTCTTCGCCCGACGCGACGAAGTCGAAGAAGCCTGGAAGTTCATCGACCACATCGAACACGCCTGGCACCAATCCGACACCCCGCCCCCCATGGCCGAGTTCGTCGCCGGATCCTGGGGACCCAAGGAAGCCGACGACCTCCTCGCCCAAGACGGCAACCAATGGCGCAGACTCTGAGGTAAGCCAGCGGGATTGCCGATTGCCGATTGCCGATTGCCGATTGCCGATTGCCGATTGCCGATTGCCGATTGCCGATTGCCGATTGCCGATTGC
>JAIXOR010000079.1 GCA_027486655.1 Verrucomicrobiaceae bacterium | reverse complement strand
GCCCGCCAGGGCAAGCCAATCAACCACTAAAAACCAAGCCGCCAAGGTGTCTCAATTATGAGGCAACGCTCCCGGTCGGCCAGGAACCTTTCGGTGTGCTCAATTTATGAGGCAACAGGCCCCGGATGTTTCGCCTTTGAAAGGTTTTTGGGGTCCCATTCCCGGACAGATGGTCCCATTTCCGGCCATCAAGCGGGTGAAACCGGACGGAGACCGATCCACGCGAGAAATTCCTGGTTTCCATCCGTACCGGTGATCGAAGACGGGATGACGCCTTTCCAGACATGGCCGGACTCATCGCAGGCAAACCGGCGGATCTTCTCCACCGCCCGTTCATGCAGTGCAGGATCCCGGACGATGCCCCCCTTCGAGATGTCCTCACGTTCCAGTTCGAACTGAGGCTTGATCAGGCAAATGACCGAACCCTCCTCCTCCAAAACCCCGAAAACCGCGGGAAGCACCTTCGTCAGCGAGATGAACGAAAGATCCATCACCGCCAGCCGAACTTTTTCCCCGATGTCTCCAGGCGTCATGTGGCGGGCGTTGAACTGCTCCTTTACCACCACCCGGGGATCGTTGCGGAGCTTCCAAACCAGTTGATTGGTGCCCACATCCACCGCATGCACCTTGGCCGCCCCGCGCTGGAGCAGACAATCGGTGAAACCGCCGGTGGAGGCCCCCACATCGATGCAGGTCCAGCCGGACGGATCCACACCGAACGCATCGAGCGCCCCCTCCAGTTTGAGCCCTCCCCTACCGACGAAACGAGGCTTCTCACGCACCTCCAACGGAGCGTCCAAGGCCAGCTTCGCGCTCGGTTTGTCCACCGCCCTGTCACCACTGCGGACCTCGCCGGCGAGGATCAGGCGCTTGGCCTGCTCGCGTGAGTCACACAAGCCCCGGGAGACCAGCAGGGCATCGGCACGTTCGGTTTTCATCGGACGCCGCAGCCAAGCAAGATCGGCGGGAGGCCGCAAGACCCGTGTGCCACCCTTTCCTCGCAGGCCGGACACTTGCTTCTTGCCTCCGCAGGCAAAGGCCGTCAACCATCCGCGGCGTGACGCGCCACCGCACCGACGACCTCCGAATCACCGGCTTGAATCCGCTCATCTCACCCGCGGTCCTTGCCTACTACCTGCCATTGACCGAGTCCGCCTCCGAACTGGTCGCGAGCACCCGCGCCCAGGCCGATGCCATCCTCCGCGGCGAGGACGACCGCCTGCTCGCCATCGTCGGCCCCTGCTCCATCCACGATCCGCAAGCCGCGCTCGAATACGGGGAAAAGCTCCGCGAACTTGCCGAACGGGTGAAGGACGACGTGCTCATCATCATGCGCGTCTATTTTGAAAAACCCCGCACCACCGTGGGCTGGAAGGGGCTGATCAACGATCCGAATCTCGACGACTCCTTCGACATCAACCACGGCCTGCGCGTCGCCCGCGGCCTCCTGCTGGACCTCGCCAAGATGGGCATTCCCGCAGGCACCGAGTTCCTCGACACCATTTCCCCCCAGTACATCGCCGATCTCATCGCCTGGGGAGCCATCGGTGCCCGCACGACCGAATCCCAAGTGCACCGGGAGCTTGCCTCCGGGCTGTCCATGCCGGTCGGCTTCAAAAACGGAACCGGCGGCTCGATCCAGATCGCCATCGATGCCATCCAGTCATCGTCCCGCCCGCACCATTTCCTCTCCGTCACCAAACAGGGCGTGTCGGCCATCGTCTCAACCACCGGAAACGAATCCTGCCACCTCATCCTCCGCGGCGGCAAAACCGGGCCCAACTACGAAAAACCCTTCATCGATGAAGCAGCCGCCATGCTCCGCGAGCAAGGGCTCCCCGAATCCGTCATGGTCGACTGTTCTCATGGCAACTCGCTCAAGGACTACCGCAACCAACCCATGGTCGCCTCCAGTCTCGCTCACCAGATTGCGGCCGGCTGCAAGGTGATCACCTCGGTCATGATCGAGTCGAATCTCGTCGAGGGAAACCAGAAGCTCGGAACCGATCTCAAGGCCCTGAAACACGGGCAATCCATCACCGACGCCTGCCTCGGCTGGGACGACACCGTGAGAACCGTGGAGGTGCTGGCCGAGGCCGTGCGCTCACGCCGATCCATCGCCTGATAAGCAGCAAGCAAGGCAAATCCTTGCTGATGAATGACTTGGATGAATTAAACGTCATTAACCAGATAATCAACAGAGTCGAAAATTTCGATTCTACCGGCTTGCGGACTCCTGTGGACCTGCCATTCTCGCGCAGTCGTCACCTCAGGACATGGATTTAACAAGCGAAACGTCCCAAAGCGTCATCACGTGCCGGAACAGCCAGGGCACTGAGTTGACCGCGAACCTTCTAAGGATCAAGCGGTACTCCGTCGTCTTCGAGGTCTACAATCCCTACAGCATCCTGCAACTTTCGGAGGTTTTGTCAGACTTCCGGATCATGGCCTCCCGGCGGCTCCTCTACCATGGCAAGGCCGTGGTCAGCAACCTGCTGAACACCGGTATTGTCCTCGTTTGCGAGGCCATGCTCGATGAAGGCTGGGTGGAAGTGGATTTCCTGTCCGGAGTCTCCGGAAACACCCAGGGAAACAAAGGGGATCTCTCCGCTCAGTTCGCCAGCTTCATGAGCGAATGGAAGTCCGCCAACATGGTGCACGATCCGTTCAAGCTCGTGGTCGCAGACCTCGCCAGCATGCTCTCCGGCGTCCAACATTGGCTCACCGGCATCGATGTGGGCATCCGCACCACCGTCACCCGCCGCCGCGATGAACTCGAAAACGAGATCTTTGCAGGCATCGAAAACCGAGTCGTCGAAGAGGTCCTGCCCTCGATGGAGCGCTTCGAGAGCGTATCGAGGGAAGTGGGCGAGGCGGAAGTGGCCGTCCACAAATCCTATGTGAGGCGGGAACTGCATCCGATCGTTCTCTGCTCGCCCTTCCTCTACCGCACCTACACCAAGCCGCTCGGATACGCTGGCGATTACGAGATGGTGAACATGATGCTGAGGAACCCTTACGAGGGCTCCTCCGCCTTTGCCAAGCTCCTCAACTTCGCCCTTCTCAATACCGAACCTGTTGTCGCACACCGCAACCGCATCGATTATCTCGTCGAAAAACTCCGCAGCGAATGCGTCAACCGCGTGAGCCGTGGCCGGACGCGGGTCTTCAACCTGGCCTGCGGCCCGGCCATGGAAGTCCAGCGCTTCCTTCGCGAATGCGAGGAAAGCGACCTCGCTGAAATCGATCTCCTCGACTTCAACTCGGAGACTCTCGAATACACCCGGGAACGCATCCAGGAGGCAAGGATGAGCGGTGGCAGGGAAACCCAGGTGCGGTATTTCCAACGCTCCGTCCACCAACTGCTGCGGGCCGCCACCCAGGGCGGCGAGGAGGACTTCACCAACTACGACGTCGTCTACTGCGCCGGCCTCTTCGACTACCTTTCCCAACGCGTCTGCAAACGGCTCGTCGAGTTGTTCTGCACGATGGTGCGCCCCGGCGGCGTGGTCATCGTCACCAACGTCGCCACCAGCAATCCCCGCAAGGCCTGGATGGAGTATGTGATGGAATGGAACCTCATCTATCGAAATGAAGACGACATGAAGGATCTCGTTCCCGATGGAATCCCCCTCCATGACACCACCGTCCGCGCGGACTCGACGGGGGTGAACCTGTTCCTCGAAATCGAAATCGCGAATGGCTGAAGCCCTTCCCAACACGCGGCAGGCCATGGACGAACTGCGCCAGTCCTTCCGCGAGTATGAGAACACGGTCGCACTGGACAACGCCAGGCGCACCGCCGTGTTCTCCGGGGTCTTCATGATGGCGGCGGCCTCGCTGGACTGGATCCTCGTCCCGGAGCGCGCCGTCGAGTTCCTCTTCATCCGCTGCGTCTGCGCGCTGCTGGTCTCGCTGATCTTCTGGATGCTCAGCCGCGTCCGCTCGCCGCGGACAGCCAATCTCCTCTCCCAGGGAAGCGCCCTCCTTCCCATGCTCGGCATCTCCGCCATGATCGCCGTGACCGACGGCGGAAACTCCAGCTACTACGCCGGACTGAACCTGGTGCTCGTGGGGGCCTCCCTCATCATGCGCTGGAGATTCTGGAACGCGCTGACCATGGTCTTCTTCTGCTTTGCCAGTTATGCCATCGCCGTCATGCTCTCTCCGGTGCTTCCCGACTGGCGCGTGCTCTTCGGCAACTGCTTCTTCCTCTTTGTCACCGCGATCTTCGTTTTCGCAGGCAGTTACTTCTACGAAAACCTCCGCTTCAGCGAGTTCAGGCTGCGGACCGAGGTCGAACGCTCGCGCGAACTCCTGGCATCCCAGAACCGCCAGCTCAGCGAGCTCGATGAAGCCAAAACCCGCTTCTTCGCCAATATCAGCCACGAACTGCGCACCCCGCTGACCATCATGCTCGGCATCACCGAGCGCCTGAGAAACACCCTCGGAAAATCCACTCCCGGCGCCGCGACCGAGGAGATGATTTCCATGCTCGAACAAAACGGCCTGCGCCTTCTCAAACTCATCGACGACCTGCTTGACCTCGTCCGATTCGACACCGGCCATGCCGACGTCAATCGCCAGCCTACCCCCATATCCGCGCACATCGACGGACTCCTCCGCTCCCTGCGCCACCTCGCGGAACAGGACCGGGTGGCCCTGCTCTGGAAATGCGAATCGGAAGCGGAGTCCATCCTGCTGGACCGCGACAAATTCGACAAGATCCTGCTCAACCTCGTCATCAACGCGATCAAGTTCACCCCCTCCGGAGGGTCCATCGAAGTGCGGGTGGCCGTCGCTGGAGGCAACCTCTCGCTGGAGGTCGAAGACACCGGCGTGGGCATCCCACCGGAAGTGCTCCCGCGCATCTTCGAAAGATTCTGGCAGGTCGACACCTCGTCCACCCGCAAGTTTCAAGGAGCCGGGATCGGCCTTGCCCTGGTGCGCAGCCTCAGCGAAGCCATGGATGGATCGGTGAAGGTGGATAGCAAACTGGGCCAAGGCACCACGTTTTGCGTTCAGATCCCGGCGGAGGCCGCTACGCCTGTGAGCTCGGCTGCGCAGGACGAATCGGACGACCCATTGCAGGATGGCGGAAACATCGCCCAACTCCACCGCAAGGCGGCCATGTCCATTCCGGGCAAAGTCGCTCCGCGCTCGGCCACCCCCTTGCAGCCACCCGGGCAACTCCCCGCCCCTCTCATCGGCCGTCCGTCCGGAGCCAGGCCTCTTGTCCTGATTGCCGATGACGAACCGGACATCCGCCGCTTCCTGCGCATGCAGATGGAGAACGTGGACGTCATCGAGGCCTGCGACGGCGCGGAGGCCCTTGAACTTGCCCGGCTGAGGCGTCCTCAACTTGCCCTGCTGGACCACATGATGCCGGAGATGGACGGCGTCGAGGTCTGCAAAGGCATCCGCGCCAATCACAGCACCCGCGGCGTGGCCGTGATCATCCTCACTGCACGTGCGGACGAGCAAACCAAGCTCTCCGCCCTCCAGGCAGGTGCCAACGATTTCCTCACCAAACCCTTCTCCACCGCCGAGTTGGCACTCCGCCTCGAAAACCAGATCGCCATGGCACGGATCCGCAGGGAAATGGCGGATCTCAACAACGAACTCCAGGCCGCCCTCGAACAAATCAAGGAAAACGAGGTGCTCATGGTCCGCAACGAGAAGCTTTCCGCCCTCGGCCGCATGAGCGCCGGCATCATCCACGAGATCAACAACCCGCTCAACTACGCCAGCGCCGGCATCCACGCGCTGGCCACCTTCACCCGCAATCTCCCGGCATCCGACCAACCGGACTTCGAAGACATCCTCAAGGACATCCGCGAGGGCGTGGAACGCGTTTCACAAATCGTCATCGACCTGCGCAAGTTTACCCGCGAGGAGAAATCCACCAATGGCGATGCGGATCTCGCCGAAATCGTCGCCCGCGCCCGTCGCATGGTGAGCCACCAGGTTGGCAAGGACATCGAGTTCAACCTGCAGTCCCCGGATGTCGCCCTCATCCGCGGCAACCCCAACCAGCTCGTCCAGGTCTTCATCAACTTCTTCCAAAACAGCATCGACGCCATCCATCAGCGCATCGCCGAAGAAGGCGGCAACCCGGGCCGCATCGATGTGGCCATCGAACCCGCCGGCGAAGGCTGGCAGATCTCGATCCGTGACAACGGCATCGGCATCCCACCCGAGAACCTCCAGAAAATCTTCGATCCCTTCTTCACCTCCAAGGATGTCGGCAAGGGCATGGGCCTCGGCCTATCCATCACCCACCAGATTCTCCAGGCACACCAGGCCCTGATCGAGGTGGACAGCCGGCCCGGCGAGTTCACCCGGTTCCGCATCGTTTTCCCGAAACCCGGCTTCGACGAGGAACCCGGGCCGGATTCCATTCTCGACCAAAGCGCCTGACTTCTTCAATCTATCCATACCGGAAAGACATACCATCCCACCCCCAAGCCATCGACCAACATGAGCCACGAGATCGACGACTATGACTACCAACGCTACGCCATCCTGTTCGTGGATGACGAGGCGAACACCCGCAAGTACTTCCGCAGACTGTTCGGCGAGAAATTCCGTATTCTGGAGGCTGAGGACGGCGTGGAGGCCTTGTCGGTCTTCAGGAAACACGCAAACGAAATCGGCATCATCATGACCGACCAGCGCATGCCGAATGAAACCGGTGTGGGCTTCCTGTCGAAGATCGCCGATGACTATCCTGATATCATCAAGATCCTTTCCACCGCCTATTCCGACATCGATGCAGCGATCGGCTCGGTGAACCAGGGCGGCATCTTCCGCTACATCACCAAGCCCTGGGACATCCCCCAGGTCGAGGTGACGCTCCGCCGTGCCATGGAGTTCTACACCGTGAAGCGCGAGCGCGACGCCCTGCTCGGTGCCAAGATGCAGGCCATGGGCAATGTGCTCCTCTCCAGCAGGCTGGCCGCCTTCGCGCTCGCTCCGGTCTGTGCCGGAATCGAGTGCCGCCAGGCAGCCGAAGCCGTGGCCGCCTTCATCAAGACCGGCGTCGCCGGACGCAGAACCGGCGCGGACGGGGATTCGGATCTGCGCTCGCCGGATTGGGGCAAACTCCACAGCAGGCAGGTGGCTCTGGCCAGTGGCTTGGAGGCCCGCCTTGCGGAGGCCCTCAAACCGGCCGATCTGGCCGCCCGCACCGCCGCGCTGGCGGAAGAGCTCATCGCCGCCGGCTCTGCCGGACTCAGCACCTCGGTCAACGAAGCGGCCACCCGGCTTTCAGGCACCATTGATCCGACCCCACCGCTGCTTGATGTGCTCCTGGGCCGCAGTGAGGATGCTGCGCTAACCCAGTCCGCCGTCAGGGTACTTGCCGCCTTCATGGCCGTTTACGATGCTGGCGGCGTGGTCCGCCGCATCCGTGGTGAGGGAATCACGGTGGATGTCACCCAGTCCACCGCCCCGGCCAAGACGGCGAATCCAGGGGCGGAAACCGCGAAGTGGCTGATTGATGACGATCTTCTGATCTCTGCGGCTCTGGGTCTTCTTTGAACGACTCGCGTCCGTCCGGTTTCAAACGATGCGTGGGATCCCCCGGGGTTCCACGCATTTTTTGTTTTCGCGAAACCTAAAAATATTTGGACAGGAATGCGGATATTTTTAAATAATTGACAATTCCGTCGCTTTGATATTCCCTCCGGGCTGTCCCACTACCAGCCACCCTAAAAATTTCGACCCCGTGAAACGACGAGACGTAGAAATCGTTCAGAGAGACGGCCGGATCCTGGTCCTGTTGGCCCGCGAGCCGCTGCCGTTGTCCTTGAGCCAGATCGCCCGTGAAGGAGAGTTCCGCATGTCCGCCCTCTGCGAGAGGATCGGCGTGTCCGAGCGCCACCTGCGGCGCGTCTTTGAAGAAGGAATCGGTATCAGCCCGAAGGAATGGCTGCGTCAGGAGCGCATGGTCGCGGCCCGGATGCTGCTGCGCCATGGTTCGCCGATCAAGGAAGTGGCGATCGACCTGGGCTTCTCGACAGCAAAAATGTTTTCGCGGGATTTCCTGACCTTTTACGGAGTGCGTCCGACGGATTTCCAACGCAAGGAAGCCGGGCACATTCTCAAGGCGGCCACCGCCTGACCCGTGACCGGCCTGAAGGCCCTGAAGAAAACCCCGGAGCGATTTCACGCGCCGGGGTTTTTTGTGAATCCAGTTTCGGTGGCCCGGTGGCCGCATCAGAAGCGCCACTCGCAATTCGCCATCAAGCCGTGGAAGCGGGACTTGTAAGTGCCGTCGGCAAGTCCGAAGGGCGAGCCGGACACATCGCGATCCGAGAAGGCATACTGATAGGCGAAGTTGAACGAGAAGTCCTCGAGCCGGCGGCCGAAGCCCACGTTGAGCCAATGGCGGTCCGCATCCGAGACCCCCGGATTGAAGGTTTCGTCCGGCTGGCTGTTTTCGATGAAATTGTAGCCAGCGCTCACATTCCAGCCCCCGTCGAAAAAGCGGGTGCCGCCGATGGAATAGATCAGGTTGGAATCCCAGTTGAACACGAGCGGTGCGACGGTATCGGTCTCGGTGTTCATGCTCAGGCTGTTGAGCTCCTCCCAGTTCACCCACTCGACGTTCACTTCGAAGGACCACTGCTTGCAAGGCGTGTAGGCATAACCGATCCCGGCGGTAGCGGGCGTGATCAGATCGAGCTTGGCGTTTTCCGCGTCGGCCGCGCCCACGATGTCGGCGTCTCCGCTGAGTTTGAAGTCCGTCTTGCTGCGGTAAACCAAACCGAAGGCATGCTGTTCATGTGGCTGCCAGCGGGTGGAAATCGTCCAGCTTAGCGCCTCCCCATCGCCTTCGTAGCGGGTGAAATCGCCGGGAAATGCCGGGTTCTTGATGAACTTCGCATCCGCGTAGTGCACCCCGAAACCGCCGCCCACTGAGAGTTCATCCGTCAATTTGTAACCGAGCACCGTCCATCCGGTGAGATAGTCGAGTTCGGTTTGCTTGGCGATGACGCTGAACGGAGTGCTGCCGTTCCAATCGGTGGAGAGTCCGAAGGGGGTGTTGAGCCCGAAGCCGGCTACAAGCCGGTCGTTGATCGGAACCGCACCGTAGATCTGGGGAATGAGAGCCCAGGTGGCGTCATTGCTGAAGGTGCCGCCCAGATCCGTGTCCGCCTCGATGCCAAGACGGACCGAGTAGGCTCCGACCACCAGGTCCGGGGACTCCAGTTGGGTGAGACCGGCCGCATTGTAATAAACCGCGGACGCCGTGTCCGCCGTGGCGAGCCAGGCGTTGCCTCGGCCGGTGGCCTCCGGAGCCTGCACCGGGATGTAGAATCCGTTTCCAAAAAGCGGCGCGGCGGTGACGAGCCAGACCGGGGCGAGTAGCGACTTGCGGAGTTTCATGGGCGTTTGGGTTAGAATTCAAAAATCGTGTGTTCCGTACTGAAAAAGATCGCCGAGTTCGCGCAATCGACAAAACGAGCCTCATCCTCGGACAAGATCCGGTTGGCCTCTTGCCCTTCCGGCGTTTGCAGCGCCGCTGCCAGCGATTCCGGGCCATCCCACCAGACCTCGGTGATCCCGTCATACATGTCCGTGATCCCACGGGGCTGCTGGGCCGCCGCATTCAGCAGCGGATTCTGGATGGTGTGGCTCTGCACGTATCGCCTCATCCCCAGCACCGGCGCATGCTGGCGGACCAAGGGGCCATGGCGGTTCAGCCAGTAGTCATAGAACTCCTCCACCGACAACGATGGAAGGCGCCTGACACAATACACGCACTTGAGCATGCGAGGCGATTAGCTAAAGCAACCCCGATGATCAATAAAAATTTACTAAATTTTACTCCTACCCGCAATCAAGCGTGGCCGCTGAGATAGCGTTCCGCTTCAAGAGCAGCGGCGCATCCCTGCCCGGCGGCGGTGATGGCCTGGCGGTAATAATGGTCCGCCACGTCCCCCGCGGCGAAGAGGCCCGGAGTCTTGGTCGCGGTGCGGCCCGGAGTCTGGAGAATGTAGCCGTTTTCATCGAGATCGACGAGTCCGCCGAGGAATCCGCTGTTGGGCACGTGTCCGATGGCCACGAAAACGCAGGCCACGGCGAGCTCGGACTCCGAACCATCGACGAGGTTCTTGAGCTTCACGGCGCGCATTTCGTTTTTTTCGTCCGTGAGGTATTCGCTGACGGTGCTGTTCCAGACGGGCTGGATCTTCGGATTGGCCAACACACGGTCTGCCATGATCTTCGAAGCCCGCAGTTCGTCGCGGCGGTGGATAAGGTAAACGGTGCTGGCGAAGCGGGTGAGGAAGTCCGCTTCCTCACAGGCGCTGTCCCCTCCCCCGATCACGCAGACCGGCACATCGCGGTAAAAGGCCCCGTCGCAGGTGGCGCAGGAGGTGAGTCCGTGGCCGATAAGCTCTTTTTCGTTGGGCAGTCCGAGATGACGCGGTGCGGCCCCGGTGGCGACGATGACGGTCTTTGCCTCGAAGCTCTGTTCACCGGCCTTGAGAAGGAAGCTGCCGTCTTCCCGGCGTTCGACGGTCTCGACGCTGGCCCAGGCGATGCGGGCACCGAATTTCTCGGCCTGGGCCTGCATGCGCATCATCAATTCCGGGCCCATGATGCCATCCGGGTGCCCGGGGAAGTTCTCCACCTCGGTGGTGGTGGTGAGCTGCCCGCCCGGCTGGGTGCCGGAAAGCAGGAGCGGGCTGAGGTTGGCGCGAGCGGTGTAGATCGCCGCGGTGTATCCCGCGCAGCCGGTGCCGATGATGATGACGTTTTCCATGATGTTCTGGTTGCTGATGCCCGGAGTATTCAAGGGACGCCCCGGGTGAGTCAATCACGCCGCCGGAAGAATCCGAAACTTGGAGGATTGGATCCGACAATCGCTTGCGCCCGCGCCGGATTGGGTGAGAATCCGCCGCCCATGAGCCCCGAATCCATCCGCGATGCCCTCCGCCAAGTCCGCTACCCCGGTTTCTCCAGGGACATCGTGTCCTTCGGGCTGGTCAAGGACGTCCGCTGCGAGGACGGCGGCACCTGGGTGAAAATCGAGGTCGCCACCCGCGATCCGAAGGTGCCGGAACAAATCTTCAAGGACAGCCACGCCGTGCTCGAAGCACTCCCCGGCGCAGGCACCGTCAAGGTCGAGATCGAGATCAAGGACGCCCCGGCGGCGGCGGGCGGGGCCGGAACCACGGGCAAGTCCTCGATTCCCGGTGTGAAACGCATCATCGCCGTCGCCTCCGGAAAGGGCGGCGTGGGCAAGTCCACCGTGGCCGCCAACCTCGCCGTGGCCCTCGCCGCGACGGGAGCTCGCGTCGGGCTTTGCGACTGCGACCTCTACGGTCCCTCGGTGGCCCAGATGTTCGGCACCAACGAACGCCCGATGGCCAACGACCAGGATGAAATCATTCCGCTCGATGCCCATGGCGTCCGCTTGATGTCGATGGGCTTCCTGCTGGAGGACCGCTCGCCGGTCATTGTCCGTGGACCGATGGCCACGCGCTACACCCAGCAGTTCCTCCGACAGGTCGCATGGGGCGAGCTGGATTATCTCGTGCTCGACCTGCCTCCGGGCACGGGGGACATCCAGCTCACCATCGTCCAGACGGTTTCCGTCGATGGTGCGGTGATCGTGACCACCCCCCAGGAAGTCGCGTTGATCGATGCGCGCAAGGCGGTGTCCATGTTTGCCAAGGTGAACGTGCCGATCCTCGGGCTGATTGAGAACATGTCCTGGTTCGAATGCGACGCAGGCAAGCGCTACTATCTTTTTGGCGAAGGCGGAGGAGTGCGCGAGGCGCAGGACCTCAAGGTGCGTCTGCTCGGCCGCATCCCCATCGATGTGCCGACCCGCGAAGGGGGCGACTCCGGCGCACCGATCGCCTTGGTGCCGCCGGACCGCAACAAGGTGTCTGCGGCCTTCTACGAAGTGGCGGCTCATCTGCGGAGCTCCCTGCCGGTTTGAGGCCCGCCGTCACCCGAGAAGTGGCAGCCTGCATTGGAAGACGATCCATCCGTCTTCGGAAGAATTGAGCGAAACCTCTCCGCCGTGAGCTCGGATCAGCTCGCGGGCGATGTTCAAACCAAGGCCATGGCCCCTCACGTGCCCTCCGGTCTCCGTGCCGCGGCGGAAACGCTCGAACAACAAACCGCGGTCTGCTTCCGGGATCGGGCTGCCCGTATTGGCGATCGTCACCACGGCATTTCCCCCGCTCACCGCGGCGGCGACCCGAACCTGCCCGCCCTCCGGAGTGTATTTCGCGGCGTTTTCCACCAGATTCTGCAAGGCCATCGAAACCATGCGGCGGTCCGCGCGGACGGAAAGATCCGGTTTGACGTCGAGCTCCACACCAATGCCGCGCTCCGCCACCAGCGTCTGGAGATCATCGGCGGCTCCGAGTACCAGCGTGCTCAGATCCACCGACTCCGGTTCCAGCGCCATCCGGCCCGCGTCCGCCTGGGCGAGCAGCAGGAGATCCTCGATCAACGACGTGAGGCGCCGCGTTTGTTGAAGAAGCGTGGCGATCTCGCGGGACTGGGATTCGGTGAGATCGCCGCTCCGCGAAAGATGGTCGAGCCCCGCACGCAGGATGGTGATCGGGGTCTTGAGCTGGTGCGAGGCATCCGCCGAAAAGCGCGCTACGGCTTCATAGGAATCCTGAAGACGGTCGAAGGTTGAGTTCAGCACCTCGGTGAGGCGCTCGATCTCATCGTTGGTCCCGGGAAGTGGCAGGCGTTCCTTGGGATTGCTCGCACTGACTTTCGCAGCGGCGGCACTCAGCTCCGCCACCGGGGCCACCGTCCTGCGGCCGAGCCACATCCCGCCGAAAAACACAACCAAGCCCACGACCGGAAGCGCCGTTGCAAATCCGATGCCGAGGTTCTTCATGAACCTCTCGATCATGCTCACCCGTGCTCCGATCCTCACCGTGTACGGGCCCTCCTTCCAAGCCCCCACCCGGCAGAGCCGGCCGGAGAGGCGGGCGTTCACGGCTTCGCCAATGTTCGCTTGATCGAGCCGCTGGCCCTTGAGATTGGCAGACTGATAGACCGGGCTTCCGTCCGGACCTTCAACCACTAGATAGTGATTCCTCAGAGGCACCGGGATGAAATCCTCAGTGATCGGATGGCTAGGATCCTGAGGGGCATTTCGGAAGTTTTTCAGATCCCAGACCAGTTCACTCGCATCCTCGGCCAACTCTTCATCGAGTTCCGCCACCTGGTGGAAATACAGGGTGAGAAGCATCACACAAACCCCCGCGATGAGCGCGGCCATCGTCAGCAGGGCGGCATATACCCCCACCTTCACTTTGAAGGACCAGCGGTTCATCAGGAGGATGCTTTCATGACATAACCCACGCTCCGCACCGTGCGGATCAGGGACTCCTCTCCGGTGCGATCCAGCTTGCGGCGCAGGCGCATGATGAAGATTTCCACGGTCCGCGTGTCATACTCATGTTCCCTCTCCCAGATCCGTTCGCAGATTTCATCCCGGGAAAAGGTGCGCCCGGGCTCACGCATGAAAACCTCAAGCACCTCGAACTCCCGCGGAGACAACTCGATACGGCGGTCGCCGCGGTGGACCTTCCGCTTGCCCACATCCATGCTCAGATCCCCCACCTTGTAGACCACTTGGTTCTCCGGAGCCACGTTGCGCCTGCCAAGCACCTCCACGCGAGCCAGAAGCTCCTCCATCGCGAAGGGCTTCGTCAGATAATCATCCGCCCCACCCTTGAGGCCTGCCACGCGGTCGCCCACTTCCGAACGTGCCGTGAGCATCATCACCCGGACCGGCATGCCAGCGTCGCGAATCTTCGAAAGCAACTCGAAGCCGTCCATCCCCGGGAGATTCACATCCAGCAGCACCAGATCAAAGCGCCCCGCCTTGAGCAGGGACCACGCCGACGGACCATCCCGCGCGACCCGAAGCTCATGGCCGGCACGCGAAAACGCCCTCTGCACCTGATCGGCCAGAAGCGGTTCATCCTCGACAAGCAACACGTCCATCAGGCTTTGAAGTTCATCGATTCCCGGCGTGCTTCAAGGATTTTCTCCGACGTCGCAACCTGTTGAGAACGAGTATCATCAACGATTGTCTGATAGATCACCGGAATTCGGGAAATAGCTTGGAAAACGCCTTCCTCGGGCGCATCAGTGCCTTGGTGAACTCAGGTATGAACGATCCATCAACAGCGCCGTCATGCTCCGGATCCGCGGACAGCGGACTTCGCGACCACGAAGGCATCCTTCGTGTCGGAACGGATCCCACCAAGCCCCTGGTGGAAGTGGAATTCGATCCCGCGGTTCTAACAGACACGGAGGTCCGCGAGCTGCTTGCGGAGCATTTGTCGCAGGTGGGCGAATCGATACGGAACTGCGCGTTCCGCCTTGAGGGACGGGCCTGCGAGGCCTGCGCCGGCAAGCTGGAGAAACGCGTGGCCGCCATACCCGGCGTCAGGAAGGCCTCCGCGACCTACATCGGAAAGACCCTTGCGGTGAGTTTCGATCCGACGCTGGAGACGGAAGAGCGCATCGTGGAGGACATCAAGGGAGCCGGAGGAAAGGTCAGCCCCCTCGCGACACCGGGCGGGACGGCATCGTCGTGGACGAGGCGCCTGCGGGACGGGGAGTTCAACGAGGAGATCTCTTGTGGACTCGGACTCGCGTTTCTGATCGCCGCGGCCATCGTGCAGAAGAGCGTAGGGACCGGCTGGCAGACTCACGCGCTCTATGCATTTGCCTATCTGTTTACCGGGCAGGAGGGAGTCCGCTCGGCGATCGCTTCGCTGAAAGAGAGGGTGCTCGATGTGGATGTGCTTATGGTTCTGGCCGCTCTCGGTGCCGCCAGCATCGGCGCTCCGTTCGAGGGGGCCTTGCTCTTGTTTCTTTTCAGTTTCTCCAACGTGCTGCAGCGCCACGCGATGGAGCGCACCCGCAAGGCGATCGAGGCCCTGCTCACGCTCCGGCCGAGCGAGGCGCTGGTCAAAAGGAACGGCGCGGGAATCCTCATTCCGGTGGAGCAGGTGGAGATCGGTGAAACCGTGATCGTCAAACCCGGCGGACGCATCCCGGTGGATGGCACGCTGAGTGAAGGCACCACACACGTCGATGAATCCTCGCTCACGGGCGAATCCATGCCGGTGGCCAAACACGTCGGCAGTCCGCTATTCGCCGGGACCATCAACCAGAGCGGAGGCATCGAGCTCACCGCGGGCAAGCGGGCCGAAGACAGCACACTGGCACGGATGGTGAAACTGGTGGCCGAGGCCCAGGCGGAGAAATCCAAAGCCCAGCGTTTTCTCGAAACCGCCGAGCAGTATTACGCGATGGGCGTGATCGGACTCACGGTGCTCGTGTTTCTGATCCCCTGGTGGTTTCTGGGGGAAGGATTCGCCACCGCCTTCTATCGGGCGATGACCGTGATGGTCGTCGCATCACCTTGCGCATTGGTGATCAGCACGCCTGCCACCGTGCTGTCCGCCATCGGCGGCGCGGCCCGGCGCGGAATCCTCATCAAAGGTGGCTCCCATCTCGAGCGCGCTGCGAGAATCGACATCGTCGCCATCGACAAAACCGGAACCCTCACAGCCGGCAAACCTTCCCTCACCGAGATCATCACCGGAACGAAAATCCATCCGGTTTCAGAAACGCTGCCGCCAACGGTTAGACAACTGCTGCAGGCCGCAGCGGCGCTGGAATCGCGATCGGAACACCCGCTCGCCCACGCCATCGTCAACCGCGCGAGAGAGCTCGGCGTGGAGGTGCCCGAGGCCTCGGGCTTCCAATCCACCGCAGGCAAAGGCGCCGAAGCCGTGATTGGCGGAGTCATTCACGTGATCGGCAGCGAAAGGCTCTTCCGCGAGGCAGGCGCCGCCGGGATGGATCCGCTGCTGGACCTCGCTCGGCCATTGCTCGATGATGGAAAAACCTGCGTCTGGCTCGGAGTGAGGAATGCCGGGGGCCTCACCGCCCTCGCAGGCCTGGCCATGGCGGACACGATCCGCCCGACGGCCCGCGACCTGGCGCGGCAACTCAAGGCGATCGGCGTGAAGAAAGTCGTCATGCTCACCGGCGATCAGGATGCCGTGGCCCAAGCGATCGCGCGTGAAGCGCAGGTCGACGAAGTCCGCTCCGAACTCCTGCCCGCGGACAAGCTCGAAGTGATCCGGGCGCTGAAACACGAGGGCACCGTGATGATGGTGGGCGATGGCGTGAACGACGCGCCCGCACTCGCTTTGTCCGACCTTGGCGTGGCGATGGGAGCGGCCGGCACCGATGTGGCCATGGAGACCGCGGACATCGTTTTGATGGGAGACCGTTTGGAGAACATTCCGCTGCTTCTCTCCCACGCGCGCCGGGCAAGGCGGGTTCTCTATCAGAATCTCGGCTTTGCGAGCGCGGTCATCGTGGTTCTGGTCATCTCGGCCCTGGGTTTCGCGCTGCCGCTGCCCCTGGGCGTCGTCGGGCACGAAGGCAGCACGGTTCTCGTCTGCCTGAACGGCCTGCGGCTTCTGCTCATCGGGCGGGCCGCCGTCACGAAATAATCGGCTGGACGAGTTGTCCGTGCACGTCGGTGAGCCGGAAGTTCCTGCCCTGATGCCGGAAGGTGAGGCGTTCGTGGTCGAGCCCGAGCTGATGCAGCAGGGTGGCCTGGAAATCATGCACGCCCACCGCGTCCTTCACGATCCGGTAACAGAAATCATCGGTTTCCCCGTGAACGTGCCCGGGCTTGAAACCGCCGCCGGCCACCCACATCGAATAACAGGCACCGAAGTGGTCGCGGCCGTGGCGCGGATTCGCCACATCGCCCTGCACAAAAACGGTGCGCCCGAACTCGCTGGCCCAGATGACCACCGTATCCTCTAACAAACCGCGCTGCTTGAGGTCCCTGACCAGCGCGGCGGACGGTTGGTCGGTGTCCCGGCATTGTTTCTCAAGCTGGGTGGGCAGGTTGTTGTGCTGGTCCCAACCCGAGTGCATGAGCTGGACGAAACGGGTGCCGCGCTCGATGAGACGCCGGGCAAGCAGGCAGTTGCGTGCGTAGGAGCCGCTGCGCTGAACGTCGGGGCCATACATCTCAAGAACCGACGCCGGCTCGCGGGAAATGTCGGTGAGCTCGGGAACGCTGGCCTGCATCTGATAGGCCATCTCATACTGGGTGATGCGCGTATCGATCTCCGGATCCCCGAACTCGGCGAGGTGGAGCTGGTTGAGCTCTGCAAGATCGTCCAGCATCGAACGCCTGAGGTCCCGCGACATGCCGTCCGGGTTGCTGAGATAAAGAACCGGGTCGCCCTCGCTGCGGAAGCGCACGCCCTGGTATCTCGACGGGATGAAACCGCTGCCCCAGTAATGGTCGAAGAACAGCTGGCCGCAGGATTTCTCGCGATCCGAGGAAGTCATCACCACAAAGGCGGGAAGGTCACTCGTCAGGCTGCCCAGGCCGTATGTCGTCCACGCACCGAGACTGGGCCGGCCGGGCACCTGGCTGCCTGTTAGAAAGAACGTCACCCCGGGAGCGTGGTTCACCGCCTCGGTGTGCATCGAGCGGATCAGGCAGATGTCATCGGCGATGGCCCCGGTGTGAGGAATCATTTCGGACAGCCAGAGCCCGGATTCACCGCAGCGCCGGAAGGGCTTGATGGCGGGAAGGATCGGGAATTTCTTCTGCCCGGAGGTCATCGTGGACAAGCGCGTTCCGGCGCGCACCGACTCGGGCAGTTCCTGAAGCCTCAGTTTTTCCAGGCCGGGCTTGTGATCGAAGAGATCGACCTGCGAGGGCGCCCCCCCCTGCCAGAGAACGATGACACGCTTGGCCCGCGGAGCGAAATCGGTGAGCACGGATCGCTCGGCGCCAAGACCGTCCTGACGGAGAAGACTGCCGAGCACCGCTGCGCCGATCCCGCCCGCACTGCGGCCGAAGAACTGTCTGCGCGTCAGGTGCCTGCGATGGGTTTCAAATGGGTCCATGGTCGTGGGGGCTGGCGGATCATCCGCGGTTGAGCGCTTCGTCGAGATTGAGAATGGTGAGACAGACGGCGGACAAGGCGGCAAAGTCCGGTCGGGACATCGGTGAACGGCGCGCCGCTTCTCCCACGCTCAGGAAGGCCTCGGCCGCAGCCGCATCCGCCTGGAAGCGGGCGAGGGCTTTGGCATGGCTGCGATGCAGCACGGCCAACTCCGCCGCGGAGGGAGAACGGGAACAAACGCGCAGGAACGCGCCGGAAATCCAAGCCTCCACGTTTCCGGCGGGCTCCTCCCCGGCGACTCGTGCGGCGAGAGCCCGCGCAGCCTCCACCCATGTGACGTCGTTGAGCGTGGTGAGCGCGTGGAGCGGCGTGTTGGTGACGGAAGGTTTGACCGAGCAGGTGTTGCGCGTGGAGGCATCGAACATGTTTCCGGGAGCCACGGTCCGGCGCCAGAAGGTGTAGAGGCTGCGACGGTGCAGATCCGCGCCGGTCGATTGCGGATAGGTGAAATCGCGCTCCTTGGTGATGGAGAGCCCGTCCCAAATGCCTTTCGGCTGATAGGGATAGACGGGTTCCCCCCCCATGCGGGTGTCGAGCAGGCCGGATGCCGAGAGCGCGAGATCACGGAGAATGGGCGAGGAAAGCCGCAGCCTCGGAGCCCGGGCGAGGAGCTTGTTCTCGGGATCCACTTCTAACAACGATGGCTTCACCACCGCGGACTGACGGTAGGTGGCGCTGGTGACGATCAATCGGTGGATGTGCTTCACATTCCACGCGGAGCCGCGGAACTCGGCGGCCAGCCAGTCCAACAACTCGGGGTGGGTGGGCGCATCCGCCTGCACACCGAGGTTCTCCGAGCTTTTGACAATGCCCGTGCCGAAGAAGAGCTGCCAATACCGGTTCACCTGCACACGCGGGGTGAGTGGATGGTCTCCGGACACCAGCCAGCGGGCGAAGCCGAGGCGGTTGGCTGGCAGCGACGGGTCCATCGGCGGCAGGCATTCCGGAGTGCCCGGGCTCACCTCGGCGGCGGGAGTCAGGTAGTTTCCCCGGTCAAACACATGAGTCTTCCGCGGTCGGTCGTCCGACATGACCATCACCTTGGGCAGCGATTCGCGGAAGGAGCCCAGCGCGCTTTCCGCTGCTTTCCTTGCTTCCCGGAAAGCGACGGCCGCGGGCAGCGAAGAAGTGTCGATGAACTGATCCAGAATCAGTGCCCGTTCGCCCGCAGATCGCGAGTCCGCCGCCTTGGCGAGAGCGGCCACCACCTTTTGCGGCAGGGCGGCTCTGCGGGAGGGTTCGGGAGATGAACTTGCGAGCACCCGGAAGCGACCGAGCTGATGCTGGGTGTGCACCGACTGGAACTCGATGATGAAAACCATGTCCACCCCGGCGGGCACAGGAGATGAGGCCTGGACCACGAGGTGATGCGGAGTGGTCACATCCGGATAGAACGCCCAGGCCGTGGCAGGGTCCTCGTCGATCGCACCAGCCGCGCTGAAGCCGCCCTGCGAATAATCCGCCGAGGCATGCACCAGCGGCACCGGCGCTCCTCCGGCAAGCAGGCGGATGCGGGTGATGACCGCGTTTCCACTATCCGAACGGCCCGCGCCCTTCGAGGGCAGTCGGGCATCGGGAATCGTCTCGATGCGGATGCCGGTGACAGGATCCGCGGACTTCGGGAGTTGGATCTGATAGATCGCGCGCTCAGGCCGCGGACCCGAGGCCATGAGCGAGTGATCCTCCTCGACCGTGAGGGTGACTCCTTGATCGGACTCCGCGGAAACCGGCCTCACCGGAACCCATGAAACCGGAGCAAGACCGCGGATCGACTTCTCCCACTCGTCGCGGGCCCGGGCCAATTCCGGAGTCTCCACCGAGGCGGCACGGGCGGCCTCCTCAAGGGCGGCCAGCCGTTCCATCTCGGCGGGTGCACCGGCATGGATCCACGGTTCGGCGATGCGGTATTGTCCCCCGCCCGGCGGCATCCCGGTTTCCGGCACCTGGTTGAAGAACGCCATCATGCGGTAGTAGTCACGCTGCGGCAGAGGATCGTATTTGTGATCATGACACTGGGCACAAGCCATGGTCAGCCCCAGAAACGTGGTTGCGGTGACGTCCACGCGATCGAACAGGATGACATTCCGTTGCTCTTCGGCAATGGCTCCACCCTCGCCGTTGAGCAAATGGTTGCGATTGAATGCGGTGGCGATCTTTTGATCGATGGTGGCGGATGGCAAAAGATCGCCGGCAAGCTGCTCGATTGCGAAGCGATCGAAGGGCATGTTTTCGTTGAGGGCCTTCACCACCCAGTCCCGCCACACATGCTGATGGGTGTCTCCATCCTGCTGGAAACCGTTGCTGTCCGCGTAACGCGCCGCATCCAGCCAGGGAAGCGCCATCCGCTCCCCATAGCGCGGGCTTGCAAGCAATCGATCGACCACACGCTCGTAGGCCCCGGGCTCGCGGTCCGACAGGAAATCCCGGATCTCTTCCGGACCGGGAGGCATGCCCGTCAGGTCGAGGGTCACCCGACGCAAGAGCGCGGCCCTGTCCGCCTCCGGTGAGGGTTTCAACCCGGAGTCCGCAAGCCGCCGGAGAATGAAATGATCGATCGGATTTCGAGGCCAGTTGGACCCTCCCGCATCCGGTGGCTCGGGACGCCGGATGGGATCGAAGGCCCAGTGATTCTGATAGACCGCGCCGTCTGCGATCCAGCGACGCAGCTTGTCGACATCCGCCGCCGGGACCGATTTCTTGGACGACGGCGGAGGCATCACCAGATCCGGATCATGGGAGAGGATCCTTTGGATCAACGCGCTGTCATCCGGTTTGCCGGGAACAATCGCAGGACTGCCGGACTCCGCGGGCGAGACGGCACCGTCGCGCCGATCCAGGCGCAAGCCGCTCTTCCGTGTGGCGGAGTCCGGGCCATGACAGTGGAAACAGTTTTCCGAAAGGATCGGAAGGATGTCCCTGCGGAACTCGACCTGGCCGCCCGTGCCGTGGCCCGGAAGCGCACACAAGGCAAGCAGCAGGAATGACGGGGAAATCTTCATCGGCGGAAGGCACAGGAAACGTCGCGGGCAAGTGGCATTTACCGGAGGAGATCTCCCGACATTTCACCATCCTTCACCACGGTCCCGGGCGCACCACCAAGGCCCCTTCCATCAATGCAGCACCGTGGCGGCCGCGCCAGCATCCTGCCTTCCCGTATTTGCGTGAAGCCTGCGATCAAGGACCTTCGCGCCAAGTGGAAGATCCACCACTTTCCCGCTTTTCCGGGATTCCTCTGCGGCGAAGACCGTGCGGTGGCTCTCCAGCGTGGCATCCGGGCCGGACCAGAGACCGCTCGCGTCCCCCGTCGCCACCGCGGATACAAATGCCTTCATCAAGTGGTAGTCCCCTCCCCCGTGACCGGATGCCGCCGTCGACGCCCCGGAGGCAACCCGGGTATCGAAAACCTCCTCCTTCTCCGTGAGAAAATCATAGACCTTGATCCGGACGAAATCGGTCTCAATGAAGCCCCGCGTCCCGAAGATCCGTGCCGTCCGGTGCATCGATGGCGTGAACGCGGTCATCGTGAAGGTCGCGGTGACCGGTCCCTCGTATTCAAGCATCACCGTTTGATGATCCACCACGTCGTTGTCGCATTCGTAAACGCAGCGGCCGTAGGGACCCGACTTCAAGGCAGCCTCCACAGCCTCCCACGTGCCGACGCCTTCCGTGATGATGTCGTTCAGATAATCCGCGACCTTGTCCCTACCGAAATTCCCATGGTAAATCCGCTTCGCCGAATAGGGACAGCCGGACTCCACCTCATCCGGGCAGGTCCAACAGCGATCCGAAGCCCCCGCAGGCTTTTCGGATCGTTTGAAATGCCGCAGCGAGCCGAAGCTGCTCACCCGCCGACAGGGACGGCCAACGATGTGGCGAAGCCAATCGATGTCATGGCAGCTTTTGGCGAGCAGCATGAACGAAGACTCCTCCTCATTTCGCCAGTTTCCACGCACAAACGAATGCGCCTGATGCCACCAGCCGACCGGCTCCAGATGCTGGACGCTCACGATCTCACCAATGGCCCCCTTACGCAGCAGCGAGTGGAGCTCCCGGGTAAGGTCCGTGTAGAGCAGCACATGGCACACCGCGAACAAACAGCCATGCCGCTTCACGCATTCCACGATTCTTTCGCACTCTTCCGGGTCCGGGGATAAAGGCTTTTCAAGAAGAATGGCGTAGCCCTTCGGAGCCAGGGCCTCCACAGGTGCCAGATGCAGCCTGTCCTGCGTGCAGATCGCAACCATGTCGGCGAGTTTGCCGTGGCAGGCGAGATCCTCGTAACTCTCAAAGCAGGCATCCGGCGGGATGCAGTGCTCGTCCGCCATCCTTTTCCGCAACAGAGCCCGCGGTTCGGCCACCGCCACCACCCGGAGCTCTTCCGGATGGCGTTTTGCATAGGCCGCGTAGGCCTCTCCACGCTTGCCGGCTCCGATGATTGCGATGGTCACTGGTTTCATGTGCAGGGATGCCTCCGTGTAGCGGAGACGATGCCGAAATCCATTTCCAAATTCCTCCGCCTCCGTCGGTTACCGGCAAGATGGGACTTGCCCGAGCGGCTGAAACCGGGCGAATTCCCGCGGCGTGAAACCCATCCTCACCCTGATTCTCCTGGCCATCCCGGCGCGGGCGGCCCTGCTCGCCACCTTCGAAACCAACCGCGGCAACATCGTCGTCGAGTTGCAGCACGACAAGGCACCACGCACGGTGGCCAACTTCATGACGCTGGCCCAGGGCACGCGCACACGCCTGGACCAGGGCGGCAGGATCGTGAGAAAACCCCTCTTTGCCGGCGAGACCTTCTACCGGGTGGTCAATGAAAGCAGCTTCAAGATCATCCAAACTGGATCCGGCACCGGATCCAATGCGGGCGGACCGGGATACACGCTGCGCGATGAATTCCACCCGGCACTCACCCACGTGCCCTACGTGCTCTCGATGGCCAACGCCGGCCCCAACACCAATGGCAGCCAGATCTTCTTCACAGGCAACCTCACGCTCAGCCAGTTCAACAACGTCTACACCGTCTTCGGCATCGTCAACGACCTGCCAAGCCGCAGCACAATCGATGCGGTCCTCGCCGCGGGGGCGGATGGCACGACGATCCAAAACGTGACCTTCACCCGCACCGATCCCGCCGCCGTGGCCTTCAACGAGGCGGCCCAAGGGCTGCCCGAGGTGCTCCAGCCACCCGGCCAACTCGAAGTCCAGCGGGGTGTGGCGGCTCTGTGGCGTTTTCAAAACCCGATGACGGCCGGCGATGTCTTCCACGTCCATCGCTCGTCCGGACCCGCCGCAGCCACATGGCAGGAACTGGACTCATCCGGATTCCACGTCGGTCTCGGATCGACCTCTCCGCCGACTTCAATCGCTTTGGACGATGCCGCCGCCGAGAAAGCCTTCTATCGGATCGCCCTCGCCCGCCACCCCGATGCCACCGCCCCCTCTTCCCTGGCAGGGCGGCTGGTGAGCATTCCCCTCGGCCCCAACCTGCTGACCTATCAATTCGACGCGACCGGCGTGGCCGGCACCACCACCTATCAACCCGCAGGCGGAAGCCCGATCGGCGGACCCTTCACATTGATCGACCCGAACGACGGCTCGCCTGCCGGCCCCTCATCCACGGCGCACGGTGTGGTGTTCGTCACGAACCATCCCTCCCTCAACCCCCAATACCTGTGGTGGCGGATCGGCTGCGATTCGGTGGGCACCAGCACCATCAGCGGCAGGCACTCGACGCTGTACTACCAAGGCATCTTCGGCTGGCAAAACTTCGGAAGCGGACCCGCCACGATCAGCCGGTAAACCGCTTGCCGGCCTTCTCTCCACAGGGAGCGCAAAAGGCGGGGCGCGGAGGATCAACGAAAACATCCCCTGGACTTGAGATGCCATGTTGAAACTCTCCAGCCTATCCATCTTCTTATGCCTCATCTGCCTGCCGGAGAAAGCCGGAGCTGAATCCCTGGTATCGGAAGAGATCCTGACGCGTGTGTCGCAGGGAATTCATGCCACTTCTCAATCCTTCGAGCTCTCCCCCAGCCCGGAGCGCAAGCAGATCCGGGAGGCGGCCTTGGGCGGGCTGAGCGACTCAGAGAAAATCCGTGCCCTAGCGGAATGGATGTTCAGGCAGGGCAATCAATCATCCGTGGCGGACCGGGCGATCCAACTGCTTCTTTCGCCCGATCTGGAGATCAACGATTCCACCGAACTCCGGCGATTGTTGAAGAGCGAGACGGACTCCCGAAGGTTCTACAAGCTCCTGGTTTTCACCAGTTACTTCACGAGCAAGAAGGGTGAGACGTTCCTCGCGGAGAGAGCGAGAGGCTTGATGATGGAAGGGCCTGCGGCGGATTCGGGGCAAAGCACCTCCGGACTCCCCCTCGATAGCATCATGGCCCACTCGTATCTTGCGATCATCGGTAATCCCGAACTCAAGGAAAGCCGCTTCGTGCAGGAGATCGCACCAAAACTGGAGGAAAGCCTCATCCCCGTCAGGGCCGCCGAACTCGCCCGCTGGCTGAAGGCCAACTGGCCGGGTTGCGAATCCCTTGAGGTTCCGAAAGCGATCTCCACCAGGAAACCCCGCTCCGCAACCCTCCCTGGCCCGCGCCATCCGGCCGCACGGCCGGAGATGGAGCTCAAAGCGGTTCCTGATCCGGTGGAGCATCCCGGCATCCGGGTGCTTTGGATTTCGGGTTTGGTTCTTCTTTTCCTGCTCGTTTGGAAAATGGCCCGGCGTCCTGCCCACCCCAAGCGTGAGCAGTGGTGAATGTTGGATTCGAACCATGGGAACGCGCACCGCATTGGATGAAGGCGCATGACTGGAAAGATCGCATGACGATCAGCTCGGCCTGATAGATGAAACTATGGAGAGATGCCAGAAGATTCCACACAGTGCCGATTTTGTGAGTTTTTAAAAAACCAGCGTCCGGAAAAATCAGGCAAATCCGCTTGAGTGCCCCAGGCGGATTTCGTTTCCTGCGAGCGGTCCTTAAGACGGGGAGCGACGGATGACTCCCACCGCCCACTCGTCGGACCGACACCACAACTCGAAGGTTCCACAATCAGGACGGACTCCTATCCCTCATTCACACGACATGAAACCACACATCCTCCCCTTGTGGCTGATCGCTCTCGCAGGTGTTGCCTTTGCACAAACCACGGAGCCTGCCGCCACCGGCCAACCGGAAATCCTCGGCCAGATCCCTGACGGCACTCCCACCGCCACCACACCCGAACCTGCGCCTTACGAGGTGAAACCAGAGGACATCGTTTCCACCACGGTGACTCAAGATGGCGACCAAACCATCACCGTCCACCAGATCAAACCCATCGACCTCCCACCGCCCCCCGAATCCGCGCCTGCCCCCACTCCACAATCCCTGAGCGCCTTCCAAAAGCGCCTCGCCCAGCGCCAAGCTCTTCCCCGGCCGCAACCCCTCCATCTCAGCGCCACCGTTTACCGTTCCGCCGCCTCCGCCGCTCGCACTCATGTGAGAGTCTGGACGCAAGACGCCACCCCCATCACCTTCTGGTCCAGCGCCGATTTTGCCCTCATCGCCGGCATCCAGAACTTCACCGACTCCCAAGGCGGCACCCATCAACTCTTCCTCGGCTGGGGAAACGCCGACCTTGACCTCCTCAGGCAACGCCACGCCACCGGACTGAGCCCCACTCCCGCGCCTGACATCCCGAGCCTCCCTGAAGGAAACGCCACCTTCACCCTCACCAGCGGCACTCCGGATGCCACCACGCTCAGTGCCCTTCAGGCCCTTCACGAACTCTATCAGCGCGAATACCCCCGCCTGCTCGAAGCCTGGCAAGGCCGCGAAACCGCCCGCCTTCAAGCCGCCGAGGCCGCGAAAAACCCACCCCCACCCGAAAAAGACATCACCATCCACTATTGGCGCACCGAAGAACCCGCCGCACCTGCCGCGCAAGGAGGTGCCCAGTGAATCTCCGACTCCTCACCACCGCTGCAAGCCTCTGTCTTTTCCTCACGCCAAAGGCCCACGCCATCCTCGATGTCAATGGCAACGGCCTGAGCGACCTTTGGGAAAAGCAATACAACAACCAACAACTCCTTCCCCCCGAGTTCGATCCCCAAGCCGACCCGGACCACGACGGCTGGACCAACGCCGAAGAAGCCGCCGCCGGG
>JAIXOR010000026.1 GCA_027486655.1 Verrucomicrobiaceae bacterium | reverse complement strand
GTGTAAACGGCGGTCATGGTGTGGTTTCCATCCACCAGCACGTTGATGCTTGGATTGGTGGCATACCATTGGCCGTTCTTGAGCCACTTCACGAAGTTCTGGAAGGGAGCGACCATGGCGACGTTCGCACCGGTATTGTAGATCCGTGAGAAGTCGGTGGTGCCATTGCCCTGGCCGGCGAGGTCCGGGTTGTTGACGGTGATGACCTTCCCGGCGGCCGGGGTGGAGGCCACGGTGAGTGTGGAGGGTGGCAGCATGCCGCTGCGGACGCGGACATTGTCCACGAAGAGGTCGGTGCCAGCGCCGGTGGAGGAGGCATCGGCAAGACGCAAGGTCGTGCTGGTGCTGTCCGCGGTGAAGGTGAAGGTCTGTGCGGTCCAAACAAAGCTGGAGCTGCTGCCGCGGACGGTCACGGTCCTGGAGAGCGGGATGCCATTTCCGATGGCCTGGATGCTGAGCGTCTGATCGATGGCTGCACCGGTGGGGCCGCCGTAAACTCCGACGTCGAGTTGGAGCGTGTAGGTGGTGCCGATGGTGGTGGCGAACTGCTGGGTGACCACGCCGTCATTGGTTCCGCCGCCGACGTTGAAGGAGAGGATGTTGTTTCCATCGGTGGGGAATCCGGACGAGGCCTGCGGCTTCTCGATGCGGGTGGCACCGGTGGTGGCCCAGGAGACAAAGTCCGGGAGCAGCTCGAAGCTGTGGTTCTGGATCAGGTTGGTGCCCAGCGGAGCGAAGGTGCCGCCGGTGTAGACCGCGACCAGATTGGTGTCTGCGGTGATGCTGACGGTGGTGGAGCGGTTGGTCGAGTGATCGGCTCCGTCCTTGACCCACTTGACGAAGGTCGCGCCGTTGGCGGCGGTGGCCGGAACGCTCAGGTTGAGGGTGGTGCCGACGTTGTATTCGCGGGTGAGGCGGGTGGTGCCGTCCGCAGCACCGTTGTTATCGGCCGGGCTGAGGGTGGCGGCGATGGCACCGGCCACCACGGTGTCGATGGTGACGCTGCGGGCGTTCGCATTGGTGACGCGGACATTGTCCAACAGCATGTCGATGGCATTGGTCACCGTGGAGGTGTCGGTGAAGGTGAGGGTGGTGGCGGTGCTGTTGGCGGTGAAGCTGTAGCTCTTCGCCTCCCACTTCGGAGTTCCCAGGTTGTTGCCGTTGATGGTGGCGGTTTGCGAGAGCAGCTGGCTGCTGCCATTGACGGTGACGAGCACGCGTTGCTGGTTGGTGTTGAAGGCGATCACACCGAGGTCGAAGGCGAGATTGTAGATCACGCCGGGAGTGGTGGCGAAGGTCTGGGTGAGCACACCGCCGGCGGGGGATTGCGCGCTATTGAACTCGACGATCCTCGAGCCTTGGGTGCCGCCGATGACCGAGTTGATCTTCACGCTGTCCACCGTGCCGCCGGAGGTGGTCCATGGGGCGAAGGTTCCGGTTTCAAAGCTGCCGTTGCTGAATCCGGGGTTGGAATACACCGCGGTGAGCGTGTAGCTCGCGTTCATGGTGATGACCGCCACGTTATTGGTGGTGAGGTCCACGCCGTTCATCTGCCATTTCTGGAAGCTGCCACCGCCGGAGGTGGAGGGTGCGGTGAGGGTGACCACGGTGTCGGTGGCGTAGGCGCGGCCGAAGCTGGCGGTGCCGTTTCCGCTGCCGTTCGAATCATTCGGGCTCACGCCGATGGCGGCGCTGACCGGGGTGGAGTTGACGGTGAGCGTCTGGAGGATGGGGGCTCCCGCGTTGAGCGAGACGCGGACGTTGTCGAGCGTGAGGTCGAGACCGGCTGTGGAGGTCGAGACGTCGGTGAAGCTGACGGTGGAGGTGGCGCTGTTGGCGACGAAGGTGAACGACTGCGGTACCCAGAGGTTGTTGCTGCCGCCGGTGCGGGTGACGGTGACTACTTGGGAAAGCAGGCTGCCGGTGCCGGTGACCGAGACGTTCATGCTCTGAGGAGCGGTGGTGAAGGAAAGCGCGCCTGCATCGAACGCGAGGGTGTAGGATGCGCCGGGGGTGGTGGCGAAGGATTGGGAGACCACGCCATTGGGAGTGGAGTTCGCGCCGTTGAATCCGGCGATGTTCGTGCCATCGGTGGCGGTGAATGGGGAACTGGACTGGATTTCCACGTTGCCGGCGGTGAGCCAACCGGTGAATCCGGATTCAAAGCTGCCATTCACGAGCAGGGAGGGACCGGCACCCGGGGCGTAAACCGCGGTCATGGTGACATCGGCATTGATTGTGACCGTCGTCGCCGCCGTGGTGGCTGCGTCCACCCCGTTGCGTTGCCACTTCTGGAACACGTTTCCACCGAAGGTGGCGGGAGCGGTGAGGTTGACGACGCTGCCGGTGTTGTAGGTGCGTGTGAATTGGGCCGTGCCGCTGGAGTTGCCGGCATTGTCGGCCGGGCTCACGGTGATCGAGGCTCCGGTGGCGGGTGAGGATGCCACGGTGAGCGTGTTGGTGGTGACGGGGCCGCCGCTGATGGCCACCTTGTCGAGCACGAGGTCGAGCAGATTGGTCGTGGTGGAGACGTCGGTGAAGGTCAGCGTGGTGGTGGCACTGTCCGCGGTGAAGTTGAACGACTGCGAGAGCCAGCGGGTGTTGCCGTTGCCGAGACCGGTGATGCTGATCGTCTGGTTGAGCAGGCTGGACGATCCGTTGACGGTGACCTGGATACGCTGGGTGCTGGTGTTGAAGGCAAGGGCTCCGGCATCGAAGGTGAGCGTGTAGTTTGTGCCGGCCACCGTTCCAAAGGTCTGCGAGAGGGTGCCGTTGGGAGTGGTGTTGCCGCCATTGAATCCAGCGAGCTTGGTGCCGTTGGTGGGCGCATAGGGTGAACCCGATTGGATCTGGGTGTTTCCAGTGACCGTCCATCCCGTGAAACCGTCTTCAAAGGAGCCATTGACAAATGGACCAGCCGACGGGGCATTCACCTGGATCGTGACCGTCTCGATGTTGGAGTCGGCAACACCGTCGTTAGCCTTGTAGGTGAAGGTGTCCGTGCCTTGGAAGGTGGCGGATGGGGTGTAGGTGAATCCGCCGTTGGCATTGAGTGTGACGGTTCCGTTAGACGGATTGGTGACGACGACGGCCGTGAGCGGATTGGACTCGGCATCCGTGTCGTTGCCGAGAACGCCGGGAGCTGCGATGGTCACCGGATTGCCGACGGTGGTGGTGTGGTTGTCCGCAAGAGCAACAGGTGCGGTGTTGGCGATGTAGACCGCATCGAGGGTGATGTCTGCATCCACGGTGACAGAGGCCGCAGGGGTGGTGGCGAAATCAGCGCCATTGCGTGTCCACTTCGAGAACCGGCGGGTGCCGGAAGCGAGGGGCGCGGTGAGGGTGACCACGGAACCCTGGGTGTAGGAACGCGTGAAGAGGGTGGTTCCCGCGGCTGCGCTGTTGAGGTCGGAGGGGCTCACTCCCACGCTGAGGCCGGAGTCCGGCGAGGAGGTGACGGTGAGAGTGCGCGGGATGGTGGGGCCGCCGTTGACGCGGACGTTGTCGAGCAGGAGGTCGATCAGGTTTCCACTGGAAGAGACATCACGGAAGGTGAGCGTGGTGGTGCTGCTGTTGGCGATGAAACTGAACGACTGAGGCACCCAACGGGTGAGTCCGCCGCCGATGCCCTGCACGCTGACGGTGCGGGAAAGCAGGTTGGTGTTTCCATCGACGCTGACCTGCAGCGTCTGGGTGAGGGTGTTGAGGGCGAAGGTGCCGGCGTCGAAGGCGAGCTGATAGGTGAGTCCCGGCACCGTGGCGAAGGACTGGCTGAGCACGCCGTTGGGGGTCAGTTGGCCCCCGTTGAACTCGACCGCCTTGGTGCCCTCGGTGGGGGTGAGTCCGGATGAAACGATCTGGTTTCCGGATTGAGTCCAGCCGGTGTAGCCATTCTCAAAGCTGCCGTTCACGAGGATTTGCGGCGCGGCGGCATAGACGGCGGTCATGGTGACGTCCTCGTCCATGGTCACGGTGGTGGTGGCGGTGGACGCCTGGTCCACGCCATTCCTGCGCCAGCGGAGGAAGTTCGATCCACCCGCAGTGGCGGGGGCGGTGAGGGTGACGACGGTGCCGTTGTTGTGGAAGCGGTGGAACACGGTGGATCCACCGGCATTGCCGTTGCGGTCGACCGGGCTGGCGGTGACGGCCAGTCCGGTGCCGACGGGAGAGGTGACCTTGAGGGTGCGGGTGCCCTGCGGGATCACGCGGATGTTGTCGAGGAGAAGGTCGACATTGAACGAAGTGGTGGAAAGGTCGCTGAGGCTGATGGTGGTGCTCGTGCTGTTCGCGACGAAAGTGAAGGACTCCGGTGTCCAGTTCACGGTGCTCATTCCGGCGGCCGTGATGGATTCGGTTTGGGAAATGAGGCTGCCGGTTCCGGACACGTTCACGCCGAGGCGTTGCACGGTGCCGGAGTCCCCGACGACGCCCATGTCGAACTGGAGCAGGTAGGTCGTGCCCGGGGTGGTGGCGATGTTTTGCGACAACACGGCGTTCGGGGCGAGTTGGCCGCCGTTGAGGACGAGGAGCTTTGCTTCATCGGTGGCATTGTAAGGTGCGGTGGAGTCGATGACGAAGTGGTTGCCGGAGATGGTCCATCCGGTGGTGCCATCCTCGAAGCTGCCGTTGGCAAGTGAGGCTGCTGCCGGAGCTTCCACGGTGATCTGCACGGTGGCGGGAGCGGACTGAAGCGCTCCGTCGCTGGCGCGGTAGGTGAAAGAATCGGTGCCGGTAAAGCCGGTGTTCGGCGTGTAGGAGAATCCACCGTTGGAATTCAACGAGAGGGTTCCGCTGGTGGTCGTGGTTTCCACGAGGGCGCTGAGCGGAGTGCTTTCGGGATCGCTGTCGTTCGCGAGCACTCCAGGGGCGTTGATCGTGAGGGTGGTGTTGGCGAGGGTGGAATAGGAGTTCCCGGAGGCAATCGGGGCGCTGTTGACTCCATAGACCGCCGTGAGCGTGTAGTCCGCGTTCATGGTCACATCGACACTGCGGTTGCCCGAGAAGTCGCTGCCATTGCGGCGCCACTTGATGAAATCGGCGACTCCTGCGTTGGCGGGGGCGGTGAGGGTGACGGTGGTGTTGTTGTTATAAACCCGGGTGAATCCCGTGCTGCCATTGCCGTTGCCGTTCAGGTCGTTCGGGCTTGCGCTGATGGCAAGGCCGCTGTCCGGGTTGGACTCGATGGTGAGCGTGCGCTGGAGGCGAAGTGCGACGGCGACGTTGTCGATGAGGAGGTCCACCAGGTCGGTCACGGTCGATTGATCGGTGAGGCTGAGGGTGCTGGTGGTGCTGTCGGCGACGAAAGTGTAGGTCTTGGTGGACCAGGCGGCGGCTCCGAAGCCGGTGGCGGTGAGGGTTTCCTGCTGGGAAAGACGGCTGCTGTTCCCGGTGATGGAAACCAGGAGCTTTTGCTGGAGGCCGGCGCTTCCGATGGCACCGGTGTCGAGGGTGACGACGTAGGTTTTGCCGACCGAGGTGGCGAAGGATTGGGAGAAGACCGCGTTGGGGCTCTGGTTGCCTCCGTTGGAAACGACGAGTTTCGAACCGTCGGTTGCAAGGTAGGGAGCGGCTTCATCGACGATGAAGTGGTTGCCCGTGATGGTCCAGCCGTTGGAGCCATCTTCGAAGGAGCCGTTGACGAGGGTTCCCTGGGCGATGTTGTTCACCGTAAGGTTGACCGTGGCGTTCGCCGAGTTGGTGAATCCGTCGTTGGCACGATAGGTGAAGGAATCCGGACCGGTGTATCCAGTGTTCGGGGTATAGGTGAACCCGCCATTGCTGTTCAGAGTGACGGTTCCGTTCGTCGGTCCGGTCACGAGGGTGGCGGTGAGTGGCTGGGATTCGGTATCGGTATCGTTTCCGAGCACGCCGGGAGCGGCCACATTGAGGGCGCTGTCGATTTCCGCGTTGTAGGTGTCCGTATTGGCGGATGGAGCGGTGTTTTCGGCAAACACGGCTGTCAGCGTGGTGTTCGCGTCGATGGTCAGGGTGAGGGCTGGATTGGTGGAGAGATCCGATCCGTTCTTCTGCCACTTCAGGAAGGAACCACCGCCGGCGGTGGCGGGAGCAGTGAGTGTGACGCTGGTGCCGTCGTTGTAATAGCGGGTGAAGGAGGTGGTGCCATCGCCATTTGCGTTGATGTCGGCGGGGGATGCAGTGATGCCGACGCCCGATGAGGTGGATGAGTTGACTACAAGCGTGCGGGCGTTGCCGGTGGCGAGACGCACATTGTCGATGAGAAGGTCCACGGTGTCCGATGTGGTGGACAAGTCGGAGAGGGTGAGCGTGGTGCTGTTGCTGTTGGCGACGAACGCATAGCTCCTTGCGCTCCAGTTTGCGGCTCCGATTCCGGTGCCGGTCAGGGTTTCTAGGGAGGATACCAAGGTCGAGTTTCCGGTGATGCCGACCTGCAGCCTTTGCTGCGATCCGGCGGCACCGATGACTCCCGCGTCGAGGTTCAGCACGTAGGCTTGGCCTTGGATGGTGGTGAAGGTCTGGGAAATGACCGCATTGGGCGTGCTCTGCGCACCGTTGAAGACCATGAGTTTTGATCCATCGGTAGGGACGTAAGGCGTCTGGGTGTCGATGACCAGGCGGTTGCCGCTCATCGTCCATCCGGCCTCGCCAAGTTCGAAGCTGCCATTGGTGATGGTGCCCGGGCTGACGGGCAGCACGTTGATCTCGACGGTGGCGGTGTTCGAGTTGGAAGAACCGTCGTTGGCGCGGTAAGTGAAGGTGACGGGGCCAGTGTAGTCGGTTTCCGGCGTGTAGGTGAAGCCGCCATCGGTATTGAGGACGACCGATCCGCGTGAGGCTGCGGCGACGATGGAGGAGGTGAGTGGGTTCAGGTCCGCGTCCGTGTCATTTCCGAGGACGCCGGGTGCGGGGATGACGAGTGGCGTGTTGACCGCGGTCGAGTAGCTGTCGTTGGTGGCGATCGGTGCGGCATTGTTGCCGTAGATCGCGGTGAGGGTCATTGGCGCATCGATCGTGACGCTCACATTGCGTGTGCTGGCCAGGTCGTTTCCATTCCGTTGCCATTTCACGAAGGCGGTGGCCCCCGAAAGCGGAGGTGCGCTGAGGTTGATGATGGTGCCTTCCGCGTAACTGCGAGTGAAGCTGGTGGCGGCTCCAGCGAGGGAAGCCTGGTCGGGCGGGCTGACGGCGATGAGCAACCCGGAGGTGGGCATGGATGCCACCGTCACCGCGTGATTGGTGGTGCTGCCGATGACGCGCACGTTGTCGAGAACGAGGTCCAGACCGTTGGAGGTGGTGGACTGGTCGCGGAAGCTGAGGGTGGTGTTGCTGCTGTTGGCGGTGAAGGTGAACGACTGGGGCAGCCAGCGCGTGGCACCGCCGCCGATGCCGGTGATGTCAATGGTGCGGGTGAGGAGGTTGGACGATCCATCGACGGTCACCTGCATGCGTTGCGCGCTGGTGTTGTAAGCGAGGACGCCGGCGTCGAAAGCGAGTTGATAGGTCCTGCCGGAAACGGTGGGGAAGGACTGGGAAAGAACGCCGTTCGGGGTGAGCTGGGCGGCGTTGAAGGCGAGGAGGCGGGTGCCGTTGGTGGGCGCGTAGGGACTGGCGGACTGGATGAGCATGTTGCCGCTGTTGGTCCAGGACGTGAGGTTGGACTCGAAGCTGCCATTCTGGATCAGGTTGGCACTTGCCCCGGAGCCCACGGTGATGCTCACGGTGACGACGTTGGAGTCGGAGACCCCGTCACTGGCGCGGTAGGTGAATGAATCCGTTCCGGTGAATCCGCCGGCCGGGGTGTAGGTGAAACCTCCATTGGCGGCGAGACTGAGCGAACCATTGATCGGAGGAGCGTTGACGAGCGCACTCAAGCTGCCGCCGTCCGGATCGGTGTCATTGGTAAGCACTCCGCCGGCCGGGATGGTGAGGGGGGTTCCGGCTGCGGTGGAGTAGGCATCGGCAGCGGCCACGGGGGCCAGGTTGGATCCGTAGAACGCGTTGAGCGCCTGATCCGAGTTCATCGTTACCGTGATGGAAGGAACGGAGCCGGGGACGTCGACACCGTTGCGCTGCCACTTGAGGAAGTTCACTCCGGCATGGGTGGTGGGTGCGGTGATGGTGACCGTGGCGCCATCGGCAAACTGGCGGATGAGTCCGGTGTTGCCGGATCCCGCGTTGAACATGTCCGCCGGGCTGAGGGTCATCGGCGCGCCGCTGGTCGGAGTGGAGGTCACGGCGAGCGTGCGTCCGGTGACCGGTGCGATGCGGACGTTGTCGAGGACGAGGTCGATGCTGTCGCTGGTGGGCGAAAGATCGGTGAAGGTGAGGCTGGTGGTCGCGCTGTTGGCGGTGAACGTGTATGCGCGAGGCAGCCAGCGGGTTCCGCCGCCGCCGATGCCGAAGACCGACGCGGTGTCATTGACCAGGCTGGTGTTGCCCTGGACCACGGTGCGGATGCGTTGTTCGGATCCGGTGTAGCCGAAGGCACCGTAGTCAAAGGAAAGCTGATAGATCTGGCCGACCGTGGTGGAGAAGGTGCGCGAGAGTGTGCCGTTCGGCGGATTCTGCCCGGTGTTGAATGCGGCGATGCGCGTGCCGTTGGTGGCGGTGTAGGGTGAGGAATTCTTGATCTCCTGATTGCCGGTGGTGGTCCAGCCGGCGTAGTTGTTCTCGAAGCTTCCGTTGTCGATGGCCGTCATCGAGAAGCTGACCATGGAGCCCGGGGCAATCGGGTTCTGGGCCACCGTGCGGTCGCGGACGTTGGATGCGGTGAGCGTGTAAACCACGCCCGGAGTGACCGCGCTGGTGGTGAGGGTGATGACGCGTTTGGATGGATCGATCGAGGCACCCGAAATGGTCACGCCACCGGAAATGGTGAAATTCGAGGCGGAGGCGGAGGCGTCCGAAACCGGTTTGCTGAACACCACGGGGATCTGGGTCGGGCTGGTCACATCGCCGACGCGTGCAAGCACGGGCGGATTGGAAGTGCCCTTGGGCGAGATGACCCCGGCCACGGCGGTGAACCATGCGTCGCCGATTTTTCCATAACCCGCGGCATTGGGGTGGACGCCGTCGATCGTGAGGTCCGAGGGACTGAGCGTGTTGGACAGATCGAGGTAGCTGACCTGGCGGCCGAGTGCGACCTGCTGGGCGACGATGCCGGGGATGGCGCTGGAGAAAGCGCTTTGCTGGCCTTGAATGGCCGAGCTGTCGGTTCGGAGCGGGAGTCCGGAAACGATGATCTTCGCGAAGGGCCGGCGAACGGCGATGTCCGAGATCAGGTTCGAAAGGCGTGTCTGCACGCCGGAGAGTTGATAGTTCTGCCAGAAGTCATTGGTCCCGATGAGCAGCAGCACCACGTCGGGATCATCCGATGCATTCAACCAAGCCGAGAGATTCGACTGGATCTGATCGATCCGCGCACTGCCAAGTCCCTGATGATTGGTGTCCGGCAGTCCCGGGTTGCCGCTGTCCGTGAAGGTTCCCACGAAGTCGACGTTGTAGCCCGCGCCGGAGAGGAGGGTGTGCAGGCGGTTGCGGTAGGCACCGGGAACGCTGTTCGTGCTGAGGCCCGTCGTCAGCGAATCGCCGAGAGGCAGGATTCTAACAGGTGCTTCCGATCCTTGGCCGGAGGTCACGCCGACGGTAACGGCCAAGGCGGCAGCCAGGGCGCAAAGAAACCTTGCGATGCTTTTCATGGGGGGGAGTGGGGGGATGTAGGGGGGAGACGGTAGGACTAATGCGGCGCGAAACGTGCCAAATCAACCCTTTTGTTTCCTCCATCGGAGATGGAAAATCCAAGCGGACGATCTCGCACACGGCCGTTATGACACAGCGCGCATCAAAACCCATTACGCGATCACGGAGGCGCGGGTGGTGGAAGTGTGCCAAGGTGCTTCGGGCATCGTGAATGCCTTGGTTTCGGTAGAATCCGGAATCGGCGATTGCCAAGCCTTGTCGATGCGCCAACGGTTTGCGTCCCGCGAGTTTGGCCATGACGGTATTTTCAGGAAATTGGAGTTATCCACGAGAGCTGCCGGTGGTGGAGCACCGGGGCGGGATTCTTGATGCCTTGAAGACATCCCAGGTGCTGGTGGTGGTGAGTGACACGGGCTCCGGCAAGACCACGCAGTTGCCGAAGATGGTGGCGGAGGCCTTGGGCGAGGGTGGAGGGCGGGTAGGGTGCACGCAGCCCCGGCGGCTGGCGGCGGCGAGCGTGGCGAAACGCGTGGCGGAGGAGCTCGCGGTGCCGCTGGGAGAGTTTGTAGGGTATCAGGTGCGCTTTGAGGACAAGACCTCCCGTGAGACGAGGATCAAATTCATGACCGATGGGATTCTCTTGGCGGAGACCCAGGGGGATCCCGACCTGCGGCAGTATGCGGCTTTGATTCTCGATGAGGCCCACGAGCGATCACTGAACATCGATTTCCTGCTCGGCTATCTGAAGCGCCTTTTGGAGCGACGCCCGGATCTGAAACTGGTGATCTCATCCGCCACGCTCGATGCGGGTTCGTTCGCCACGTTTTTCGGCTCCGAAGAGCGGCCGGTTCCGGTGATCGAGGCACCCGGGCGGATGTTTCCGGTCGAGGAGGTGTTTCTCCCGGCACAGGACGATGAGGACTTGCCGCAGCAGGTGGCGCGTGCCGTGGAGTGGCTTTCCGGCGTCGAGCCCCGCGGCGACGTGCTGGTGTTCCTTCCCGGAGAGCGCGAGATCCGCGAGTGTGCCGAGGTGCTGGATGGCCGGCGGTATCCGGGCACTGAAGTGCTTTCTCTGTTTGCGCGGCTGGGGCTTGCCGACCAGCAGAGGGTCTTCCAGCCGGGCAGTCTCCGGCGGATCATTCTGGCAACCAATGTGGCCGAGACTTCGCTGACGATTCCAAGGATCGCCTGCGTGATCGACTCCGGCATGGCGCGAGTGAGTCGGTGGAGTCCGGGGAAAGGCGTGCAACGCTTGCAGGTGGAGCCGGTGAGCCGGGCGAGCGCCCGCCAGCGCAAGGGCCGCTGCGGGCGGGTGCGCGAGGGGATCTGCGTGAGGCTTTATGATGAGACGGAGCTGGAGGAGCGCCCGGAATTCTCCGATCCCGAGATCCGCCGCAGTTCCCTGGCCGGCGTGATTCTGCGGATGAAGGCCTTGGGATTGCCGGACATCGAGGAGTTTCCCTTTCTCGATGCACCCTCGCCCAAAGCGGTCTCCGAGGGCTATCGGACGCTCCGCGAGGTGGACGCGCTGGATCGCGACCGGAATCTAACGGATTACGGGCGCAAGATTTCCCGGTTGCCGGTGGATCCGCGTCTCGGGCGTATGTTGATCGAGGCGCGCAAGGAGCAGTGCCTTGCCGAGATGCTTCCGATCATCGCCGCGCTTGAGTCCAACGACCCGCGAGAGCGCCCTGCGGAGAAAACCCGCGAGGCGGACCAGGCCCATGCGCGGTGGAAGGACGGCGACAGCGATTTCATGGGCATCCTGCGCATGTGGAAGGATGTTTCGGCGTTTCGCGACGAGCGCGGGCGATGGAAACGGAATGCCCTGCGCAAGTTCGCGGCTTCCACCTGGCTCAACATGCGCCGTGTCATGGAGTGGGGAAATGTGGCGGATGAGCTGTCCGATCTGCTCGAACGCGAGTGGAAAACCGGCCCACTGCGCATTCCGGATGGTCCGCCTCCCTATGCGGCGCTGCACCGCGCGTTGCTGGCGGGCGTGCCCCGGCAGTTCGGGCTCTGGGATCGCGAGAACAAGGCTTACCGAAGTGCATCCGGTGGTTTCTTCGCCGTCTTTCCGGGATCCGGGCTCTTCGGGATTCCCAAGCGATGGGAGTGGGTGATGGCCATGGAGTTGGTCGAAACCTCACGGCTGTGGGCGAGGCGCGTGGCGCGGATCGACCCGCAGTGGGTCGAGCAGGTGGCCCCGCACCTGTGCCGCAGCCGCTATGGCGAGGCGCACTGGGACGAGCGGCAGGGCGCGGTGTATGGCAAGGAAACGGTGATCTGCGGCGGGCTTCCGGTGATCGCCGGCCGCAGGGTGCACTACGGTCGGGTGGATGCGAAGGTGGCGCGTTCGGTGTTTCTTCGGGAAGGTCTGTTAGGCGGAGGCATCCGCAAGCGCTGCCGCTTCATGGATCATCTGGACGAGATGCGCGGCACGATCACCGGCATCGAGGAGAAACTCCGGCGGCCCGGCGGTTTGTGGAGCGAAGAGGCGGTCTGCCGCTTTTTCGAGCAGCGTGTGCCCGAGGACATCCACACGGCGGCCGCCTTCCACAAGTGGCTCGCTGGAAATGAGGACTCGCTCATGCTTTCCGTCGCGGATGTGCTCGATGAGGACCTTGACTCGCTCGGCCTCGACGGCTTCCCGGATGCACTGCATCACGAGGGCCGCGAATACACCCTCTACTACCACGCCAGACAGGGCGAACGGGACGACGGCGTCACCATCGGCGTGCACGTCGACCAGCTCCCGGGCCTGCCCGCCTGGCTGCCGGGATGGGGCGTGGACGGCCATTTGTTGGAACGGGCGGAGATCCTGCTGCGTTCGCTGCCCAAGGACTACCGCCGCATCTGCCAGCCGATCGCCGCAGCGGCGGAGAGCTTTGCGGACCTCTGGCGGTTCGCTCCGAAGGACGGACCCATCCGGGAAGCGCTCTCGGAACACATGCGGGAGCGCAACGGCGCGGTCGTGCCGCCGGAGGAGTTTGATTTCTCCAGACTGCCGGAACACCTCGTCACCAAGGTGTGGGTCTGCGACGATGATGGGGCGGAGCTCGCCATGGGGACGGATGTGGATCTCCTCAAGCTCCAGCTTGCCGACCGCATGCGGGTCCGCTTCGAGGCTGCGGCCAATGCGGACCTTGAGCGCAGCGGCTTGAGTTCCTGGGATGGTGAGGCCTTGCCTGCCCGCGTCGAGACACCGGGTGGTCCCGCGTTTCCCGCCTTGGTGGATGAGGGTAAATCCGTGGGAATCCGGGCGTATTCGTGCGCCGCCATGGCTGCCGAGTCTCACCGCGCCGGTGGCGCGCGCCTGCTGCGCATCGCCTCCACCCACCCGGTGGAGCATTTGTTGAAGAAATTCCCACTCGGTTTGATGGCCCGTGTGGAACTCCCGCGCCTCGGTGCGGGTGGGACCACGATGGACGATCTCAGCCTGCTCACCGCGGAAGGCGCCGCCGGCGGGGTGTTCCCTTCGTCGCCTGATGGATTCCGCCAACTCGCCGAGCGGGCCCGCGGCGGCTGGCATGAGGCGGCCACCCGCATCGGTGCCAGTCTCGATGAGACGCTGGAAATCCTCCCCGAGGTTCGTTCATGGATCGCCGCCAACCACAACGACCGCAACCTTGGCGAAATCTCCGCCGACCTCGACGAGCAACTCATGTGGCTCTTCCGCCAGCGCTTTGCCTGGCATGCCGGATACCGCGGTCTGCTCGATTACCCGAGACGCCTGCGGGCCATCCGCTCGCGCCTCGGCAGGATCAAGTCGCTTCCGATCGTCAAGGATCTGGAGAAAATGGAGCGCCTGCGACGGCTCTGGACGCCCTGGTTTGTCCGTTGGACGGCCACTCCGGATGATCCCACCCTCTGGCCTCATGGCTGGGCCTTGGAGGAGCTGCGTGTCTCGCTCTTCGCACCGGACGTGCCCTGCATTTCCAAAGTCTCCGAAAAACGCATCGAGGAGATGTGGCGGCAAATCGGTTAGATCCACCGCTCAGCGCAGATTCAGGATCGCACCGGCGGTGGTGAAGTAAATCAACATCCCGGACACATCCACGGTCGATGCCAGCGAGGGGGCGGATACCACCGCCGGGTCGAGTTTGATGGCCCGCGCGCAGATCGGCAAAAGCGCCCCGAGCACCGTCGCGGAGAGCACCTGCACCGTGATCGATGCCGCCACTGCGAAGGCGAGATGCGGGAAATCGAAGGGTCCGCCGGTCCCGTTCTGAAGTTGGGGCAGCACCAGCGTGATGAATGCGGCGATCGCCAGGCCCAGCGAAAGCCCGAGGAAAAGCCCGGTGCGCGCCTCCTTCCAGGCGATGCGCAGTGCGTTGCCCGTGCTGATCTCTCCCAAGGCCATCGCCCGGATGACCATGGTTGCCGCCTGCCCGCCCGAGTTGCCACCCGCCGCCACCACCATCGGCAGAAACAACGAGAGCACGAAGGCCTGGGAAAGGATCTCGCTGAAGCGGAACATCACATAGCCCGAGGCGATCGATACAAAAGCCAGCCCGATCAGCCAGGTCACACGGCGGCGGTACTGCACGCCCACACTCGTGTTCAGGTAGGTGACCTCCGATTGGTCACCACCGATGGCCGCCAGCTTCTCGATGTCCTCCGTGGACTCCTCCTGGAGAATCTCAAGAGCGTCGTCATAGGTCAGCACGCCCAGCAGGTGGTGGAACTCATCCACCACGGGCAGCACGATGAGGTCATACTTGGAAAGCGTGCGAGCGGCCTCCTCCTGGTCGGCGGTGGCGAGGATGAACTCGTCCGCCTCCTCCATGATGTCGCGTATCGGCGTGTCCCAGGTGCTGAAGGCGAGGTCGCGCAGGCGGATTTTCCCCACCAGGCGCCCTTCCTCGTCCACCACGAAAATGCGCGCCAGCGTCTCCGTGTCCTCACGGTCCCGGCGCAGCACGGTGATCGCCTGCTTCACCGTCATGTCCGCGGTGATCCGGCCGATGCGGGTGGTCATCCGGCCGCCCGCGGTGTCCTCCTCGTACTTGAGCAGGCTGCGCGTCAGTTCCTTGTCCCGGGGGCCCAGCAGGCTGAAAAACCTCACCTGGGCCTCCTCGCTGACCACCTGGAAGACGTCCACGCGGTCGTCGTCCGAGAGGTTCCCTAACAAAACCCGCAGCTGGGCCGGCTTGAAATGGTTCAGGGCCTCCTCGATCAGCGTGTCCGGGAGCTCCGCGATCACGTCCGTGGCCATCTCCGGGCCGATCGTCTTAAGCAGGCGGTCGCGCTGCTCGTCGTCCAGATTCTCGTAAAGCGAGGCAAGGTCGGCGTAGTGCACATCCCCGGCGGCGGCCAGCAGCGCGGAGCCGTCCGCCGCATCCAGCGCGCGCACCAACTCCGTCTTCGGGTCGATCTCCAGTTCCTCCGCCACGCCCGGAGGGTGGCGCGGCCTTTCCCAAGGGGCAAGGAAAACGGCCTCCGTTCAGGAAAGAAACGCCTCCACCAGCTCGTCGATCACCGCATCGCCCATCGGCCGCACCTCGCCGAGCGCCTGGCTCAGGATCACCGCCTCCGCTGTGGATTCGAGCACTTCGAGGCGGTCGAAGGCATCCAGGATCGAGGTCCCGAGCACCAACGCGCAGTCGTTCTCGATGAGCGCGATCGGAAACTCCGGCGTCATCGCCTCCGCGATCTTCTCCGGGGCCTCATACACCCAGGAAAAGGGCAGCACCGCCACATCCCTCAGGAAAATGTAGCTCTCCGGGATGGTCCGCGTGTCCAGCCGCAGGGCCGATGCGGAAAACGCGGTTGCGTTCACCGGCGTCGCATTGACGATCGCACGGATCGAGGGATGCCGCTGATAGATCAGCTCGTGGAGTTTCCAAGCCCGGCTGGGCCGCGACCCACGCTCGCACCTGCCGCCGCGGATCAAGGCCAGCTCGGCCGGCTGGATCGTCGCGCGGTCCACCAACTGGGTGCTGATCAAAAAGGTATCCGCATCCAGCCTCGCCGAGAAACTGCCTGCATTCGCCGTAAGCAGCCGCTGGTGATAGCCGCGGCGGATGAACTCGCACAAGTCCCGCCGCAACGCCTGCTCGCCGCTGGTGGCCGGGCCGGGGTCGAATTCCTCCGCCTCCGGCCCCGCCGTGGCGGCGATGCCGAGACGTTGCTCGTCCAGATACCTCACCTCCCCGAGTGCCCGCGCCTTCACCACCGTCTTCGCCACGAACTCCAGCGACTCGAAACGCCGGAACGCATCCGGAAAATCCAAGCCCCCCACCACCACGCCGTGGTTCTCCAGCATCACGCAGTCGTGCCCCCTCGCAAACACCTCCGCGATCCGCTCGCCCAGCAACTCGCTGCCCGGCAGCGCATACGGCGCGAAGCCCACCTCTCCGCACACCGACCTCGCCTTGGCGAATAGCCGTGTGTCCGGCGTGCCCCCGCAAATGCTGAAGGCCACCAAGGCCACCGGATGCGCGTGCACGATCGCCCGCAGATCCGGCCGCTCCTGATAGATCCGCAGGTGGAAGGGAAACTCCGAGGACGGCCGGTGCCTGCCTTCCGTGCTGCCATCCGGCAGCACCCTCACGATGTCCTCCACCCGCAAGGCCCCCTTGTCCACCCGCGCCGGGGTGATCCAGATCGATCCATCCTCATCCCGGATCGACAGGTTGCCCCCCGAGGTCGTCGTCATCCGATACTGATAAATCCGGGCCATCGCCTGGACCAAACGCTCCGCAGGGTGGGTGAGATCTCTCATGCCCCAACCTCACCCCAGCCGCCCCGGCGGTCAAGCCGCATGGCCGGGGGGCTTGGCATTCCAAGCATTCAATCCATGCTTCTTTGTTACCTTGCCTTCCGGTTCAGATCAAAGGCAATCCCAGTTCCTTCAGGAAGGCATTGTGCTTCTCCGCAGCGGCGCGGATGTCCTTCTCGTTCTCCGCCATGTCCACGCGCCGGGGGTAGCGTGTTTCCTCCTTCCGGTGCTGATAGGTGTTGAGACAGGGCCAACGGCCCGCTCCCATACCAGCCTGGGGCAAGGCCCCAGGTCATGAGTCCCAAACAGATCCGAGGGCTGAAAGCCCGCTCCATCATTGGCGGTGGTTTGGGTCTTTCAGTTCATCATACCAGCCGTTTCAGGTTCGTATCCGCCAAGAGCGTGCGCATCTGGGTGATGGCGATCTCGTTGAGTTTGATCAAGCGCTCGGGAGCCGGAAGTCCCTGGCGGATTTCAGTGGGTCAGGAAAGCGAAGAGGCCGAACCATACCGGAGGCAGTGAGATGCACATGTAGTAGAACAAATACTGTCCAAGGAACAGACGCAGATGGGTACAGCGGACAAGGGAAGCGGCGGCCCTCTTGCATAGGGGCACTAGTAGCCGAAACCTTGCATCTGGAAAGCCGGGATTTTGTAATGGACGGGAGCGATCGGCCCTTGAAATGCAATTCCTCCTCAATCCTCCATGCCCTTGGCCCACTTCGGTTGGCCGTTGCGAATGGCGAAGCCGAGGATTTTGTCATCCAGCGAACCGTTGCTCAGGTTGAAGAGTTCGACCGAAGACGGCCCATGACCTCCTCGTGATTTCACAACGAGCTGCTGGTTGTGGTTGACCAATCTGAATTGTTCGACATTGGGCATGGCAGGCCGCAGGACGCACAATAGCCTGCCTGCCCGGGTCACCTGGATGCGGCCCTGTTCGACGTGGACAACCGGCCGAGGCTCAGCCGTTGGCTGTGCTCCCGCTCCATAAACGTTCCCCAGGGTTTTGGCGCTTGGGAGCGAAGCGTAGTATTCGCCGCGCGGACCGATAAAACCATTCCCGGAGCGGTGAAGATAAATCGGAACCGGGCCGCCGTCTGCTCCGCGGATCCTGACGATGACGGTGTTGTCATGTCCGCCGCAGGCCGGCTGTGGCGGCGCGTAATGAACCTGAGGAGGAGCGCCCTGCGGGCTTTGAGCGGACGCCGATTTTACGGCAGCGACGGCGATGCCGGCAATGAGCACACCAGCGACCGCTTTTTCGGTGTTGCTGAGGTGGTGTTTTTCTCCGTGATGATCCTTCTCCTGATAGCCATAGTAGGAGTCCGCATGAGCGGGCATGGCCAAAGCGACGGCAATCACGGGAGCGGTGAGGCGGGAAAGCGTTGTGAGTTTCATGGTGGCTTGTGGGTTTGATGGATCAGGAACCGGAAACTTCAGCCCAACTCAGGCCACCGTCGTGGTCCCGATCCAGGGTGTGGAAGATGCCTGCAATCTCCCGGCGCTTTTTGCTCCCAGGGTTGGCGGAGAACTCGGCAGTGCTGATCGAACCATTTTGATCGGTGTCCATCGCGCGGAAGAGATCGAGCGAGGCGCTTCCCGTCTCCTTGTTCTTCCATTCCGGAGCGCTGATAGCGGCATCGGCGTTGGTGTCGAGGAATTGGAAAGACCGTGTGTTGATGTTCGAAGCGAACTCGTGCTCGGTGACTTCACCATCACGATTCGAATCAAGGGAGCGAAAGGTTTTGAGACCGGGACTGGCGGCGCAACTGGCAAGCAGGAGCGAGACGAGCGCGGGCTGGATGGATTTCAAGTGCATGGCGTGGATAGGCTGGATGAGAGGTCGGAATCAGATATCGGTGAAAGGCTCCGCGCGCAGGATCCATCCGGCTTCCCCGGCGTGGAGACGGTAGGAAATCTGGCGGGTTTTACCGGTGGGTTTGGAGTTTGCGTCCTTTTCTTCGTAAAGCTTGAAGCGGCGGACCAAGCGATTCTCTACAATGGCAAATTCATCGTGCCCTTGATAGCCCTTCGCGGCCTTCTTGTGCTCTGAAAGCTCTGGAAGTGTGATCTGGCCAAGGGATTTCTTCTGGTTGGCGGCATAGGCGATCACGCTGCCGTAGGAGCCGCTTCCCGCGCTTTGGGTGAAAACATAAATCTCGGGTGAGCCGTCCGAGTTGAGATCGGCGACCTCCGCTCCGGTCACGGAACCGTCGACTTCGGTTTTGATGGCTGAGTTGTCTGCCGTGAGTCCCTTCGGGTGGATTTTCACATGGTTGATGGAACCCTTGTTGGCACAAGTGACATGGAAGGTGATGCCTTGGAGGGAGAGCTCTTTGTTGAATCCGGCGGCTTCTGCGGTCTCATCTGCCGCGTGTGCGAACGTTGCGGAAAGAATCGAGGTCAAGCCGGAGATTTTGAGCAGGCGGGTGACAGTGGCGTGTTTCATAGTGAACGGTTTGGAATCAGCGATGATTGCGGTGGGCGGGTTGGTTGAAGGAGCAATTCGCCGCCCCTTTTCGGCAAGTGTTGAGGGTGAGATCCTGCGGGCGAGTCCGGCCATCACGGTGTACTACGTGATGGATTGGCGGTGCGGCTGAGAATGAGCCGGCGGATTGGTGCGGATGGAATGGGTCTGGGTATTCGCAGGAACGGTCATCAATTTTGCCGACCTCCCGCTCAGACTCCAGAGCAGCAGCCGCCGCGGCAAGAAGCGAGCGTTGGAACCTGAATGAAAAGCTGCAAAAGGTGCATCATTCTAGCCGGTGGCTAGAACCTACGCATCCTCCGAATCAACGCCATCATCGGATTCGGACGTGGGAATTTCAACCCTTGGCCCAGGGACACAGGCGTCTGCGGCAAGCGGTGCGTGTGGTTTTCCTCGAAATTAATCCGATCAGCTCCGGGATTCGTGCAAGTTTTGCCTTTTGTCTCGCGGCTTCACTCGGTTTCCACGCGGAAGAAGGCCCGGTTGGCGTTCTGGAGCGGGGAGGGGAAGGGAAAGGTATGACTGGTGGTGTCGCCCTGGGAGTCGATGCCGGAGGTGACCGGGATGGAAAAGCCGTTGAGGTCGGCCGAGCCGGTTATGCGGTAGCGCCAGCCGGGGGAGGAGCTCCATTGCAGGGTGCCGGAGTTGGAGGCTGGGGAGAACGACGAGTTTTTCAGTTGGAGCGGATTGCGCAGGATGGCAAGCACGCGGGTATCGTAGGTGGTGTAGGAATTGTAGGTGCCGTTGAACCAAAGCAGCGTCTGGTCAAAGGGGGTGTTCTCCGGGATGATGGGGCGAAGGTTGTCCGAGGCGGAGTTGGTGGTGACGGGGGTCCAACTGAACGTGAGTCCGCCATCGTTGGTGACGCCGCGGTAGATCTCGTAGCGGGCGTTTGCATTGAGGGTAACGTTGGAGATATCCCCGAGATTGAAGGGGTCTGCGGCGTTGGACGAGATGTAAACGACGTCCGGGTTTGAGGGGTCGAGGCACATGCCGCCGCCGTAGTCGGACTCGGCGGCGTAGATGCCGCGTCCGGCCCGGGCGATGAAGCGCCTGCGCCACTCGGTGCCGGTCCAGCGGGCGTAGTAATAGAAGATGCGGGAGCTGGCCCAGGTGGCATCGGTTCCCGTCTGCACCTGGAAGACGCAGACCGGGTGACCGTCCCGGCCGTAATGGATGTCCCAGGTCCAGCCCCGTGCGCCGGGAATCCAGTCGTTCGGTCCCTGGCCAGGGCCCCAGGCCGCGGCGGAGTATGGGTAGACGACGGAGCCGCGCTGGCCGCCCTGGTGATCCAGAGGAAGATTGGAAAAACTGTCGATCAGGGTGCCGTCGGTTTTGCGGAAGGTTCCTGCCTGATAGAACATGTGATAGATCGAGTTGTCCACATCGCGCGGGTGGCCGTCGGTGTAGATCAGGTCGATGCGGTTGCTGCCGTTCGAGCAGTAGCGCGGGTAGGGGCGCACGCCGCCGCTGCCGACCTCGATGAAGGGGATGGAGGCTTCCCAAGTGGCACCGAGGTCGTTGGAGAGGGTGATGGTGGGGTTGAAGTTGATATTGCGATGAAAGTTATAGATCCGGTTGGACTCTCCGGTGAGCAGGTAGGTGTTGTTGTAAGTGTTGTTTGCAGTGAGCGGGCGGACGATTTCCGGACCCCAGTCCGCATTGGACGAGGGCAGGGGGACGAGGGAGGTGCGCTGATAGAACTGCGATCCGCCGAGGTGCTTGGCGTAGAGGACCATGAGGCGTCCGTCCGGGAGCGGAGTGATGGACGGGTTGTTGTGATCATCCTGCTGCTGGGAGGTGGCGGTGCTGATGATCATGTCCGAGCTCTCATTGGTGGCCGGATTGTAGCGGGTGACTCCGTATTGCCCGTTGTTGAGGACGTATCCGATGAAAAGAGATCCCCGATGGAAGATGGCGCGTTCGTCATTGAACCAGGTCCATGCGCCGTTGTTGGTCATGACCAGCGCGTTGCCGGGCAGCGGCGGGATGGAGGAGGCGTTGAGGGGATCGGACCCGGCGGCGACTTCCGCGGCGTCGTTGTAGTTGTCACCGTCGGTATCGACGAGATAGGGATTGGTGCCGAGGGTGGTCTCCTGGCCGTTTGGCAGTCCGTCGCCGTCCTCATCCGCGGTGGGTGAGAGGGGCAGGGCGAGTTTGTAGCCGACTCCGTCGAACCAGGTGCGGCGGGATTGGTCGACTCCGGAAAGATCGTCGACGTAGATGGAAATGCGGCCGTTGGCGTCGCTGGTGGCGGTGCCGAGGGTGGCCTGCATGAGGGTGCGGTCTCCTTCGGTCAGGAGCGGGGCGGTGGCGAAAGAACTGCCGGATGCGGGTGGGGCATCGGTGGCATTGCCGGCGTCGTTGTTGTCCGCGGTGAAGTAGGTGGTGGGCGAGGTGGGGAGGAAATCGTCGGAGAGGTTGGTAGGCGTGCCGTTGTCCCGGATATCAGCGGTTTTCAATGAGGATTTCACGCGCCAGTTGCCGGTGCCTGCATCCCAGAAGTAGGTGTAGAGCAAGTACTGGGTGTTGGGAGTGAGTCCGGTGAGCGTGGTGACGAGCAGGGGTGCGTTTTCCGCGGCTTCCGCGTTGGATTCAAAGACGCTGGCGCCATTGCCGAGGTTGCGGGTTTCCCAGTTGTTGTCCGCGCCGCTGACCCCGTCGGGTGTTGGCGCGAAGGTGAGGTTGTCCCAGCGTTTGGTGTTGGTGGTGTTGGCATCCACGTAAGCGATGGTATTGGGTGCCGGAGCGGCGAGTTCGAAAGCGAGGCCATCGTACCAAGTCCGCAGGTTCACGGAGGTGGTGGCGGGGCGATCGTCGATGAACACGCTGAGGTTTCCCGAGGCGTTTGCGGTGAGCGTGCCGATGGGGGCGGCGAGCAGTGCGCGCGAGCTTTCGAGGAAGATCGTGGGTGCGGTGGCGTAGGTTTGCGTGCTGGCCGTGACTGCGGCGGTGGAGCTGAGTTCGCCGATGGCGTCTGCGGCGGAAAAGATCGGGTTGGCCCCGGCATTCGAGGATCCTGCGGCACGGATGTTCCAGTCCTCACCGGTGCCGACTGGATCCCAGAAACAAGCGAATACGGTGTAAGTGGCCCCGGGGCTGAGACCGGTGATCGTGGTCCGGATTTCCGGAGCGTTTTCGGCGGCGTTTTCGCCCCCGGCCTCGAAGATGGTGCCTCCGGATCCGAACGAGCGCTGTTCCCAATTGTTATCGGCTCCGGTGGTGGCGTTGACCGGCGGGTTGAAGGCGTTGCCGTTGGCGAGGGTGGTGTTGGTGGTGGTGGCATCCACATAGGTCAGGTCCGCGCGGAGGCTGGCGCAGGAGGCTAACAGAAGAAGCGCGGAAACAACGTGGCGGGTGGATGTCATGCGGAGCGGGTGAAGGCGAAGTGGAGGGGAAAGCAAAAGGATGGGGCGGGTGGATTCGCCCGGGTGGTGAACGATGGGACAGGGTGTGCGGCGATGGATGCAAAGGCATCCTCAGCCTGCATTCGGAGAGACTTGCGTGATGCATCGGGTGCCGCCCTCGGACGGACGGCACCCGTGGGAAGGATGTCTCAGTTTGCGGCCACTTTCAAGCGAACGAAGCTGGATCCCGGACCGCCAGGCAGGGTGTAGGTGAGGGTGCTGCTGGTATTGGTCGTGAGGCTGCCGACCGGCACATCCGTCCAGGTGGAGAGGTCGCTGGATGTCTGGACGACGAACTGCGTGCCATACTCGCCCGGGGCGATGTTTCCGCCATTGGTCCAGGTGACGGCACCGCCGACGAGGCTCGGGTTGGCGGTGAAGCCCGGGGCGGCGTTCATGAAGTACTCCACACCGTTGGCCACGCCGTCGCCGTCGAAGTCGAGATCCGCGGTCTGGCCTCCGGCGTTGGTGGCGGCCCAGGACGAGTATCCGCTCGCGGAGGAGGTTAGCACCGCTTGTTGACCGGCTCCGCCGGAAACGATGTTGACCGAATATCCGGAGGGGATGCTGGCGAAGGTGCCGGTGATGCTGGTGCCCTCGGCGATGACATAGGAGGGGCCGGTGAAGCCGCCGCCAAGAAGGTTGACGGTGAGCGAGGATCCGGTGAGGTCGATGGCTCCGGAGGACACGAGCTTGTCGCCGGTGGCTCCGTCGATCTCGATGGCGAGCGTGCCGGTGAGGGTGACGGCACCGGTGGTCAAGGTGCCTGCACCTGCGCCCGGGGCGATGGTGCCGCTGGCGGTGACTGCGGAGGTGATGGTGCCGGAGCCGCCGAGGGTGGCACCGGATCCGACCGTGACGGATGCGGAGGCGGTGAGGCTGCCGGTCACGCTGAGGGTTCCGGCGTTCACAAGGGTGGCTCCGGAATAGTTGGAGGCACCGGAGAGAGTGAGGGTTCCGGATCCCACCTTGGTGAGGGCAAGCGATTTGGTCACACCATTATTGATCGAGCCTGCGAACTCGGTGTCTGTACCGAGGTTGCCGATTTCCAGGGTGGTGAGACCGGTGGCCGTATTGCCGCCGCGGAACAGCGAGTTGGCGACGCCGCTGAGAGAGCCCAGCTGAAGCGTGTAGTTGCCATTGCCACCGGCGATCATGCCCTGGATCGATCCCTGCGGGCTTGCGATCTGATAGGCCGCCGTGGCGCTGGTGCTGTTCGCCGTGTTGAAGGCCACCGATACAAACTGGCTGTTATGAGTGAAGGTGCCCGAGAAACCGGAGAAGTCGGCGGTATTGGTAAGGGTGCCCGTATTAACGATGGCTCCGGAGCCGGTGATCGTTTGGTTGAGGGCGACGCCGGTGTTGATGTTCAACGTGGTTCCGCCGGCCAGCGAGATGGCCCCGGTGCCCGGCGAGCCCGCGCCGAGCAGGGTGATCGCTCCGCCGCTGAGATTGAGTCCGCCCGAGCTCGAGTTGGCTCCGGAGAGCGTGAGGGTTCCGGGTCCGGATTTCACCAGTGAGCCCGTTCCGGAAATCGGATAGGGGGCGGTGGAATCCCCGGCGAGGTTGAAGGACAGGGTGCCGTTGTTGGTGACCGAGGCCGTGCTGGAGATGCTGCCGTTCACGGTTCCGTTTCCGAGTTGGAGGGTTCCCGCGTTGATGACGGTGGGGCCGGCGTAGGTGTTGGTGGTGGCGAGGGTGACGAGTCCGCTGCCGGACTTGGTGAGGCTGCCGGAAGCGATGCCTGAAGTGCCGGTGACTGAGTAGTCGCTGGCGGCGGTGTTGAAGATGGTGCTGGCGGGAAGGACGTTTGCGGAGTCGATCACGATGGCACGGGTGCCGGTGGCGCTGTCGTCGAAGAGCACCTGGTCGTCATCGATGTAGTCGGTGGCGGTTCCGGAGATTCCGAGTTTCCAGTTCTTGTTGGATCCGGTGGATCCGGCGAGCCACTGGCCGTTGTCGAGGCCTGTCCACTTCGGCACATCCGAGGTGACGACCAGATCGATGGAGGTGTCCACCGTGTTGTTCACGATGGTGGCGGTGGCGCGGTTGCCCACGGCGATCGACCCGCCGGGGAAAGAGCCGGTGCCAGCGAGTGTGGTGTAATCGATCAACTTGTAGGATCCGGAGCCGAGTGCGGAGATGTTGAAGAAGTCGGGAGTGACCGCGCCGTTGAGCGTGAGTGTCCCGGTGATGATCTGTGGGGCGGTGGGATTGAGGCCGCTGAAGTCGAAGGCAAGGTTGCTGGCACCGAGCGTGAGACTGGCGTTGGTCAGTATGGTGGTCCCGGCGGCGGCGGCCTTGACCCCGAGGGACGCGCCATCGGCGACCGTGAAGGCGCTGCCGACGAGGTTCTTGGGGGTGTTGGTGAAGACGAGGGAGCCGGCTAGGACGTTGGTGGGGCCGGTGTAGTTGGCACCTCCGCTGAGGGTGAGGATGCCGGTGCCGACCTTCTGGAGGGCGAGGATTTTGGCACCGCCGTTGTTGAAATTGCCGGCGATGGTGGAGTTGAGATTGAGGTTTCCGACCTCGATGGTGGTGGTGCCGGCGGAAACGGCGGCGTTTGCACCGCGGATGTTTCCGGCGGCGCTGCCGAGAGAGCCGAATGTCACTGTGTAATCTCCTGCGGCGGCGAAGATGATTTCACCGGCGGTGAGCGTGTAGTCCGCATTCGGGCTGGCGGCGAGTGCGCTGTTGAACTGCGTGTTGGTGGTGGCGCTGTTATGAACGAAGGTGCCGGTGAATCCGGAGTGGTCTCCCGCGAAAACGATGGTGTTGGCGGTGTTGTTGAGGATGAGCCCGGAACCGGTGACGGTGCTGGTGCTGATCTGGTTGAATCCGGTGAAGGTGAGGGTGGCTCCGCTATCGATGCTGATGGGGCCTCCGTTCATGCTGTTGCTGCTGGCGACGAGAAGTCCCTGCTGGACCGAGGTTCCGCCGGAGTAGGTGTTGGCACCGGTGAGGGTGAGGGTGCCGAAGCCCTTCTTGGTGACGGATCCGGTGCCGGTGATGAGGTTGGCGGCGGTTTGGTTGCCGCCGAGGTTGTAGACGAGGCTGGCGTTGTTGGTGACGGCGGAGGCGGCCGGGAGGCTGCCATCGGTGGTGCCGGATCCGAGTTGGAGCACACCCTGGCTGATGGTGGTGGTTCCGTTGTAGGTGTTTGCGTTGAGCAGCGTGACGGTGCCGGTGCCGGACTTCACCAGAGAGCCGGCGGCGATGGGCGAGCCGGAAAGGGTGTAATCGATGGCGGAGTTGTTGAACGAAGTGGTGGCCGGGCTGACGGCCGCGCCGAGGAAGACGCTGTTCTGGGTGACGGCGACGGGACCGCTGCCGAGGTTGTAAGTGTCGTTGAACTCGACCGTGTCCGCTGCCCAGAAGTTGGTGGCGGTCTGCGCGGTCTTGCGGGCCCAGTTGTTAGGGGCGGAGTCGTCTCCGGTGGTGGCGGTTTGCCAGACGTCGTCGTTGGCACCGGTCCAGACGATGCTTTCACCGCTGATGTTGACGGCGATGTTGGAGCCATTGAGTTGCACCGGTCCGGCAATCTGGCGGGCGCCGAGGCCGGTCAGATTCGCCGTGAAGTCCGTGGGGTTGCCGCTGAAGGTGCCGAAGTTGATGAGATTGACGAGTCCGTTGGGGACGATGTTCGGCACGTTGAGGACCACCTGCCCGTTCGCCGGAGTGGTGGTGAGGGCGCCGTTCACCTTGAGGCCCGCGCCGGCCGCGACGTTGAGATTGACGGTGGCGTCACCGTTGAAGGTCAGTGCGCCGAGGGTGAGGGCGGCCGAACCGCCGTTGCCGTGGGTGATGACGGCGGAGGAGTTGTCCGCCACGGTCACGGCACCGAGGGTGCCGGTGCCGTCGAGCGAGCCTTGATTAAGAGCGACGGGCGGGGTGGAGACGACGGTTCCGGTATGGAGGAACTTCGCGTTGATGCCATTGATGTTGATCCCGCTGGAGCTATTGATGGAGCCGGAGCCGCTCAGTTGAAGCGTGCCGCTGCCGATGGTGGTGGCACCGGTGTAGGTATTGACTCCGCCAAGCTCGACCTTGTTGTTTCCGGCAACCGTCACATTGCCGACATTGGTGCCGTTGTTCCTGATGAAGCTGTAGAGCGCAATGTCCGCGGACATCGGGGCGAGAACGAGCTCGTTGGTGGAGCCGACGAGGATGCCGAAGGAGAAATCATTGGTCACGTTCGCGCCGTTTCTGCCGAGCGTGAAGGTCCCCGAGCCGCTGTTCATGATGCCGTTGGTCGTGAGCAGGTCTCCTCCGTTGTTGCCGGGCTGCCTGGCTCCAGTGCCGGTGTAGCGGAGGGTGTTGACGTTTCGTCCCAGACCTGTGGCCCCGAGGGTGCCTGCGGAACTGATGTCGTGGTTGATGGTGCCGGTGCCGCCTGAAGCGATGCCGCCCCAGGCCGTAGTGAGGGTCTGGGAGGTGGCGGAGGTGTAGGGGACGATGCTGCCGGCGCTGACGGTGGCGTAGGTGTTACCGTTGGCGGAATTGTTGGCCGAGGTGCCCGAGCTGCTGACGCTCGACCAGGCACCGAGGATTCCGTTGGTGGTGGTGAGTGTGCCGGTCGACAGGGTTCCGGTGACGGTGGACTTGTCGATGCGAAGGGTGGCGCCCGTGGTGCGGGTGAAGGTGGCGGGGCTGACGGTGAGGGTGGATCCGGTTCCGACTTTCCAGATCTGGGTGCCCGATGCGAGGGTGAGGTTGCTGGAGAGGGTGTTGGATCCGGAGGTGACGGCGCTGGCGTCGATGCCCTGGATGCCGAGGGTGAGCGTGCTTCCGGTGATGGAGTAGGAGGAAGCGGCAGCATCGGTGAAGGAGAGTCCGCGGACAGCTGCGGGTGCGGAAAGGGTGGGGTTGGTCACGCGGGCACCGGAAAACGTAGCGACGTCCGCGTTGCCCGGGGTCACGCCACCAGCCCAGCTGGAGGTGGAAGAAAAGTCCGTGCCGGTGTTGTTCCAAGTGATTGAAGCAGCGGATGCCGTGAGGGCGGCCAAGGGAGCGGCGAGAGCCAGGGTGCGGAGGCCGTTGCGAGCGATCAGACGATATTTGGGTTTCATGGATCGATGGGAGCTTGGGTTTGGAGGCAGGGGGCGGAGAGGCCTGAATCGCAGGCTTCCTCAATGCAGACGAAATTCCGGAAAAAATCCGGACATTGCGCCGGACATTTTTTTCGTCCTGCCCATGCGGGCGCTTCGGGCGCTCTCAGCGCGCGCCGGGGCGGATCAGCTCGTCCGCCTCGTGGAACAGGATGCGGGCGATGATCCAGTCCCACCAGAATCCCTGGAATTTCCCGAACGGCTCGTATGCGGCGGGGAGTTCCGGGGCGAAGGCCTTGTCGATGCGTGCGGCGCAGCGGTCGAGGGCGGCGCGGGCGGTGGTTTTGTCTCCGAGGTGGTGGCAGGCCATGGCCAGGATCGGATCGAGGGCCCCGGAGATGTAATCCCTGCGGTCTTCGAAGGAAAGGCCCAGCTCCGTCCATTTCCGGGCCTCTTCGTGGTTTCCGAGGCGGTATTCCAGCAGGGCGATGCCAAACGCGCGCCAGATGGCGAGTTCCCGATCCCGGCTGGAGCGGGGCAGGTTTTTGTTGAATCCGGGTTCAGCCAAGACCGCCTTGAGCGGGGCGAGCCGTTCCAGGGTCGGCCGGTCCATCGGCACGATGAGAATCGAGTGCAGCAGGCGCGAGGCATCATTCGCCGAGCCGGAAAACGCGTAGCGGTCGATCGACCAGTCGCGGAACTTCCTGAATGCGTCGATCGATCCGCCCTCGATGAGGACGCAGGCGATGGCGACCACATCGAGCGAGTCGCTGAGGGTCGCGCCTTGGTTCAGGTCGTCTGCCTTGATGAGCATCTGGAAGCACTCGGCGGCCTGGGGCCAGCGTCCGCGGAGTGAGTTCCAGTTTCCAAGCGAGCGCAGGACCGAGGCGGATTGCGGGGTGAGCTGGATCGATGCGAGCGGGGTTTTGCGAAGTTGTTCATCGGCCTCCTGGGTGCGGCCTTCGCTGAGGAGGACGGAAACGTGGGCGAACTCCTCCCAGACACGGGCCTCGGCGAGGCGTTTCAATTCGTTGGCATGGGCGAGATCGGCAAGCGTGCGGAGGCGCACTTGTTCCTCCACGGCGTGGCGTTCCTTGAGGTAGTAGGAAAACGCGCTGCCGAGACCCAGCAGCAGGGAGACAAGCACGGCGGTGGTCGCGCCGACGGCGATGCGGTTTCGCTGGACGAACTTTCGGAACAGATAGGCGCGCTTTGCGGGGCGGGCGATCACCGGCTCGTGTCCGATGTAGCGCTGCAAGTCCATGACGAGCCCATTGACCGTCTCGTAGCGGTCCGAGCGGTTTTTCTCGATCGCCTTCATCACCACCGAATCGAGGTCTCCCGCGAGCGAGGAGCTTAGCCTGGCCGGATCGACGCCACGGCGGGAGGCGATTCCAGCCCGCTCCTCGGAGTTCATCGATGCGACCAAGGCGGAGGGGAGGGGTGGGTCCTCCTCGGAAAGGATGCGCAGGGTTTCCTGGATCCCCGCGTTGGAGAGCTGCGCGGAATCAAAGGGCGGCCGGCCGGCCAGCAGTTCATAGAGCAGCATGCCGAGGCTGTAGACATCGCTGCGGGTGTCGATGTCGCGTTCGCGCCGGTCCGCCTGTTCGGGGCTCATGTAGGCGGGGGTGCCGAGGAACTGGTCCTGGGCGGAGAACTGGGTATCGGCCACACTTGCGCCGGAGATGGCTTTTGCGATGCCGAAGTCGATGATCTTCGGGCAGTGATCGCCGGATTCGTCGATGAGGATGTTCGAGGGTTTGATGTCCCGGTGAATCACTCCTTTCTGGTGGGCGTGCTGGATGCCTTTGCAAACCTCGATGAAAAGGTCGATGCGCTGGCGGATGCCGAGATGGTGGGCATCACAGAAATCGGTGATCCGCGGGCCTCGCACCCATTCCATGACGAAATACGGGCGTCCGGAATCCGTTGCGCCGCCATCGAGCACGCGGGCGATGTTCGGGTGATCCATCAGCGCGAGAGACTGCCGCTCCATTTCGAAACGGGTGATGACGCGCTCGGTATCCATGCCGAGCCGGATGACCTTGAGGGCGACCTTGCGGCGGACCGGTTCGAGTTGCTCCGCGAGGTAGACGACGCCGCAGCCGCCTTCGCCGATGCGGGATTCCAGTTGGTAGCGACCGATCCGGCCGCCGGGTTCCTCGTGGGCCGGGCGGGGGGCATCGTTGGCCTGAAGTGGTGAGGGATCTTGATCGATGAGCTCCTGCCCGGTCTCGGTGGCCACGGTGGTGAGCGCGCCCTGGGCCATGCGGAAAAAACGGTCCGCCCGCGTCTGGAGGGTGGCCAAAGCGCGCAGGCGTTCCGAAAGGGCTGGGTCGCCATCTCGGATCAGGTCGAAGAACGCTTCCCGGGAATCCTGGGTATCGATGCCGAGTGCGGCATCGAAGAGCACTTCATCGATCTCCGTGGAATCCTCGGGGTTCATGCGGAGGCGGCGGGATGATCGCGCTGGTATTCGATCTCGGTGAGGATCTGGAAGAGCCTTGCCTTGGCCATCATCCACTTCCGGCGCACGGTTTTCTCATTCACGCCGAGCGAGTCCGCGACTTCCTGATTGGTGAGTCCGGCGAAGAACTTGAGAACCACGATGCGGCTGTCCTCCGGATTCTCCGCCTCGAAGCGGCTGAGGCTTTCCTCGACGAGCAGAAGGCGTTCGTCCGCGCTGAGGTCTGGCGTGTCGGCGGTGCTAGGCAGTGGGATCTCGCCGCCGCCGTGGCGGATGCTGGCTTTCTGGCGGGCGCGGTCCATCAGGATGCGGCGCATGGTGAGCGCGGCGGCATTGAGGAAATGTTCGCGGCTTTCCCAACTGCGGTCGATTTTCGCAGAGAGGCGGATCCAGGCCTCGTGCACCAGGGCGGTGGGTTGCAGCGTCATGCCCTTGACTCCGCCGAGCAGGCGGGCGGCGGCGAGGCGTCTCAGCTCGTCATAAGCCAGCGGGAGCAGGCGCTCGGTGGTGAACTGCCCGGAAAAATCGGCATCTGTGGTTTCCCGTGGATCCATGCGGCTGCCGGGGACGCTAACTCCGGGGTCTGGCGGGATCAACCTGGAAGGATTGCGAAGTTTCCAGCCTTGCCCGCGCGAGGTTTTCCTCAAGCCAGCCAGCGCCAGACCGCAGCGACCGTCGAGCAGAGAACAAAGCCGATGGCCAGGGGCATCACGACCGAGACGGTGGTCCATTTGAAACTGCGCGTCTCCTTGTAGATGGTGTAAATGGTCGTGGAGCAGGGATTGTGGCAGAGGCTGAAGAGCATGAGGCAGACGGCGGTGAGAGTGGTCCATCCGCCTGCGGTGAGGATGGCGCGCACGGATTCGTCATCGGTCTCAAACATCACACCGGCCCCCGCGCCGCCGCTGGCACCGGTGACGAGCACGGTGAGCATGAGAATGGTGGGAACGACGATCTCGTTGGCAGGAATGGCGACGATGTAGGCCAGCAGAATCACGCCGGTGAGGCCCATCACCCAGGCGAGCGGATCGGCAAACTGCACGAACCAGGCCGCAGCGCTTTGCCCGCCGATGGAGACATTCGCGCAAAGCCAGATGGCCGCTCCCGCGGGCAGGGCAAAGACCACGGCGCGCCACAGCACGATCAGGGTGCGGTCGATCAACGAGGTGTAGAGGGTTTTCCAGAAATTCGGTGGACGATAAGGCGGAAGCTCCAGGCTGAACGAGGTGGCCTCGCCGCGGAGGAGGGTGCGCGCGAGCAGCCAGGAGGTGAGCAGGGCGAAACCGAAACCTAACAGCGCGACCACCAGCACAGAGAGTGCGGCGATGCTGCCGCCCCAGCCTTTGGGGGCCAGGGTGCCGATGAAGACGCCCGCCATGAGGATCTGGGTGGGCCAGCGGCCGTTGCAGAGCGAGAAATTGTTGGTGAGGATCGCGATGAGTCGCTCGCGCGGCGAGTCGATGATGCGGGTGGCGACCACCCCTGCGGCGTTGCAACCGAGGCCCATGGCCATGGTCAGTGCCTGTTTGCCGTGTGCTCCGGCTTTTTGAAACACACGATCGAGATTGAAGGCCACGCGGGGCAGGAATCCGAAGTCTTCCAGCAGGGTGAAGCAGGGGAAGAAAATCGCCATTGGCGGCAGCATCACCGCGATCACCCAGGCGGTGGCGAGATACATGCCATCGACGAGCAGGCCTTTGAGCCAAACCGGAGCACCCGCCGCCGCGAACCATCCGGAGAGCAACGCGTGGCCCTGATCGACGAGCAGGGTGGCGAGCATGCCGGATGGCACGTTGGCACCGACGATCGTCAGCCAGAGGATCACTCCGAGCACCAGCACCATGATCGGAAAGGCGGTCCACGGGTGGGTCAGGATGCGGTCGAGCTTCTGCTGCCAGACCAGGCGGCGGGACGATCCATTGCGGCGGATCGAGCGGGAAGCGATGCGGGCCGCCTCGCCGTAGATCGACTCGGCGATGCGGTCGTGCAGGTTTTGCGGGAGCTGCCAGCGGAGTTCCTCGGCGCTTCGGATCACGTCTTCCGGATGCTTCATGGCGGGAGTTCAGGCACTCAGGGTGGAGGGGATGGCAACGGGTTCCGCCAGCGCTCCGATTTCTCCGGAGCGGACGGCATCCATGATCTCGCGGTCGCCTTCCAACAATCGCAGTGCCACCCATCGCGGCTGGGGCAGCAGCGGGAAGGCCTCCCGGAGCTCCGACTCGACGCGGTCGAGCGCGCCGCGGAGTCCGGGCACCTCGAGCGGGAGTCGCCTCGGTTCCGGCGTGTCCGGGCGGGTGGCGATGATCGCGATTTCCTTGAGCAACTCGGGAATGCCCTCGCCGGAGCGGGCGGAGCAGGGAATCACGGGCACACCGAGGTCACGGGCGAGATTTCGCACGTCGATCTCGATCCCATGGGCGCGGGCCTCGTCCATCAGGTTCAGGCAGAGCACGGCGCGGCGGGTGATCTGGAGCACCTGGAGGATCAGGTTGAGGTTCCGTTCCATGCAGGTGGCGTCCGCGACCATGACGGTGGCATCGGGCCGGCCAAAAAGCAGGAACGAGCGCGCGACCTCCTCATCGGGCGATGCGGAGAGCAGGGAATAGGTGCCGGGAAGGTCGACGATCTTGTAGCGCTTGTCGTCGTAGGAAAAGGCCCCCTCCGCGCGGGAAATGGTCTTTCCAGGCCAGTTCCCGGTGTGCATGCGCAGGCCGGTGAGGGCATTGAAAACCGTGGTCTTGCCGGTGTTCGGGTTGCCGGCCAGGGCGATCACGAAGTCGCTTTCCCCCACCCGCAGGCCGAGTTTGCGGAGCTGGCTGAAACGGGACGGGCAGGTGAGGCAGGCCTCGCCGGGGGCATGGGGATCGGGCGTGTTCATGGCGGGGAGGATGCGGGTGGGTGGACGAGGATGCGTTCCGCCTGCTGGTTTCGCAGGGCGATCAGGGCACCGCGGATGAGGTAACTGCGGGGCGATCCGAACGGGCTGGCGAACTCACAATGGATCCGCGTGCCAGGCACCACACCCAGGTCCAGAAGCCTGCGCCTTTCCGCACCGTTGCAGGATGGGGAGAGCGAGTAAACGACGGCATCCCCGCCGATGGGCAGATCGGAGAGACGGTGCAGGCCTTCCGGCCGGTGATCCGGCTCGTCCAGGCGCTCCAGATGAATCAACGAGGCCAGTGCGGATGGCACGATAAGCCGGCGGCCTTCCACCGTGCACTCCACCGATCCATCGGCCAGATGCAACGCGCCATCCAGCCGGGTGCCCGGCGCCAGCCCCAGCGTTTGGATCCTGCGGAAAAGCGCCTCGGGCTCATCCTCGATGTGCTCGACGTGCCCAGCCTCCTCATCCGGCCACGAGGCCAGGGAAACGAGCGATCGCTTCGGCAGATGACCCTCGCGCGTCGGAATCGGATCGCCGTGGGGATCGAAGCGCGGATGGTTGAGAAGGTCCGCCAACGCATCCACCTCGTCCGGATTCATCAAATGCTCCGCCTTGTGCGCCTCCCGGTGCCAGCTGTCCGCCGGGGTCCCGGTTTCCCGTGCCAGCCAGGTCTCATACAGCCGGTGACTGCGCACCACCTGCAGCGCATAAACCCTGCCATCCTCCGTCAACCGGTGGCTGTCTCCCAAAGCTCCCGCCAAGCCACGCCCGCGCAGCTCGCCCAGCACTTCCGCCGCCACCTGCCGCGGCTTGCCCAGCGCTCCCGCCAGGCTCTCCAAGGTCGCCCCGCGGCCGGATTCATCGCAGTCCAGAAGATGCTTCAGCGCGTCCTCGATCCGCTCGCGGCTGCTCTCGGCCTGGCTTTTCGGAAAACGTTTCATGAATATGCTTTGGGTAAATAAATTAGCCTTGGCTAATTTGCAAGGGGATTTCTCGCGAACAAGCGGATCCCGTTCCAAGTTTCCGCGATCCGCCCGCCGAGCCCGTGGCGGATCGGCAGGATGCGCTTTTCGCTGCTCAATCCTTGCTATGTGGTTTTCAAGCGGCTTGCATCCGCGCTAGTCACTCCCAAGCCAACGCCACCATGACTTTCGCCGAACTCCAGGAACTCCACTCGCTGCCATTCTTCGACCTCCTCAAGCGCGCCCACGAGGTTCACGAGACGCACTGGCCCGATGGCAAGATCCAGCTTTGCACCCTGCTTTCGATCAAAACCGGCGGTTGTTCCGAGGATTGTTCCTACTGCGCCCAGGCCGCCCGCTACAAGACCGAGCTGGAGAGCCACGTGCTGATGGAGCGCGAGGAAGTCATGCAACACGCCCGCGCCGCCCGGGAAGGAGGCTCCACCCGTTTCTGCATGGGAGCGGCTTGGAAAGGTGTGCGCGGTGGCACCCCGCGTTTCGAGCAGGTCCTCGACATCGTCCGCGGTGTGTCCACGCTGGGCATGGAGGTCTGCGTGACCCTCGGCGAGCTCGGCCCCGAGGAGGCCAAGCAACTCCGCGACGCCGGAGTCACCGCCTACAACCACAATCTCGACACCTCGCCGGAACACTATCCGAACATCGTCACCACCCACACCTATGAGGACCGTCTGCGCACCATCCGCAACGTCCAGGACGCCGGGATCTCGGTGTGCTGCGGTGGCATTCTCGGCCTCAGCGAGACCATCGCCGACCGCCTCCGCCTGCTCGAGGTGATTTCCAGCTTCAACCCGCAGCCCGAGAGCGTGCCGATCAACTCGCTCATGCCCATGCCGGGCACCCCGCTCGCGGAAAACCCGCAGGTCGATCCCTTCGACCTCGTTCGCATGATCGCCTGTGCCCGCATCGCCGTGCCCGGTGCCAAGGTCCGTCTTTCGGCCGGCCGCACCCGTCTCTCGGACGAGATCCAGGCGCTCTGCTTCTATGCCGGTGCCAACTCGATCTTCTACGGAGAAAAGCTCCTCACCGCAGACAATCCGGGCATGGAAAAGGACCGTGCATTGCTCGCCAAGCTCGGCCTCGCCACCCTGGAGCCGAATCTCTCGCTGGAGGCTCCCGCCATCGATCCCGACCTCCCCGCCAGCCCCTGCTGCGGTGAGAGCGACTTCGCCCCGGCGCCCGCCTCAAGCTGCTCGAAGGCGGGTTGTTGTTGAAAGTCAATGGCTTGGTTGTGAATTACGCGATGGTGTAACAGACTTGTTACCCTGACACGAAAGTTTCTTTTGGCTTTCGGCGAATCCATTGTATAGACAGGGTCAATCAGCATCCGCAGCGATGTTGATTGTCCCTGAAACCTAACAAAACCTCACACCCATCTTGTCATGAAACCGAAACGCACCCGTTTCTCCCGCTCCTTCCGGGGAATCGCCATTGCCGCAGCGACCGCCGCCTCCTTCGGCGTCGCCCAGGTCCAGGCCGGCCCCCGTGACCTCGATGCCGACGGCATCGCCAACATCGTCGACCCCGACGTCGACGGCGACGGCACCCTCAATGGCGACGACCTCAACGTGGATGGCGGCGTCTGCAAAAGCGGGCCGCTCAAGGGCAAATACGTCGGCGACCGCCTCCGCAACGACGATCCCAATGAAGACGACATCGACGGCGACCGTCGCGATGACGATGCCGACAACGAGAAAGACATCGACGGCGATTCCTACAAGGACGGTTCGAAGGTGGAAGACGACATCGACGGCGACAACCGCGACGATGATTCCGCCACTGAAGCGGATATCGATGGCGACGGCCGCCGTGACAGTTCGGCCAAGGAAGACGACATCGATGGCGACGGTCGCGATGACGATGATCTTTCCGAGCTCGACATCGACGGTGACGGCGTGAACGACGCCTCCGACAGCGAAGGCGACATCGACGGCGACGGCGTGGTCGATGATGCCATCTCCGAAAGCGACATCGACGGCGACAGCCTCGACGACTCCGACCTCGACGAAGACGACATCGATGGTGACGGACTCGACGACGATGACATCGACGAGGACGATATCGACGGTGACGGCCGCGACGACGATGACCTCGACGAGGACGACCTCGACGGCGACGGACTCGACGATGACGACATCGACGAAGACGATTGCGACGGCGACGGCCGCAAGGACGATGACGCCGATGAAGATGACATCGATGGCGACGGCAGGTCCGACGACGACGACGACGACTGCGACGGCGACGGCAAAGGCCGTGACCTCGATGAGGACGACGACGGCGACGGATACAACGACGATGAAGACGACGACGACGACGGAGACGACGTCGACGACGCGGATGACGACGACGACAAGGATGAGGATGAGGACGAAAAGGACTGAACTTCACCTCCCGGGATGTTGATCCCGCATCCATGACAATCACCACGGGACTCCCGCCCTGCGCGGGGGTCCCGTTTTGTTAGAACAGACGACCATGAGCCGGATTTCCAGATCGCCCCTATTGTTATTGATTGCCGGTTTCCTCGCCGGAGGAGCCGCGACTTATCTTGGCATGCGCGGAGTTTCCGGAAGCGGTGAAACCCCGGTGGCTGCTGCCGGTTCCGCTGCTGCACCCGCGAGGAATGCCGCGCTTGCCGGGGCGGACTCGGGGGCCGGGAGCAGGCGCCGCGATCCTGCCAAGGTCGATCACGCCGCCGGGTGGGCTGCCACCCGGGAAATGCGGAGTTATGCCGAACGGGCGTCCGCCACGCTGGACTTGATGAAATCGTGGGGCGCGGAGGATCCGGCGGCCGCGTTGGAAGCGGCGCGATCCTTGACGGCCGGCACGCTGCGTGGCGAGGCCGTTGCAGCCGCGCTTTCCGGTTGGGCGGAAAAGGCCCCGGCCGAGGCGGCCCGCTGGGCACGGGAGAATCTAACAGGACCGGTGGCCGGTGCCTCGTTTGCGAGCATCGCGGGTGTCTGGGCGCTCAGTGATCCCGCCGCTGCGGCGGAATGGGTCGGGGCCTTGCCGAATGGTGTGCTTTCCGACGGAGCCACGCAGGTGCTGCTGGGGGCCTGGGTCGCCCGGGATCCCGAAGCGGCGGTGCGCTGGGCGGAGCAATCCAAGGATCCCGCACGCCGTGAGGACGGGCTCGCCATGATCGCCGCCGAGTGGTGTGCCCGCTCGCCGGAAGAAGCCGCCGCCTGGGTGGAATCGAAGTCCGGCGACCCCGCGGCCGAGGCTTTGTCCGAGTCCCTGATCGGCGCATGGGGAGCGCAGGATCCCGCCGCTGCATCGCAGTGGGTCATGAAGCTGGAGGGGGATCGGCAAGTCGCCGCCGCCGCGCGTCTGCTCTCATTGTGGGCCGGGGTGGATCCCCAGGCTGCCGCGGATTGGGCGGCGCGTTTTCCGGCAGGGGACACCCGAAGCGAGGCCATTCCAGCGATTGCTGCGGGGTGGGCCGGGTCCGAGCCGGAGAAGGCCGTGGCATGGACCTTGAGCCTGCCGGATTCTCACGAACAAACCGAGGCCCTCGATGATGCCGTGCGCACCTGGACCGCAGTTTCGCCCGATACGCTGGGGTCCTGGGTGAAGCAACAGCCGCCCGGGGAAGCCACCGATTCGCTGAAATCCGTGGCCTCCGCCGTGCTTGGTGAGGCGGATCCTCCGGAAGGCATCGCCATGGCCCGTTCCATTGCCGAGCCCGGCCGCCGTGATGATGCCCTTGCCGCGATCCTTCAGCGGTGGGCGAGAATGGACGCCGCCGCGGCCCGGAAGTGGGCGGATGAATCCGGACTCGAACCCGCCCTCCGCCAGCGGGTGCCCGGCCTTCAGCGTTGAGGGGCTGGGAAGGGTTTTCCGGGCTGGTCGACCGCGCCGGATTCGCGAAAACCCGTTCTCGACAGCGTGGAATTGTCTTTTTAGGCTCCGCGCCTTTCCCACCATCAACATGATTCGCAAATTCATTCCCGGCGCTCTGGCTCTTGGCCTTGCCGCCACCACATCCGCCCAGACGCCGGCCGCCGATGCCACCAAAGCCGAGGCCACCACTCCGCCGATCGAGGTTCCCGCCAAGCCGAAGCTCGATCCTGCCGTGATCAAGGCGGATTCGTCCTATGCGCTCGGTTTCCGCACCGGCAGCACCTTTGCCCAGCAATTCGGCCGCTTCGGTGTGGGTGCCGAGGATCTTGAGGGGGAAACCTTCATGAAGGGCTTCATGGCCGCGCTCAAGGGTGGCAAGCCGGAGATGGAGGAAGCCAAGCTCCAGGCCGCCATGCAGGCCCTCGGTGAAATGCTCCAATCCCGTGAGAAGGAGCTCGCCGCCGCCAACCTGGAAGCCGGCAAGAAATTCCTCGAGGAAAACGGCAAGCGCGAAGGCGTGATCACCACCAAGAGCGGCCTCCAGTATGAGGTGCTCGCCAAGGGCGGTGAGGAAAAATACGTCGCTCCCAAGGAAGGTGCTGAGGACAACAAGCAGTTCATGGTGAACTACAAGGGCACGCTCATCAGCGGCAAGCAGTTCGACGCCTCTCCGGAAGGCGAGCCCGTGCCGATGACCCTCCAGGTCGTCGAAGGCTTCAAGGAAGCCCTCACCACCATGCCGGTGGGTGCCAAATGGAAGCTCTTCCTGCCCTCCGGCCTCGCTTACGGTGAGGAGCGCCGCAGCTCCGACATCGGACCGAACTCCACGCTCATTTTCGAACTCGAGCTCGTGAAGATCCAGGACGCTCCCGCCGCTCCCGAAGGTGGCATGCCCTTCCCGATGCCCCAGGGCGCACCGGGTGGTGCTCCGGCCGGTGAGTAAGGTTCGCCGACTTCCAACGATTCCAACCAAAAGGCCGCCGGTGATTCCGGCGGCCTTTTTTTGGTTTCTGACAGGTTCGCCGCCCGCAGGCAAACGGTCTGTTGGATCCATCCTCGGATCGCTTCAGCCCGGGTTGGCAGCCTGTTTGGCCTCGAACTCGGCTTTGGCGACTTTTCGGCACTCGGCGACGAAGTGGTTGCAGGCCTCGCGGCAGAGCAGGGGGATGGCCTCGGTCTCCGGAAGGTCGCCGGGGATGCCCGCGTAGCGACTGGCCTCGCTGTCCTCAAGCGGGGTCTCGGCATCGATCTGCCAGAGGATCCTGCGGGCGCATTGGTGGGCCGGTCCGCAGACTTTGCGGACGAGGTCCTGGGCCCCCGCATCGCTGATGCTGCGGGCGAAGCGGTACATGCCGGTCTGGCGGTTGAGCTTGTCCCGCAGGTGCTCGACTTCGAGGCTGCCCTTGCGCCTCGCCACATCGAGTCCCAGCGAGGCCGGGTAGAACTGGTCGAGCGCTTGTCTCAGCTCCGCCTCGTCTTCCAGGGTCATCACCCAGCCGCGCTTCAGGTTGGTCTGGCCTTTCGCGAAGCGGTAGCTGCCGTCCTCCGAATAGGTCGAGAGATCGCGGGCCGCCTCGGGGCCTTCGTGGTGATCCAATCCGCCGAGCGCGGGCTCGGTGGAAAGCTCGGCATCGAGGTGATGGCAGATCACGTAAGGGTAGCCATAAACATCGGCTTGGATCTCCAGTTCGCCGATGCGGTGGACGCCGGATCGGAGGAGGTTGCGCAATTCGTGGGTGAGGGACATGGTTTCAGGGAAATCCGGGAAAGGGTGTGGAAAGAGCGGGTTTTCAGGGCCTGTGGGCGATGTCGAAGTCGCGCACCTGATCGAGGATGACATCGGCGATGAGGCGTTCGGTGCCGATGGCCGAGCTGTAGAACAGGGTCTTGCCGCGGAGGTGGTGGGGGTTGTGGCGGAAGACCTCGCGCTGGCTGGCGGCGGGGCCTACTTCGGGTTCGATGCCGAGGAGGACGGGGATGTCCTGATAGGAATGGAGGCCGTCCGAGATGAAAAAGGGGACCACGACAACGTTGGGAGTGGCGGCGAGTTGGTCCCACTCGGCGATGAACGGTTGTTCCTCCATGTAGGCGTCGAGCACGGCGGCATAGCCTGCGCCGGCGGCGAGGATCTGATCGACCTGGTCGCGGATGGCTTTGGTCGAGTTCTGGTTCAGCCCGGTGCCGTGGCCTGTGATGATCAGGGTGGTCTGCGCGGGGTCGAGGCCCGGGGCGACCTCGCGGGCGCGGCGGAGGATGAGGCCGGTCATCGACGGATGGACGCCGACGGGCAGGCAGTAGTGCAGGGTTTTCCCGGCGACCACGGTACTGGGCCCGGTGATGCGGAGCTCGCGCGGGATGACGTCCTGGGTGAAGTAGCCCTCGCTGATGAAATCCGGGACGACGTAGATGTCGTCCGCATCGATCATGTAAAGGGCCTCGCGCATCGAAGGTTCCTCTTTCCAGAAGCAGCAGTGGACCTCGGCAAAAAGGCCGCGGCGGCGGATCTCGTCGGCGTGGTCGAAGTAGGGCGTGGAGGAATCCGGATTCTCGGTGGATCCGTGACCGACGATGAGCAGGGCGCTCTGCGGCTTGGGCGCGATGGACATGCGCGGAAGGTGGCGAGGACTCCGCGGAATGCAAGGATGGCGAAGCGGGAACTTCGCGCCGGTTTTCAAGGCCGCCGGCGGATCAGCAGGAGGGCCGTGCCGAGCAACCCGATGGCGGCCGCGCCGGGTTCCGGGACGGGAATGACGGCGTTGGAATCGATGAACGTGACGTCCTGAACCCCGTAGAAGCGGAGTCGGTCGGTGGGCCCGCTCGCCCAACGGGCCACCTCGAAGGCATGGAAGCTGCCGTTCACCTGGCCGATGAGGAAATAAACCGGGTCCGGGTTGAATCGATCGGCACTCAGGGGGATCGCGTTTTCAAAAATCCGGACGGGACCGCCGGAGAAGGTGAGGGACTCCGTGAGGTCGATGGTGGGTGCGGTCCGCAGGGGCGTCTCGCCGTTTCCGTTGAGGAGGAACTGCCATTGGAAGGCGGGGTTCGAGGAGTTGGAGCGGATCGAGATCCGGCCCTGGCTGGCGGTGAGGACGAAGCCGGGGAGTTCGTTGTTCACGAAGGAGCCCGTGGCGGTGCCGCCGTTGCGGTTGATGTTGAGGGCGGAAACGAGCGTGGCGGCCTCGGCGGTGGCGGCGAGACCGATGGACGCGATGAGTGTGGCTAGCGTGCGGAGCTTCATGGGATCCGGTGGATTGATAGTCAGGAAAGGCTGACGATCAGAAGATGCGCGAAAATCGGTTTCGGGCCATGACGTCATCGCGTGGGGTGGGGGTGGAAATCCGGATTGCGGATCGGCCTGTCGGAGGTATCAGGGGGCGTGGTTTTTGATCGAGTCGGCCTGTGGTTGGATCCCGTCCTGCGGCCGGGACCCGAGGCGATGGCGGTGGACGAGTGGCTTTTGGAGACGCGGAACGAGCCGGTGCTTCGCGTTTACGCCTGGCGGGGCGAGTGGGGGAGCGTGGGATACTTCGGGGATCTGGAGGCAGCGCGGGTTTCCTTGCCCGGTCTGTCCTGGGTGAGGCGATGGACCGGTGGGGGCACGGTGGATCATCGGCGGGATTGGACCTACACGTTGGTTTCACCGGTTGGCAGTGCCCTGGCGCTGGCGAAAGGTGCGGAGAGCTACCGTCTTATCCACGAGGCCCTGGCGGATGCGCTGCGGGACATGGGGGAGGAGGTCCGGCTTTCCCAAGGGGATGATGAAACCGGTGCTGCCCTCTGTTTCCGGAATCCGGTGGGGCATGACCTGGTGAGTCCCGGCGGCGTCAAGATCGCCGGGGCCGGTCAGAGGAGGACCCGGCGCGGGCTGCTGCATCAGGGATCGGTGGATCTGCGCGACGGGTTGGATCGTGGGCGGCTCGCGGCTTTGTTGGCAGGACGCTTGGCGGGGCGGGTCTCCATCGAGGAGATCGAGGTGCCGGGAGATTGGTTGGCGGCGAGGGTGGCGGAGCGCTATGCGGATCCGTTGTGGACCAGCGGGCGGCCGCGCGTGCGCTGAGGGTGCAGCATGCCGCTTGACCGATTCCCGGAGCGGATTCCATGCTCCGCGCCATGCGCATTCTCACCGGCCTCCAACCCAGCGGCAAACTCCACGTCGGCAACTATTTCGGTGCGATGGAACCTGCCGTTAGGCTTCAGGACCAGGGTGAGGCCTTTTATTTCATCGCGGATTATCATGCGATGACTTCATCGCAGAATCCCGCCGCGCTGAGGGAGAATGTGAGGGAACTGGCCATCGATTTCCTGGCCTGCGGTCTGGACCCCGAACGCGCGGTGTTTTTCCGCCAGAGCGCAGTGCCCGAGGTCAATGAACTCGCCTGGATCCTCTCGACGATCTGTCCGATGGGCCTTCTCAACAAATGCCACTCTTACAAGGACAAGACCGCCCAGGGCATCGCAGCCAATCACGGGCTGTTCGCCTATCCGGTGCTGATGGCGGCGGACATCCTGCTTTACGATTCCAATCAGGTGCCGGTGGGCAAGGATCAGAAACAGCACCTCGAAGTGACGCGTGATCTGGCGGTGAAGCTCAATGAAACCTATGGCGATGGCACCGCCGTGCTGCCTGATCCGATCATCCGCGAGGACACCGCCATCGTCATCGGACTGGACGGCCGCAAGATGAGCAAGAGCTATGGCAACACCCTGCCCATCTTCGGCGAGGAGAAGCCGCTGAAAAAACTCATCATGAGGATCACCACCGACTCCACGCCCGTGGAGGAGCCGAAACCGGTGGAAAACTCGACGATTCTCGCCCTGCACAAGCTGTTCGCGAGCGAGGCGGATCATCAATCGATGATCGACGATCATGAACGCGGCGGCGTCGGTTATGGCGATTTGAAGAAACGCCTTGCCGAGGCCTACTGGGACTACTTCGCGCCGATGCGCGAGCGACGTGCGGCGATCGCGGCAGATCCTGCTTACGTCGATCGCGTGCTGGCCGATGGAGCGGCGCGTGCCCGCGAGGAATCCGCCAAAGTGCTCCAACGCGTTCGGCGTGCGGTGGGATTGATTTGAGGATCGTTCCTGTTCCCATGAAACGTGTGCTTTGCCTGCTAACGGCTGGTTTCGAGGAGATCGAGACCGTGGCCCCTGTCGACTTGCTGCGGCGTGCGGGCTTTGAGGTGGTGATGGCTTCACTCGCGGAACGGACGCTGGTCGGGCGTTGCGGCATCCGCATGGAGGCGGATCGTTTGTTGTCCGATGAGTCGGCGGCCGATTTTGATCTGCTCTTCCTTCCCGGCGGCCCGGGGGTGGCTTCCCTGCGTGCGGACGGAAGGCCGGCCGCGCTCGCGAAGGCTTTTGCCTCTGCAGGAAAGCCGGTGGCGGCGATCTGCGCCGCGCCGCTGGTGTTGATGGATGCCGGTTTGCTGGAGGGCAGGAAATTCACAGCCTACCACTCGGTGCGCTCCGAGTTGGGTGGCGGACTGGACGAGCGTGTGGTTGTTGACGGGAATTTGATCACCTCACGCGGGGCGGGAACGGCCATGGATTTTGCGCTGGCTCTGGTGTCCTTCCTCGGTGGCGGGGATCTGGCGGCAAGGATCGCCGGAGAAATCATGGCATGAGACATGCCGCAATCGGCTTGCGTTGCGGCGCGGCCTCGGGGATGTTCCGCGCGTCGTGCCGGAGGACTCGCGCAAGCCGCTATGGCTCTATCCCAACCTGTTGAGCCTGGACGCTCCTCTGGTGGCGATCGCATGGCTGCATGTTTTCGCGAAAACCTGGCGGCTCGGATACCACCCGTGGGAGGCCTACGTGAGTCTCGGACTCGCGGTCTGGATCATCTATGTGGCGGATCGTTTGCTGGACGTTTCGATGGCCGGCGCCCTGCCCGGATCCCTTGAGGAGCGCCATCGTTTCCACCTCCGGCACAGGCGCTTCTTCACCTTCGGCGTGCTGGCCGCCCTGGTGGCCGCGGTGGCCATCGTGATCACCCGCATGCCGGTGGCCATTTACATGAACCTTCTGCTAGGCGGGGTGCTGGTGGCCGGGTTCTTCGGGCTGTCCATGCTCTCGTCCCAGGATCCCAACGAGACCCCGGTGATGAAGAACTCCATCGCCGGAATCACCTTTGCCTTCGGCACGGCCATGACCGCCCACCTGTATCGTTATGAATACGGGTTGGACGACCTGCTGACGTCACGTGAGTTCGTCTGCTTCGCCGTGCTTTGCGTGTTGAACATCTGCGCCATCGACCTGTGGGAACATGCCGCACGCAGCTCTGATATCGAGGTGCGTGCAAGGGACGAACTCACCCTCACCATGCCGCTGGTCCTTCTCGGCATCGCGGCGCTCGTTTTTGCCGTGCAGGACATGTCATCCCGGCCATTCTTCTACGCCATCCTCACGGGGGCCGCGCTGCTCTATCTGCTGAACCGCCGGCGCGCGATGTTCTCGCTGCGTGCGCTCCGCGTGCTTGCCGATGCGGCGCTGATCGTGCCGGTGCTGGTTTTCCTCGCGGCATCCGCCGGATGATGGATCGATCCACGCTTGCAGCCTGCCCGGGCGGAAGCTATGAAACCCGCTTTCCGATGAGCGCTATCGAAACACCCGCGAAACGACCTGCCATCCTCATGCTCGGCGCCCCGGGCTCGGGCAAGGGCACCCAAGGCAAGATCCTCGGATCCATCCCGCGCTTTTTCCACTGCGCCTGTGGTGACGTGTTCCGCTCTCTCGACACCCGCACCGCCCTTGGCCGGCAGTTCGTTGAATACTCGAGCCGCGGCGAACTGGTTCCCGATGAACTCACCATCGATCTCTGGAAGGCCCAGATCGACAACCTCGCGGACACCCACATTTACAAGCCGGACATCGACTGCCTCATCCTCGACGGCATTCCGCGCAACGTCCGCCAGGCCGAACTGCTGGACCGCCATATCGAGGTCCATCAGATTTTCCACCTGTCCTGCCCGAACCGGGACGAACTCGCCCGCCGCATGCGCAAACGGGCCCTCAAGGACAACCGCATCGATGATGCGAGCGACAAGGTGATCAACCAGCGCATCGCCACTTACGAGGCGGAAACCAAACCGATTCTCGCCTATTACCCCTCGGAAAAGGTGCTCGACATCGATGCCACCCAGCCGCCCGTCAAGGTGGTGGGCGAGATCATCCAGCGCATTCTCCAACTGCCGCTCTATCAGCGCATGAGCAGCCAGTTGGTCTAACGGAACGGCGGATGCGCATCCTTTTCATCGCCACCGGGGACATCGCCCTGCCTTCCTTCCGGCGCCTGCTCGCCGAGGGGAAAACCCCGATCGCGCTGGTCACCCAGCCGGACAAGCCGGTGGGGCGTCATCAGGTCCTGATGCCTCCGCTCATCAAGACCGAGGCACTCGCCGCCGGGATCCCGGTTTTCCAGCCGGAAACGATCGGTGACTGCGCCGAAGAACTCGCCGCCCTCGGACCCGAGGTGGCCGTGGTCATGGCCTACGGCCAGATCCTCCGTAAAAACATCCTCACCCTGCCGTCATCCGCCATCATCAATCTGCACGCCTCTTTGCTTCCCCGTTTCCGCGGCGCGGCCTGCATCCAGGCGGCGATCGATGCCGGGGATCCGGAGACCGGCATCACCGCCATGCACGTGGTGCGCGAGTTGGACGCCGGAGACATCATCCTCAAACGCTCGATCCCGATCCATCCGGAGGAAACCGGTGGCTCGCTCCACGACCGCCTCGCCGACCTCGCCGCCGAGGTGCTGGTTGAGACCTTGGAGCTGCTGGGCTCCGGCAACGCCACCCGCACGGTTCAGGATCCGGCGCTCGTTTCCTACATCCCGAAACTCGAACGCGGCGATGGCAGGATCGATTGGAACCAGTCCGCCGCCGCCATTGAACGCCGCATCCGTGCCTACGATCCATGGCCGGGCACCTTCACCGGGGCCATCGAAGGTGCCACGGAAAAGCGCCTCAAAATCTTCCCGCCCACGCGGCCGCTCGACTTGGACCTCGCACCGGGGGCTTTGGAGATTGCGGACGGCCGGCTTTTGGTCGGCTGCGCGGATGGGGCGCTCGAGCTGTTCCAGGTCCAGCCGGATGGCGGAAAACGCATGTCCGCCGCCGACTACCTGCGCGGCCGCAAGCCGGAAAAGTTCGTTTGAAAGATCGGGATACGGTGCTTCGTTCCGGGGCATCCGGTGCGCTCCTGTCTTCCAGTGATTTTCCTGATCTGCGGGTTCCTTGTTTCCCGCGCCGACGACTTCGCGCGGGTCGCCACGCCGCTTCTCCAAAAACACTGCTACGAGTGCCATGGGGAGATGAAGCAGAAGGGCGGCATCGAGGTGCATCACCTCACATCCTCGGACTCCGCTCTCCGCCATCACCGGTTCCTTGAAAACATCGCCCGCCAGATCGAGACCGGCGACATGCCTCCCGAGGACGATGTCGATGTGCTGCCTACCGATGAGGAGCGCAAGGCGATGGTCCGGGAGATCAAGACGGTGCTGGCCAAGCTCGAATCCGGCGATTTTCCCCGAAATCCCGGCCGCATCACAATCCGCAGGCTCAACCGCAACGAATACAACTACACCATTCGCGACCTGTTCGGCGTGAACTTCGCCCCCGGCCGCGATTTCCCGGCCGATGGCGCGGGCGGGGAAGGCTTCGACAATGTCGGGGACTCGCTCTTCATCCCTCCCGTGCTGATGGAGAAGTACTTCGCCGCCTCGCGCAGGATCATCGAGTCGATCTACGCTTCAGCGCCCTTGCTCGATCGCGTGCTCGTTTCCAAACCCGGCGAAGGCACCCCGCCGGAGGCTGCTGCGAGGGCCACGCTCCAGTATCACGCGTCGCTCGCGTTCCGCCGCAGGATCACCACGGACGATCTCTCGTCCATGCTTGCGCTGTTCAACCGGAACATCGCCGCCGGGCAATCCTACGAGGTGGCCATGCGCGCGCCCTTGCAGTCGCTTCTGTTGCATCCCGCCTTCCTGTTCCGCATCGAGGAGGACAAGGCCGGTCAGTCGGAGTGGCGCATCTCTCCCTTCGAACTCGCCACGCGCCTGTCCTATTTCCTCTGGGCTTCGATGCCGGATCGCCGGCTATTCAAACTTGCCGACGAGGGCAAGCTCAACGATCCCGCCGTGCTCGCCGCGGAGGTGGACCGCATGTTGGATGATCCGCGTTCGGAGACCTTGTCCCGCCACTTCGCCGGGCAGTGGCTTGGCTTCGACGAACTTCGCGAGGTGGCCGAGCCGGATGAAAAGCGCTTCCCCACCTTCACCCCATCGCTGCGCATGGCGATGTATCGGGAGTCGGTTGAGTTCTTCAACCACATCATCCGCGGAAACCGGCCGGTCAGCGACCTGCTCCAGGCGGACTACACGTTTCTCAACGAGGAACTCGCCCGCCATTACGGCATCGGCGGCGTCAGCGGGGACAAGCTGCGCAAGGTTCCGCTCACGGATCCGAACCGCGGCGGTGTGATCGGTCACGCGTCCATCCTCACCGTGACCTCCATGCCGCTTCGCACCAGCCCCGTGAAACGCGGCAAGTGGATCCTCGACAACCTGCTGGGAACCCCGCCGCCGCCACCCCCGCCGGATGCAGGGGTGCTGCCCGCGGATGACAAGTCCTCGGAAGGCCTTTCGTTCCGCAAGCAACTCGAGATCCACCGCACCAAACCCAGCTGCGCCGGTTGTCACGAGAAGATCGATCCGCTGGGATTCGGGCTTGAGAACTTCGATGCGATCGGACGCTGGCGCGAAAAGGATGCCAACGGCCAAGCGGTGGATTCCCTCGCCACCCTGCCGGGGGACATCACGTTCTCCACTCCCGCCGAGCTCAAGAGCCTGCTGGCATCATCGGACGACTTGTTTCTCCGCAACCTCGCGCGTAAACTGTTAGGCTACTCGCTGGGGCGTCCGCTGGAATACTATGACGAGGCGGTGGTCTCCGATCTGGTCCGCTCGCTCCGCGCCAATGACCTGAAGTTCCGGCCCCTCGTGCACGCCGTGGTCGCCTCCAAACCCTTCCAATACCGCTCCTCCGCCCGTTGAAATCCTGAACCCGAAAGATCCCGAACCATGGCCCACATCCAGACCCAACGCTGGCACCTCCAACGCCGGACCTTCCTCCGCGGGCTTGGCGCCACGCTTGCCCTGCCCGTGCTCGACGCCATGCGCCCCGTGATGGCCCGCACCGGTGGCGGGGTGCCGGTGCGCATGGCCTTGCTCTACATGCCCAATGGCGTGCGCGAAGACCGCTGGACGCCCGAGGGCTCGGGATCGCGCTTCAAGCTCTCGCCCATCCTCTCGCCGCTGGAGGCCCATCGCGAGGATCTCCTCATCCTCACCGGTCTTCAAAACAAGGCCTCGTTTTCCGGAGATGGCCACTACGTGAAAACCGGTGGCTGGCTCACCGGAACCACCATCGCCAAGACCACCGGCAGCGACATCAACGCGGGCGGCATCTCGATGGATCAGATCGCCGCCCAACGGCTCGGCGCTGAAACCAAGCTGCCCTCGCTCGAACTCGGAACCGAGCCCGTCGCCACCGGCATCGATACAAACGTCAACTACACCCGCCTCTACGCCTCCCACATCTCGTGGAAGACCCCCACGGTGCCCCTGCCATGCGAGATCAACCCGCGCGTCGCCTTCGACCGCTTGTTCCGCACCCGCTCCGCCGATGGCAGGAAACAGGATGCCGACCAACAGTCGGTGCTCGATCTCGTGCGCGACGACGCCAAGCGCCTCCAGGCCCGGCTCGGGGCCGCCGACAAACAGAAGCTCGAACAGTATCTGGAATCCGTCCGTGAGGTGGAGCGCCGGATTTCCCAGGAGGCCCGCCAGCTCGGTGCTGGAGAGAACCTTTCTCCCGAAATGCTCAAGCAACTGGATGCCCTGGATAAACGGATCTCGAAAGCCATGGGCAAGGCCTCCCGTGAGGAGGAACTCAATTCGCTGCCGCGCTTCGATCACGGCGAACACTCGAAGATCATGCTCGATCTGATGGTGCTCGCGTTCTGGTCGGATTCCACCCGGGTGGCCACCTTCATGTTCGGCAATGATGTGACAAACCGGAACTTCTCCTTCATCGATGGCGTCAACGGCGGCCACCATTCGATCTCCCATCACCAGAACAACGGCGACCAGCTGGACCAATACGAGAAGATCAACCGCTGGCACGCCGAGCAATACGCCTACATGCTTGGCCGCATGAAGGAAATCCGCGAAGGCGAGGGGACCTTGCTCGATCACTCGATGGTCGCCTTCGGTTCGCCGATCCGCGATGGAAACTCGCACAACCCGCGCAACGTGCCCGTCGTGCTCGCCGGCAAGGCGGGCAACCAGCTCCGGACCGGCAGGCACCTGGAATTCGATGAAGGCACGCCGCTTTGTTCCTTGTGGCTCTCCATGCTCGACCTCGCCGGGGCACCGACTCCGAAGCTCGCCGATGCGACCACGGGACTGCGCGGGATCTGATGGTTTGTTTCTGGAAATCAATGGGTTGCGAACATTTTGGCTTGTCGCTTGATTATTTAAGGTTCCCGAAATAGTCTCCAGCTCCCGATCCGGAGCATGGCGAGGAAGTCGAAAACCCCACGAAGCAAACAGGTGCCATGGTCCAGGCCGCGGCAAAGCTCGCCGCTTTGGTTCCAGTCGCTTCAGTCGCTCAACCGCCGTGCCCACGATCAGGCGAACCGGCGCAGCGGAAGGAGGGAGCTCAAGTCGATCCGCGCCGCGATCGCCGCCGTGGAGGAGCCGGAGTCCGCGTTTTCGGTGGCCTGGATGCGGAGGCTCACCCGTTGGTTGTTTGCCCTGATCCTCCTGCCCTTGTGTTGGGTGACCACCTGGACCTTCCTCGCAAGGTTCCTCCGCGCCACCGTCCAACAGGGGTTCTGGCAAAGCGCGGAGTTCTGGTACTTCGCCACCGGCATGCTGTTGATGATCGGCTGGTTTGCCTCCGGCCTTCTCAAGACCTTCTTTCTCTATCTCTACGTGCTGGGTCATGAACTCACCCATGCCGTCTTCGTGCTCCTTTTCCGCGGAAAAGTGACCGATTTCCATGTCTCCGCCGAGGGTGGTTACATCACCACCAACAAGACCAATCTGCTGATCGCGCTCTCGCCCTACTTCGTGCCGTTCTGGTCGGTGGTCTTCGCGATGTTCTACGGCGTCATCCGCCTCAGCACGAGCCTTGAGGCCGGGTGGGATCTCGCGTTCTACGCGCTGATGGGGCTCACCTGGACCTTTCACATGGTCTGGACGCTGTGGATGATCCCGCGCGACCAACCGGACTTGAAGGAGAACGGCACCTTCCTCTCGCTGGTCGTGATTTACTTCGCCAACCTGCTCGTGCTCATCGGCCTGTTCTGCATCGCCGAGGAAACCCCGCTGCTCAATGCCAGGGACTTCGCCCGTGAGTGGCTGCGCCATGCCGCCACCAGCGGGGATCTGGTCTGGCGCTTCCTCGTGAACACGATCGCCGAGGTCCGGGCCTACGGCTTGCTCTGAGGGCGCGACCCCGGGTTTTTCGGCTTTGCCATCCGCCCGCGCGGTAGGATGCTGGCGCCATGATCGATCTGGACGCCAACGCGACCACCGCGCTCCTTCCGGAAGTGCTCGATGCCATGATGCCCTGGCTGCGCGGCGGACACGCCAATCCCTCCGGATCGTATCGCGCTGCGAAACAGGCCCGCAGTGCGATCGATCAGGCCCGCGCCCAGGTCGCGGATCTCGTCGGCGCGAATCCGGAAGAGATCGTCTTCACCGGCTCAGGCACCGAGAGCGCCAACACGGCGCTTCACTCGCTCGATCAACTCGCCGGTCCGGGACACGCGCTGGTCAGCGCGATCGAACACAGCGCCGTTCTCCGTTGCGCGGAATCCCTGCAACGTGAGATCCGGCACGTCGCCGTGCAGGGCCCGGGTGCGCTCGATATCGCGGACCTGGAACGCCAGCTCGATGGGGCGGCATGGATCTCGGTGATGTCCGCCAACAACGAAACCGGGGTGATCCAGCCCCTGGAGGAAATGGCGATACTGGCCCGTGGCCGCGGCATTCCACTGCACACGGATGCGGTGCAGGCGGCGGGCAAGATCCCGATCGATGTGCGCAGCCTGGGCGTGGACCTGTTATCACTTTCCGCCCACAAGATCCACGGGCCGAAGGGAGTCGGCGCGCTCTTCGTGCGCGGTGGCCTGCGTTTCGAAGCTCTCCTCAAAGGGGGCGGGCAGGAGGGTGGCAGGCGCAGTGGCACGGAAAACACCGCGGGCATCGTCGGCATGGGCGCGGCGGCCGTGCTTGCCAAAGCCCACCTCGCCGCAAGCCGCATCGCGGAACTGCGGGATGCCTTCGAATCGCGCGTGATGGCGGGCCTCACCGGTGTGACCCGCAATGGCGATCCATCCCGCCGCCTGCCTAACACCTGCCATTTGTCCTTCGACGGCTGCGATGCCGCCGGCATGCTCATCCTGCTCGATGAGGCGGGCATTGCTTGCTCCGCAGGGTCTGCCTGCATGACGGGAAAACAAAAACCCTCCCACGTCCAGATCGCCATGGGCATCCCGGAAGCCCGCGCCAAGACCAGCCTGCGCTTCAGTTTCTCCCGGCTCAATACCCTGTCGGAAGCCATCGAGGCCGCCGATCGCGTCGTCCGCGCCGCCACCAGACTGCGCAGTGTCCAAGGCAGTGGCGTGGGCCCGGTGGTCGTTTACTCTCCGCCCTGACCGCCCGCGCCGGTCACGATCGTTCCGGGAACTCACTCCGCCAGCGGAGCAATGCCTGCCGGATCTCGTCCGCATCGCGCGTCGGGCTGAGCTCCCACACCAGCGGGCAACCCGTCGGGAAAAACCGCAGCAGCGAGGCATAATCCAGTGTGCCTCCGAACGGAACCCGATGGTCCCGCGCCGGCCACTCGACGTCGTGAACATGACCGCCGATCAGGTGGGGCGAGATGCGTTCCAGCCACTCGTGGTGATCCAGCAAGCCAAGGTTGTGCTTGAGCTGGACGTGCCCGAAGTCGTGCCAATACCCGACCCATGGGCAGTCCGCGAAGTGCTTCTGGAGCGCGAGCATTTCCCGCTCCGTGGGCATGTCCTCGAACCTCGATCTCGACTCGATCGCAAGCCGCACGCCCAGCGTTTCCGCATGGCCGGCAATCTTTTCCAAGGCCTCGATCGCGCGGTTGAAATACAGAGGCCCGGTTTTCTCGCGTTTTTTGACAAAGGCGATCCGCGTCTTGATGAAGTCCGCATCGTGCGCCCGTCCCTCCGCCACCATGGCCGTCAACGGCTTGGTCCACTTCTTCGGGTTCAACGGCACCGAGCCCATGTGCAGCACGAGATACCTCGCACCGAACTCCGCCGCGAGATCCAGCGTCCGCAGGGTCATCTCCATGGCCCGCTGCCGGTCAAAAGGGCGGTGCGAGGTGAACTCATACGCGTCCGGCGCGTCGATCATCACCTCCACCGGTGAGGGAAAGTAGTTGTGCACGCCCGAGCAGGTGAAAAGCCCGCGCTGGAAGGCATTGCGGATGCCCGGCAGCTTGGCGATCGTCATGCCGTGGGACAGCTCGATGTGGGAAAACCCGAGCTCCACGATCTCCTCGATCATCCTCTCGCCATCGGTGTGGCGGCTGTTGTTCCAACAAGTCGAGAAGGCAAGCATGGCGGGTGGCCCCGAGCCTAAGCCCTCCGATGGCCCTTCCGCCACTCCGAATTCCCGTCCGCGGGGGATTCGACCGCGTTTTCCCTGCCGGTCGGTTACCCGTTTCCACTTGCGCGGTGGTGGATGCAGGGGTATCGCCCCGGCGTGATCGGCCGAACCACCATCCTGATCTGCTGCCTCGCCGCCATGACGTCCTGCCGCAAGAACGGCAGCGAGGTCGTGGTCACCGAGACCCGCGACGCCACCACCCGCGACGCTTCGCCCAAGCTGAACGCCACCAGCGACGAACGTTTCCGCGATGCCAGACCCAGTCCGGTGACCGGTGAGACCCCGCAGGGTTGGCTGGCCTTGCCCGCCTCCCAGTTCCGTCTGCTCAACTACCGCTTCGGAGAAAGCGGCATGGGCGAGGTCTGGGTGTCCATTTCATCCGGCAGCGTGCTCGACAACGTGAACCGCTGGCTCAAGCAGTTCGGCGCGCCGGAAGTGGACGCCGCCGGCCTCGCGAAAATGCGCACCGTCGGACTGGCCGGCACTCCGGGCACCTGGGTGGAGGCCAAGGGCGAATACGCGTCCGGCATGGGATCCCCGCCCAGACCCGGATACGCCCTGGCCGGTGTGGTCGCCTCGATCGGCGGACAGATCGTCACCGTGAAAATGGTCGGGCCGGAGGCGGAAGTCACCGCCGCCCGCCCGGTTCTCGAGAATTTCTCCAAAGGCCTGAAGATGGCCGAGTGAAGCTCCGTATCTCGCCCGCGCCCGCACCCACCGACCATGGAGAACACCGCCGAAGACAAACCACCACGCGCACCGCGCTCGATCGGGGTCATCCTGTTTGACTTCTTCTCCGGCTTTGGCCTCGCCACGGTCACGCTGCTGCTGTTAGGCGTGCTCACCTGGTTCGCCACCCTGGAGCAGATCGACAACGGGCTCTATCCGACCCTCAACAAGTACTTCGACTGGCGCTCGGTGGTCCTCCTCCCCGAGATCAAGGGCAAGATCGTCCCGCTGCCGCTGCCCGGAGGCTACTGGGTGGGAGTGGTTCTGCTCATCAACCTGATCCTCGGCGGCGTGATCCGCATCCGCAAGGGTGCCGCCCACATCGGCAACCTGATCTCCCACCTCGGCATCATCCTCATGCTCATCGGCGGCGGAGTCGCCCACCACTTCTCGGAACGCGGCAACATGGCCGTCGGGGAAGGGGAGTCCAGCAACACCGCAGAGGACTACTTCGAATACGTCGTCGAGGTTTCTGAGATCAAGGACGGCAAGGCTGGCAACATCCACGTCATCCGCGGCAAGCTGATCGACGATCTCACCGACGGCGCCTCGCGGACCTTCAAGCTGCCAAACCTGCCCTTCGATCTCGAAATCGCCGGTTATCTCACCCATGCCGCGCCGGTATCGATCACCGAGCGTGCCCCGGACAAGGGCCAGCGGCAGGTGGATGGCTACTATCTGATGGAGAAACCCGGTGAAATCAACGCCGAGGCCAACACCGCGGCCTGCTATGCGCGGGTGGTCCGCCGTGATGGCCGCAAGGACGATCCCTTCATCCTCGCCGGCGCAAGTTTCCACCCCTTCACCGTGCGCGAGGGCGACCGGATCTTCACTGTGGACATGCGCAAGCGCCTCTGGCCCATGCCCTTCACCGTAAGGCTCGATGAGTTCACCGCGGACTTCCATCCGGGAACGATGAAGCCCTCGAAGTTCGTGAGCAAAATCACCCGCATCGAAAACGGCGGCGAGGCCAAGGTCACCATCCAGATGAACGAGCCGATGCGCTACGAGGGACTCACGTTCTTCCAAGCCAGCTACGGACCTCCGGGCGCAGGCCCCGGGCAGAAGATGTATTCGGTCTTTGAAATCGTCCGCAACCCCGCGGACAAGTGGCCGGAATACAGCCTCTACATCGTCACCCTCGGCATGTTGATCACTTTCCTCACCCGGTTCTTCTCCTATCTGTCCTCGAACACCCGCAAGAAACGCCATGTCTGACGCCCCGTTCCGAGCCGGTCGCTGGATCGCCGCCGCCCTCGCCATGCTGGGGCTGGCCGCGGTGCTCTACAATGTCGTGGTGGACAACCTGCCCAAGGGCGAGGTCCGCAAGGTGGATGGCTACACGCCGTGGTCCGAGGAAACCCTGCTCGCCGCCGAATCGCTGCCGCTTCAGGATGGCGGACGCATCAAGCCGCTTTCCACCTATGCCGGATTCACCATGCTCGCCCTGCACGGTGCGCGCTCGATGAAGATCGAGGGAAGCTCCGGCGAGATCAAACTCAAGCCCACGGCCTGGCTTCTCGATGCCTTGTTCCGCCCGCAGTTCTCCATCCATCAGCCGACCTTCCGCATCGATAACTCGTCCGCGCTCGAAGCCATCGGCGTGAAGACCCGCGGCAAGCGGGACCGCTACAGCTACGCGGACATCGAGCCCGGACGCGACAAACTCGGCGAACTCGCCCAGACCTATCGCCCCATCGATTCGAAGAAACGCGATCCCATCCAGAACCAGATCGTCGACCTCGCCGCCAATCTCCAGATGTATGAGAGCCTCATCGGCTACTTCAGCTTCGCTCGCTCCGGCGTGATCCTCCGCGGCTCCGGCGAGAACGGGGGACCGGACAAGCGCGCCGACGTCAGCGCGCTCATGACCACCGCACCCACCATCCGTGCACAGATCGGCCATGGCGGCGGGCAGTCGATGGAGCCCCGTCTGAGAGACCTGCTGGAACAGGTGCTGGATGCCGCGAATTTCGCCAAATTCGGACTTTTCATCATTCCTCCCTCAACCCGGGAAACCACCACCTGGTCGAGCGCGGGCAACTCGATCATGGATGTGATGAGCGGCGCATCCAAACAGGCGGAAACCGCCATCGAGGACATCAAGTCGCTGGAAACCACGGCCCGCTCGGTGGATGATGAGGCGGCCTTCCGCAAGGCGCTGATCAGCTCGCGGGACCGCTTCGTCGAGCGTGCCACGACCCGTGGCGAATACCGGCACGTGGCACTTGAGGCTGCCTACTATCACAAGAACTGGTTCCTCTATGCGCTCGTCTGGTTCCTCATTGGCACCATCGCCGCGCTGGGAATGTGGACGCTGGGCTCCGGCCGCTCCGCCAGGGTGTTTTCGTGGATCACAGTCGCCGCCACCCTCGCCGGTCTGGCCTACTGCACGATCGCCATCGTGAAGCGCTGCATCATCATGGAGCGCCCGCCCGTCGGAAACCTCTACGACACGGTGATCTTCATCGCCACCTCCGTGGTGTTCTTCTCGCTCCTCGTCGAGTGGCTCACCCGCCGCCGCTTCGCCCTCGGCATAGCCCCGATCATCGGCACCGGCCTGATCATCCTCGCACGGCGCTTTGAACTCGGTGACGCCAAGGACCACATGGACCCGCTCGTGGCTGTGCTCGACTCGAACTTCTGGCTCACCACCCACGTGATCACCATCACTCTCGGATATTCGGCGGGTCTGCTCTCCGCGTTCCTCTCCGCCGGCTACATCCTGATGCGCGGTCTCAACCTCGATGGCGAGGACAAGGACCTGCGTCGCTCGCTGACACGCACGGTCTACGGGATGCTCTGCTTCACCTTGTTCCTCTCGCTCGTCGGCACGGTGCTCGGCGGCATCTGGGCGAACTATTCCTGGGGTCGATTCTGGGGCTGGGATCCGAAGGAAAACGGGGCCTTGCTCATCGTGCTGTGGACGCTCTCCATCCTGCACGCCCGCCTCGGCGGCTACATCCGCGGCTGGGGCATCCACCTGTCATCGCTCTTCACCGCCATCGTGGTCACTTTCTCATGGTGGCACGTGAACTTCCTCGGCGTGGGCCTCCACAACTACGGATTCACCGCAGGCAAAAACACGATCTGGACCTTCTACGCGGTGATCTCCGCATTGCTGATCTTCGGCTTCATCGTCCGCGCCATCGAGATGTCCCGCAAACCCGCCCGCGAGGCGGGAAATGCGGCATCCGTGCCCTCCGTCTGAGGGGATTCTCCCTCAGCGGTCCATCAACGCGAACTTGAGTTCGGCTTCGGAGACCACCTCGCCGTTCACAAGGCAGCGGCAGCGCGTCTGACCGATCGAGCCGCGCATCTTCAGGATCTCGGTCTCGATGAAAAGCGTGTCTCCCGGCAGCACGGGGCGGCGCCACTTGACGTTGTCCGCACTCATGAAATAGCCGATTTTTCCTGTGTTTTCCGGTTTCCTCAGCATCAGGACGGATGATACCTGAGCCATCGCCTCCAATTGGAGCACGCCCGGCATGATCGGATGCCCGGGGAAATGGCCGGGGAAGAAGGGCTCGTTGATGGTCACGTTCTTGACGCCCGTGCACTTGGTCTCGCTCAGGCAGTCCACAATGCGGTCCACCATGAGGAACGGATAACGATGCGGCAGGATCTTGAGAACTTCGTTGATGTCCAGAACGCTCTCGCCCACGGGCAGGATCACGTCCGCCGGCACCATGGAACGCATCCGGATGTATTCGGACTTGAGCTTGGCCGCCATCTTGGTGTTCGGACCATGCCCGGGCTTGACCGCGATCACGTGGCCGAGAATCCGCACCCCGGCCAGCATCAGATCGCCGATCAGGTCGAGCGCCTTGTGGCGGGCGAATTCGTTGGTGAAGCGCATCGGCTCCTTGGACATGATCTCGTTTCCACGGATCACCACCGCGCTTTCCAGGGAGCCGCCCTTGATCAGGCCTTTCTCCAAAAGCGGCTTCACGTCTTCGTAATACACAAAGGTCCGGGCCGACGAGATTTCCCGCTCGTAAGTCTCGGGGGTAACCTCCGCGGAGAAATACTGGGTGAAGCGGCCCTCGGGGCCCACGTTGGTCACGGAGACCCGGAAGGTCTTGCTCGGCACGATGGTGATCAGCGTGCCATCGCCAGTCTCGATGTGCATCGTCTCGCGGATCTCCCAGACGCGGCGAAGCGCATTCTGCGGCACAAGACCCACCTTCTTGATCATCTCGACATAGGGCCGCGACGAACCATCGCCGATCGGCGGTTCGTTGGCGTCCATCTCGATCAGCGCGTTGTCCACGCCCATGCCGGTCAAGGCGGAAATGACGTGCTCCACCGTGTGAACCTTCACCGAGCCCTCCGCCAGCGTGGTGGCGCGTTCGACGGTCTGCACTTTCTCGACATCCGCCGCAATGAACGGCTGGTCGGGCAAATCGATGCGCCGGAACTTGAACCCGTGGTCCTCGGGAGCGGGTTTGATCGTAAGGGTGACTTTCTCGCCGGTGTGCAGGGAGGTCCCCTCGAGCGTGGCCGGTCCGGCAAGGGTGTGTTGGACAGCTGACATGAGCGGCGAGGTTCCCTAGTCCGGCCGCTCTGATCAAGCCGGAATCTTCCTGCCGGCGGTCTGCGGATGAATCGGATTGACCGATAATCAAATCCTTTTAGTCTCCCGATGCGCTTGGAGGTTGGTTTTCCCGCGGTTCGTGGGTCTTCTTTCCGGCCATGCGAACCACACCCCATCGTCTCGTTACCCCAACAACTCCATGAAATCCGCCTCCATCACCCTCAAGTCCGCGCTTGTCTGCCTCGGGCTTGCGTCCATTTCCGCCGCCCGCGCGGAGTCCTTCGGCCGCGTCGGCGTCATCCTCACCGGCGCTGAATTCGGCCCCGGGAAAACCATCGCCGCCACCAGCGTCGACAAGTTCGTCGCCCAGTCGGCCTCCTATCGCTACGACCTCGTCGGCAGCGTGAAAAGCCCGGCAAACACCGTGCTTGGCTCCATCCTCGGGCCTCAGGGCATGCCGATCGCCCAGTTCCTCGAGTTCGTGAAGAAGGGATCGTCCGAACAGCTTTCCGGCGATTTCTTCGATACCGATGGAAAACTCGGCGGAACGCTCGCGAACATCCCGGTCTCGGGAACCAAAACCCTGCCCAACATCGGCAAGGTGACCATCTCCTTCAATGTCAGCGCATCCATCGCCGACAACGGCCTCTGCAAGTTCGATGTCAACAACGTCAAGTTCACCAGCAAGCCCAAGCTCACTCCCGCCCAGGTGGCCTCGATTGGCACGCTCAAGTTCATGGCCGGCTCCAAGCTGACCGTCAACGCCGCCCCCCGCGTGGTCTTCAAGCGCACCAACACCAGCGTGAATGAAAACGCCGGAACCGTCTCCGTGGTGGTCTGGCGCGATACCAATAAATACGGCCGCGTGACCGTGGACTACGCCACCGTGAACGGCACCGCCGGCAGCGCGGACTTCACTCCCACCAGCGGCACCCTCGTCTTCGGCGACGCGGAAACCCAGAAGACGATCACCGTCCCGATCCTGGACAACGATATCAACGATGCCGCCCGCACCTTCACCATCCAACTGAGCAATCCGCAAGGCTTCAAGGCCTTCCTTGGACCCCAGTCGAGCACGATGGTGACGATCCGCGACAACGAGTGATCCATCCCCGTTTCCTCCCTCACGCGCCCCTCCGCCCCGGCGGTCGGGCGCTTTTTTTGTCGATGAAGCCACGGTTTCAGCCCGGTTTTCCGGCATTTCCTCCGGATATGGGTCGGAATTGGCTTGCCATCCGCCGGGATCCGTCTATCGGTCCCGCCGTGCCTGTCGTTTCAGGCCGTCGCGGGTCCGCTTGAAAGGCTCCGCCCTTTTCCGGTCTTCCATCGATGAGAGATTGTTTGAGGTTCTAACATAATCGCTCATCGACGCCGCGGACCACCCACAATCGGGCCGGGTCCGCAATTTGACCCCATGACCCCGACCTCGTTCGAGGCGCTGCCGCTGGCCGCGCCCCTCCACCGTGTTCTCCAGGAACTCGAATACACCACGCCCTCGCCCATCCAGGCCCAGGCCATTCCGCTCCTGCTGGAAGGCCGTGACCTGTTAGGCTGTGCGCAGACAGGCACCGGAAAAACCGCCGGATTCGCCCTGCCGATCCTCAACGCGCTTCACGATCGCCCGACCCAGGTCCGCTCCCGCTGCTGCCGCACCCTGGTGCTTGCTCCCACCCGCGAGCTCGCCTCGCAGGTCGGAAAGAGCTTCGCCACATACGGCCGCCACGTCCGCTTCAGCCACACGCTCATCTATGGCGGTGTGGGACAAGTGCCCCAGGTCAATGCGATGCGCCGCGGCGTGGATGTGCTCGTCGCCACTCCGGGACGCCTGCTCGACCTCATCGACCAACGCCATGTCGACCTTTCCCAGGTCGAGTTCTTCGTGCTCGACGAGGTGGACCGCATGCTGGACATGGGTTTCCTGCGCGATGTGAAACGCATCGTTTCCCTGCTGCCCGCGCGCCGCCAGTCCCTGTTCTTCTCCGCCACCCTGGCTCCGAACATCGTCGAACTGGCGAACACCATCCTGCGCGATCCGGCCCACGTCAGCATCGCCCCGCAATCGACCACCGCGGAGAAAATCGATCAGAAGATCTGCTTCCTCTCCCGCGAATCGAAACGTCCTCTCCTCGAACAACTCCTCCGTGCCCAGGCCGGTGTGCAGGGGCAGAACCTCACCATCGTCTTCAGCCGCACCAAACACGGTGCCAACAAGCTCGCCAAAAGCCTCACCGCCGCTGGCTTTGCCGCGGATGCGATCCATGGCAACAAGTCGCAGGCCCAGCGGGAGAAGGCGCTCGATCGATTCAAGAAAGGCCTCACTCCGGTCCTCGTCGCCACCGACGTCGCCGCCCGCGGTGTGGACGTGAAGGACGTCGGCCTGGTGGTGAACTTCGATCTGCCCAACGAGCCCGAAGCCTACGTCCACCGCATCGGCCGCACCGCCCGCGCGGGTGCCGAGGGCAAGGCGGTTTCCTTCTGCTCGGAGGATGAACTCGAGTTCCTCCGCGAGATCGAAAAAACCATCAAGATGCCCATCCCTCGCTGGGATGATCACAATTGGCACGTCGAGGAACTCGCCCTTTCCCACGACCGTGCGAAATCAAGAGGTCACCAATCCGGCTCATCAAAACCCGCTTCCGGTGGAGGGGGTGGGGGAAACCGCCGCCGCTACGGCCGCGGCCGCCGCTGATCGGTCCCACCCTTGCCGATCCGCCTCAAGGCCTCGGCAAGGCGGTCGGCATGCTGGATCTGGACGGTGTTGTGCCGGCCTCTTTCGATCTCCAGGAGCTCGACGGCCCCGGGAAACTCGCGGGCGAGAGTCCGTGCCATGGTCACCGGGATCACTTCGTCGTCCGTGCCGTGAAGGATGAGGATCTCAGCCTCATCTCCGGCGGCGATCTCACCGATGCGCGCCCGATTGTCGAAACGATGGTGAACCAGAAATCCCAGCGGAAGCCCTGTCATTTCCCGACTCATCTCCATGGTGCTGGTGAACGGTGCCAGCAGGACTCCTCGACGGATTCCAAGCTCGCAGGCGGCGATCAGGCAGGCCGCACCCCCCAGGCTGTGGCCGAAAAAGCGCAGCCGCCTGGGATCCGGGCTGCTACCGATCTCCCGCCATGCGAGCGGCGCCACCGTCTTGAAGTTCTCCCGGATCCTCGCCGGGTTCGGGGCGCCCTCGCAATCGCCGTAACCCGGGTAGTCCACTAACAGAAACGCGTCCTCCACCGGCCCGTGCTGCTTCAGCCAGTCCGCCCAATCGAGAGCAAGCGATCCGTTTCCACCACAGACGACCCACAGGTTTCTCGGCGAACGGAGATTTCCTTGGAGGAATGCACGCTGGCGACCCTCCGATGTCTGATAGTCGAGGACCCGGCCTCCGCTTTCCTCCAGCCAAACACGCTTCTCCCCCTCGTCATAAGACCGGGGAAAATAGATCAGGCTGGATTGGCAGCCGGTGATCCAAAGCAAAGGCACTCCCACGATCCACGCAAGACTCCGCAGTCCGCGCAGCCACGCGGGAGTGCGGCGTTTGTCGCCCGGATCCGGTTTCTCGCCCTTGTGGCTCATCGCATCGCCATCGTGGCGATCCAGCTCGCGGCATCAAGCGCGTTTCAGCTTCGATGCTTCCCACGCGGGCAGCCCGAGCTCGGCATTGATCTCGTTGAACTCGGCCACCTCCGCTTCGGTGAACAGCAGCCCGCCTGCGGCGTCGGAGGTCTTTCGCGAGTTGGCTTCGAGCTGGCCGGGCAACATGGCTTTTTCGTTTCCGTGGCCGAGGATGTCGTCGATCACCGCCTTGAGATTCTGGATCTGGTCGCGTCCGCGGGCAAAATCCCCTCCGGAAATCGCGTCCGGGTGGATCACCTGGAAGTAGAAGACCGGCGTGTTCTTTTCCCCTTCGGTCTCCAGCTTGCGACCGCGGATGGTTGGCAGCGAACCACCGATCAGGCCGCCGAAGATCTCGTTCAACAACGACATGCCATACCCCTTGTGCCCGCCGAAGGGCAGAAGCGCGGCGACTTCATCCGGGTTGAGCGTCGGGTTGCCGTCTTTGTCCACGGCGGCTCCCGGTGGCAGTTGCTTGCCCTCACGCTTGAGCGCCTGCACGCGGCCCATCGCCACGGTCGAGGTCGCCCAGTCCATCACGATCGGAAATCCATTGGCCTCCATGCTCGGAATGCCCCACGAATGCGGGTTGGTGCCGAGCGTCGGAAACTTGCCGCCGAAGGGAACCACCTCCGCCAGGGCCGAGGTGCAGTTGGTGTAGGCGTAGTAACCACGCTCCGCCGCCTCCATCACATAGCCGCCGCCCCAAAGGTAGTGGAACGCGTTGTCCACCGCGATCTGGGCGATGCCGAATTGATCCGCCAACTCGATGGCGCGGTCGATGGCCCGGTAGGCCACGGATTGCCCGAGTTTCTTGTTCGCATTCCACCGCTCGGAAGCGGGGAAACGCGAGGTCAGCACCTCGATTTCCGCGCCCGGAACACAGCCGCCTGCGGCCGAACCGAACAGATGGTCGAGGTGCAGTGCCTTGAGCGCATGGTGCGTGCGGATCCCGTGACGGGCGGCCTCCGCGGCCAGCTTGGCTCCTTCCGCCGCCTCATCCGCGGTGTAGCCGCGCGATTGGTAGGCTTTGGAAACAAGGGCATCGTGATCTTGGCGGGGAATGACGAGGAAGTCGGACATGGGTGCTTGGGGTTTGGCTGCGCGAAAACTGCAAGGTTTGGCCCGCGCTGTCGAGCCCTCTGCCAAGGTTCCGATTGCAGGTTTTCCGGAATCGATTATAGAATTCCCGATCCTGCCGGTCGGTGGCGACTGCCAGGAAACTCCCCATCCATCTCGTCGCAAGCATGACCCTCTGCCGCGTTTCTCTCCTCCACTGCTGGTTCGCCGGATGCCTGGCTGGTCCCATGGCTTTTGCCGATCTCGTCCACCGCTGGTCATTCAATCAGCCGTCAGGTGCCGTCGCATCCGGCTCCACCCAGATCGACAGCATCGGAAATGCGGTCGCCACCATCCGCGGCGTCGGGGCGACGTCGAATGGCTCTTCGATCGTCCTCCCGGGCACCACCACCGGAAACCAATCGCCGGCCTCGATCTCCGCCTACATCGATCTGCCGAACGGCCTGATTTCCTCGAAAACCCATCTCACCGTGGAAATCTGGGCCACTCCGCTCAGCTACCAGCAGTTCCAGCGGCTTCTCGACTTCGGCCGCATCACCCAGGCCGGCGACGGACTCGGCGCTCCGGGGGAGATCACCGGGCTCGCCACCACCGCTCCCGGCACCACCAGTTCCTTCGATGGTTTCACGCTCACCCTCGCCCGCAACACCGCGGGCAGCCTCAGCCAGCAACGCTTCGAAACCCGCATCAACGGAGTCGGGGCAGGGGACACCACCGGCCAATACGGCATCTCCGATACCAACCTAGCCACCACCGCCGGCACGGAATACCACTACGTGCTCACCTTCCAGAGCGGCGTCGGTGCCTTCGCCTCCACCGGCGGGCGCGCCTCGTGGTATCGCAACGGCACGCTGGTCGCCTCGCTCGATACCAGCTTCCGCCTCAACCAGATCCAGGATGTGAACAACTGGCTCGGACGCTCGCACTGGAGCGGCGACCGCAACACGCACGCCGCATACAACGAAGTCCGCGTCTATGACCACGCGATGACTGCCGCGGAAGTCACCGCAAGTTTCGCCTCCGGGGCAAACCCCGTCCCACCCCAGTCCGACATGGTCCACCGCTGGTCGTTCTCCAATCCCTCGGGAAACGCCACCGCAGGTTCCACCATCCCGGATCTGGTCGGCAGCGCCACCGCCACCGTCCGTGGAAACGGGGCCACCTTTTCCGGCACCGCACTCACCCTGCCGGGCTCGACCACTGGAAACCAAACCCCGTCCGCCATCTCCGCCTACGTCGATCTGCCCAACGGCATCGTCTCGTCGAAAACCAACCTCACCGTGGAACTCTGGGCCACCCAGGTCGCCGCGCGGAACTGGCAGCGCATCATCGACTTCGGCCGCACCAATCTAACAGGAAATGCCGCCGCCCAGGGGGCCGGAGCCGCTCCCGGCGAGATCCTTCACACCGCCACCGCCGCCCCGGGGGCCACCGCCTCCAGCGACAATCTCCTGCTCGCCCTCAACCGCGGCACCACCGCCAATCAGCAACGTCTCGCCGGCCGCATCGATGCGGGCACCGAACTGGTCACGGATACCAACCTCACCCTCGCCACCGGCACCCGCCACCACTTCGCCATCACCTTCACCGACGGAGCCGGGTCGTTCGGATCCGCCGGCGGTCAGCTCGCCTGGTATCTCAACGGAACCCTCGCCGCCACCCGCGACCTGCCCTTCAAACTTTCCTCCGTCGAGGACGTGAACAACTGGCTCGGCCGCTCGCAGTTTGGCAACGACTCCTGCGCCAACATCACCTACGACGAGGTGCGCATCTACCGCCGCGCCCTCACCCACGCCGAGATCCTCAACAACATCAGCACCGGCCCCAATCCCAACTTCCCGCCACCCGTCACCGTGGCCGATGCCGCCACGCTCCACCGCCTGCAAAAGGTCCGCATCGCCGTGCTGGCAAACGACAGCGGTACCCTCGATCCGGCCTCGGTCACGATCGTTCAGGCACCCCAGTTCGGCACCGCCACCGTCAGCCCGAACGGCAGCATCCTCTACACCCACAACACTGGCAGCCCGGCCACGGATTCATTCACCTACACGGTCGGCGGCGCGGGTGGTCTCTCGCAGCCCGCCACCGTCACACTCACGTTTTCCAACCAACTCCGCATCCCTAACAACTCGTTCCAGGTCCCTGCCTCGCCGCCGCCGGTTTCGATCCAGGCGGTCAATGCCTTTGCCGGACTCTCGTTCAACCAACCCGTCTGCATCGCCTCGCCACCCGGCGACACGCAGCGCGTTTTCATCTGCGAAAAAGGCGGACTGCTGCGCGTGGTTCCCAACGTCACCGCCGCCTCTCCCACCACCTCCACCGTGCTCACCCTGAGCGCCGCCGCCGGCGGGCTCTTCAACGGCCGGACCCCCGCCGAGGCCCTCAACACCACCAGCGAATGCGGCCTGCTCGGCATGGCCTTCCACCCGAACTACGCCAGCAACGGCCACGTGTTCCTCTTCTACTCGCTCACCATCGGCGGCGCGAGGCACCAGCGCGTCTCCCGCATCACCCTCAACAATCCGGCCACCGCCACGCCCACCGCCAACCTCGCTTCCGAACGCGTCCTCATCCAACAGGCCGACGAGGCTGACAACCACAACGGCGGCGACCTCCACTTCGGGCCCGATGGCTACCTCTACATCTCCCTCGGCGATGAAGGCGGCCAGAATGACCAATACGCCAACAGCCAGCGCATCGACAAAGACTTCTTCGCCGGCATGCTCCGCATCGACGTGGACCTTGAGGGCACCGAGATCGCCGGAAACCCCGCCGCCACCGACGATGCCAACATCCCGCCTAACAGCCATTCCGCCGTCGTCCTTCACGGCGGCCTGCCCGCCTACGAAATCCCGACGGACAACCCCTGGGTCGGCGCCACCACCTTCAATGGCATCGCGGTGACCCCCGCTTCGGTTAGAACGGAATTCTGGGCCGCTGGCCTGCGCAATCCCTGGCGCTTTTCTTTCGATCCCGCCACCGGCGAGCTCTGGTGCGGCGATGTCGGCGGCGGCGCGCGCGAGGAAATCAACGTCCTCACCCGGGGCGGCAACTACGGCTGGGTCTGGCGGGAAGGCATGATCGCCGGACCCGTCGGCGGCGCTCCCGGCGGCTTCACCCACATCAATCCACTCTACGACTACCAACGCGGCAGCGGCACCTTCCAAGGCACCAGCGTCACCGGCGGCCTCGTCTATCGCGGCACCCGCATGCCATCACTCACCGGTGCCTACATCTTCGCGGACTATAACTCCGGTAATGTCTGGTCGCTCGTCCGCAACGGCGGCAATCCGCCCACCGTCAACCGCATCCTCGGCGAGGGCGGCATCGTCGGCTTCGGCCGCGATCCCTCGAATGGCGATGTCCTGATGGCCGATATCAACGACAACCTCATCCGCCGCATCACCACCGTCACCGATACCAGCACCTACCCCGCCACTCTAACAGCCACTGGGCTTTTCGCCGATCTAACGGACCTGTCGCCCGCACCCGGCCTGCTGCCCTATCAGATCAATCTGCCCTTCTGGAGCGATCACGCGATCAAACGCCGCTGGTTCACCCTGCCGGATGCCAACTCGAAAATCACCTGGTCGCGCGATGGCGAGTGGACCTTCCCCACCGGCCAGATCTGGGTGAAGCACTTCGACATCGAGACCACCCGCGGCAATCCCGCAACCCGCAAACGCCTCGAAACCCGGCTGCTCGTGAAAAACACCACCGGTGCCTACGGCGTCAGCTACCGGTGGAACGAAGCCGGCACCGAGGCCACTCTCGTCGGCGAGCCCGGCGAGGACTTCGATCTCACCATCACGGTCGGCGGATCCCCGCAAACCCAGCGCTGGCGCATCCCGAGCCGCTCCGAATGCATGACCTGCCACACACCGCAGGCCGGATTCGCGCTCTCTTCGAACACCCGCCAATACAACCTCGCCAGCCTCGTCCCGGGCTTCAGCGGCAATCAAATCGATGTGCTGGAAAACGGCGGCTATTTCTCGAACAACCCGGACTCCACCCACCTCCTGCCCCGCCACCTGCGGCCGGATGAAACGAACTACCCCGCCGAGGCCCGCGTCCGGTCCTACCTCGCCGTGAACTGCGCCTACTGCCACATGGACGGCGGCACCGCCGCACCCTCGGCCTGGGACGGTCGCCACGAACTCACGCTCGACCAGACCGGACTCATCCTCGGCAACGCCAGCAACAACGGCGGCAATCCACTCAATAAACTCGTCGTCCCCGGCTCGACCACCCAATCGATCCTCCTCAACCGCACCGCCGCCTCCAACGGCTTCACCCGCATGCCGCCGCTCGGCAGCAATGTGGTCGATCCCGCCGGCGTCGCCCTTCTCACCGAGTGGATCCAGAACGAACTCCCGGCACGCCAGACCTACGACCAATGGCGGACGGCCGAGTTTCTATCAGTCAGCAGCCCGCAAGGCGCTCCAGGCGCAGACCCGGATGGCGATGGTTCTAACAACCGGGCCGAGTTCCTCGCCGGCACCGATCCCTTGTCCGGATCCTCGCTGCTTCGGCCCTCGGTGTCCCTCCAGGGCACTCAGGCTTCCTTCACGCTCGATCTTCCCCCGAACCGCTCCGCCATCATCGAGCACTCCGGGGACCTTCTCCAATGGCAACCTTGGAACATCCCCGGAAACCATGGCCTGCCCGTTCCCGGTGGCCCTCATACCCTCACCGGCCCGAAACCCGCGGACTCCACCTTCTTCCGCGCCCGGCTCAGCGAAAACTGAAGGCCACTCCCGCCGCCCGCCCTCTCCCCGAGTTTGCGGGAGATACGGAACCGTAATTCCACTCGCTCTGGCTGCGTAGAGTCGTGCCATCTCCATTCCCACCTGGCACTGCGGCGCATTGAAAGGAAACCGGGAAACCCAGAAAAACCCCGGACGCCACGGACACCACAGCCTGCTCGATTCTCATGTCCCTCAAACCCAAGCTCCTCACTGCGGCCCTGTGCCTCTTCGCCTGCCTCCACTCCGCCGCGGCCCCTCCCAATGTCGTGATGATCGTTTCCGACGACCACCATTGGGGCGACTACGGGTTCATGAAGCACCCTCAAATCCGGACGCCGCACCTCGACAAGCTCGCCTCGGAAAGCCTCACCTTCACCCGCGGCTATGTGCCATCCAGCCTCTGCTGCCCCAGCCTCGCCTCGATCATCACCGGCCGCTACCCCCACGAGCACCGCATCACCTGCAACGATCCTGCCAAGCCGGATGAAATGCCCCAGGCCCGGTTCTACCGCTCCAAGGCCTTTGCCGATGGACGCGAACGCATGATCGCCCACCTCAAGGAATGGCCCACCCTCCCGGGCCTGCTCGGCGGCGCGGGATACGAAAGCCTGCAAACCGGAAAATGGTGGCTCGGCGACTACCGCACCGGCGGATTCACCTCAGGCATGAGCCACGGCGGCCGCCACGGCGACGAGGGACTCGACATCGGCCGCAAGACCATGAAGCCCATCTTCGACTTCATCTCCAACGCCCGCCGGGACTCGAAACCCTTCTTCGTCTGGTATGCCCCGATGCTCCCTCACGACCCCCACACCCCGCCGGACCGGATCCTCGCCAAATACCGCGACACCGCCCCTTCTCTTCACATCGCGAAATACCGGGCCATGGTCGACTGGTTCGATGAAACCTGCGGCGAACTCCTCTCCCACCTCGATCGCGAAGGACTCACCAAAGACACCATCGTCGTTTACGTCGCCGACAATGGATGGATCACCGACCCCGGGACCGGCCGCTTCGCGCCGAAATCCAAACTCTCCCCCTACGACGGGGGCCTGCGCACCCCCATCATGATCCGCTGGCCCGCCAGGTGGAAACCCGCCATCAGCGACACCCCGGTGACCTCCCTCGACCTCTTCCCCACCTTGCTCAAGGCCTGCGGCGTGCAAGCGCCCGCTGGCTTGCCCGGCATCGACCTCGCGGACCCGGCCGCCGTCCAATCCCGCGGACCGATCTTCGGCGAATGCTACACCCACAACTTCGTGAACCAGGAAAACCCCGCCTCCAGCCTCCGCTGGCGCTGGATCATCAACGACGGATGGAAACTCATCCTCCCCGTTCCCGGAAACGGAACCCCCGAACTCTATCAGATCTTCAAGGATCCGCAGGAAGCCCAAAACCTCGCCGAAAGGGAAGGGGAGCACGTCGCCCGATTGCGCGAGAAACTCGACGCCTGGTGGCCCGCGAAAGGCAGCGGCATTCCGAAAAGTCCTGCCCCAAACTGATATCTCACAGACTTCAAGCCCTTCTCGCTGCACCTCACTTCGGCTCAACCTTTATCCACCCAGCGTCCCGGCCCACCTCTCGTACCTTTTCGTGAATCTCGTAGTCTGCATTTCCAATTGTAGCATGAAGGCTGGCACTCTCATGGCCATTGAGGATTGAACAAGCTGTTGATGATGCGTCGGCATGGAAGTCTTCGTTGCATTGGGCTTGTCGGAACGGAGGCCGTGAAAAATCCCGATTCCAACAGCAATCCAAACCAGACACCCCACCAAGCAAGTAAACTCGGCCTTGAGCGCCCGCCCGCGTTTGGGCGAGTGATGCCAGATGCTCCAATCGACTTGATACCACTTCCGCTTGTTCCGACCCTTCTCTCCAAGGCTTGTCAATGGCGCGAGTCTGATGGCTCCGAGTGAGATCGTCTTGAGAATGAGAAACCCCGTCCAGTAGGACAGTCCGCAAAGGACGGGTTCAAACACAGCGCGAAGGATGACCTCACCAATGATTTCTCCGAGCGGCATTCGATAAGGTGGGTGAGGTTCAGCTAGAAAGAATGATCGGGCTCTGGTGCCCCGATTCAAGATGACAAAGCATATGCATGGAAGATGATCTCGCGATGACGCTGAAAGCAAGCTCCGATTCCACGTGTGGCATGCCTGCTGGAGATAATGCCCGAAGGGCCGTGATGGCGGAGTATTTGAAGTCACGAAGCCCGACGGCGTGAACGGAACCATGCGCATTGCGATCTGGAACCGGTGGCGAATCCAGCCCGGTAATGGGCGTTGAGAGCCGTGGTTTATCGCTATTAGCTTGGCGGCTGATGTGGTTTTGAAGAATCAATCATCACATGCTTCCCATCACGGCGCAACTCCCATCCGACCAAGTATGCTCCGCCCCCATTGGAATGCTCCCCAAGAACTGATCCATGGGTTATGAGAGTCCCGGCGCGTGAGCGCCACCGACTCCCATGAAAAGAAAACGACACACTCCCGAGGAGATCATCAAAAAGCTGCGTGCCG
>JAIXOR010000060.1 GCA_027486655.1 Verrucomicrobiaceae bacterium | reverse complement strand
GAAAGTTGAAAGTTGAAAGTTGAAAGTTGAAAGTTGAAAGTTGAAAGTTGAAAGTTGAAAGTTGAAAGTTGAAAGTTGAAAGTTGAAACAGCCTCCTCACCTGTTCTTCCTGAAAACTGAACACTGAAAACTAACAAACTCATCCTTCTCCCTCCCCACCATGAAACTCAAATTCTGCGGTGCCGCCGGCACCACCACCGGTTCCCAACATCTCCTCGAGATCAACGGCAAACGCATCCTCCTCGATTGCGGACTCTATCAGGGATCGCGCACCCACGCCTACGAGGTGAACCGCGGTTTCCCTTACTTCGATCCCGCCACGCTCGATGCCGTCATCCTTTCCCACGCCCACATCGACCACAGCGGAAACCTCCCCAACCTCACCCGCAGCGGGTTTTCCGGAAACATCTACGCCACCCACGCCACCCGCGACCTCTGCCAGATCATGCTTGCGGACTCCGCACGCATCCAGGAAGGCGATATCGATTGGCTCAACAAACACCGCAAGAAGGACGGGCTCCCGCCAGTGCAGCCGATCTACTCGGAGCAGGACGCGGAACGCTGCCTCAGGCAGTTCGTCACCATCGCCTACGACCGGCCGATGCCCGTCTGCGATGGCGTCACCGTGACCTTCATCGATGCCGGCCACATCCTCGGCAGCGCCCAGGTGCTGCTGGACATCCACGACCAGGTGGACGGCCAGCGGAAACGCTTCCTCTTCTCCGGCGATGTCGGCCGCGGTGGCAATGAAGTGCTGCGCGATCCGGTGCCCGTCCACGATGTGGACTTCCTCCTCATGGAAAGCACCTACGGCGGACGCGAACATGAAGCCCCTCCCGGCATCGGCGCCCACTTCGCCACCATCCTCCGCGAGGCCCTCAAACGCGGCGGACGCATCCTCATCCCCTCCTTCGCCGTGGAACGCACCCAGCAGGTGCTCTACGTCCTCAACGACCTCTTCGTCGATGGCTCCATCCCCGAGATCCCCGTTTACGTGGACAGCCCGCTCGCCGTGAGCGCCACCGAAATCTACCGACTCCACCCGGATGCCTTCAACGAGGAGGTCTATCAGGCACTCTTCGAAAAACAAAACCCCTTCGGCTTCGAAAAACTCACCCTCGTCCGCTCGGTCAACGGATCCAAGGCCCTCAACGACATCGAAGGACCCGCCATCATCATCTCCGCCTCCGGCATGTGCGAGGCCGGCCGCATCCTCCACCACCTCAAAAACCACATCGGCGACCCCAAAACCACCGTCCTCTTCGTCGGATACTGCGCGGAAAACACCCTCGGCCGACGCATCCGCGACGGCGAAAAGGAAGTCCCCATCCTCGGCGGTCGCTACAAGGTCCGCGCCCACATCGAGATCGTCGACTCGTTCTCCGGCCACGCCGACCACTCGGAGCTGCTCGACTACTTCCAACGCACCACCGGACCCAAAAAACGCACCTGGCTCGTCCACGGCGAACCCGAAGCCGCCGCCACCCTCCGCGACGCCCTCCTCGCCCTCCACGACCACCCCGTCGAAGTCGCGGAACTCGGATCCGAAGTCGTCTTCTAAGCTCTCCTCCCCAAGGCAGGGACCGATCCTCCGGGCGGTCCAAGCCCATGAACCGCAACTGCCCCGCCAAACAACCGACCCCTCTTCCACTTCTCACTTCTCACTCGGCACTTCTCACTCGGCACTCCCCATCCCACCTCCCTCCCGCCGGACCGCCCGGAGGCCCGGTCCTGCCATCCCCAACCTTGCTTCGACCTGAAATCCCGCTAATCTTCAGGGTATGTCCACACTCACCCAGCGCATCGTCAGCGAGATCGAATCCTCTCCGGAACCCGTTCAGGCGGAGGTTCTCGACTTCGTCCTGTTCGTGAAAGCGCGGGCTTGCACCGCTCCGATTCCCGGTTCCTCCGGCAGGATCCAACGCACGCCCGGCATCTGCGGCGGCGAGGCTTGTGTGGGAATGACCCGTATTGCCGTCTGGATGCTTGAGGAAGCCCGCCGCTCGGGAGTCGGCGATCTCGATCTCCTCAAGGACTATCCCGGTCTCAGTGTCTTCGACCTCGAGGCCGCCTGGAAATATGTCGAAACCCATCGCGATGAAATCGAACAGGCCATCCGCCTCAATCAGGAAGCCTGATGGCCTCGCTGTACTCCAACGAGAACTTCCCCAAGCGAGTCGTCGATGAGCTACGTCGATTGGGGCATGATGTGCTCACCTCCTACGAAGCGGGGCGGGCCAACCAAAAGATTCCCGACGATCAGGTGCTTCAGTTCGCCATTTCGCAGAACCGCGCGGTCCTCACCCTGAACCGCCTCGACTTCATCCGCCTGCATCAGGACAAACAGGGTGCCCATGCCGGCATCATCGTCTGCACAAGGGACGATACGGCCCCGCTCGCGTTCGCCGAGCGCATCCACTCCGCTCTCAGGATCCACCCAGATCCGGCAGGTCAGTTGATTCGCATCGTCCGCCCTGCCAAATAAGAATCCCCCCCACAAACGCCAAACAACCACCCCTATTCCACTTCTCACTTCTCACTTCTCACTCGGCACTTCTCACTTAGCCTCCCCGTCATACCCGAGCGACGACGGGGCACTTCTTCCCCCATTGAAAACTGAAAACTGAAAACTGAAAACTCCCCCCCTTTGGACTGCGCGCAGCCCGCTGCCGCTTTCCGGCAAGCAGCCTGCTGCGCCGCCCGCCGAAGAATCGCCAAAGAACCGCATCACAACCCAACGGCCCCGCCTCTCTCACGGGCCCCAAGCCAAGGCCACCCGCAGAGCAGGAACCGACCTCCGGGCGGTCCGGCGAATGAGAAGCGATTGAACCGGCAGGGACCGATTTGCCTCCGGCCATGCGGGATGCGCTGCGCGATTGACCAAGCCACTGCAAGCGGCCCCGGCATTCCGGGCGGTCCGGCGAATGAGAAGCGATTGAACCGGCAGGGACCGACCTCCGGGCGGTCCGGCGAATGAGAAGCGAGAGAAACCGCCCAAGTCCCGCCCTCCCGTCCACCCATGGTCCTCACCTTTCTCCCCCCCATTCTCCGGACCGCCCGGAGGATCGGTCCCTGCCCCATCAAGCTCCCGTCGCATTTCCCAAGTTTCCGCCCTCCGCGTTCCCTTTGCGTCTTGGCGGTTCAAATGCTTCTCGCATACCCGAAAAACGAACTGGAAAACCTCACTTCTTCCCAACTCAAGATCCTCAAATCCATCATCGAAACCGAATTCCCATGAAAGACGAACTCTTCCAACAACTCGCCGCCAGCCTCAAGGAAGGCACTGCCATCCTTCGTGGCAAAAAGAAGCCGGCTCGCAGCACCAGCCTCAAATGGCCTGACGCGAAGGCCGTCCGCGAAAAACTCGGTCTCAGCCAGATCCAGTTTGCGACTCTCATCGGCATCAGCCCCCGCACCCTCCAGAACTGGGAACAAGGCCACCGCCGCCCCGAAGGCACCGCCCGCGCCCTCCTCCGCG
>JAIXOR010000035.1 GCA_027486655.1 Verrucomicrobiaceae bacterium | reverse complement strand
GTCAGGGAATTGGCTCCCGAAACGATGCTGGACACGATGAGGTTCGCACCGGTGCCACCGAGGCCGAGTTTCCAGGTTTGTGTGGCGGTGAGGTCAAGCCGGGTGTTGGATTCGAAGGTGATGCCGCGGTTGGTGGAGGTCCCTCCGTTGAGGTCGATGCCGCCCGACCCGAGGCTCAGCGTGAAGATGGACGGGTTTGCCGCGTTGGTGAAGCTCACCGACGAGGGGGTGCCGGCGCTGATGAGGATGCCGTTCCAAGTGGCGTTGCCACCGAGTGTGGTCGCTCCGCCGGACGAGGTGCTGTTCCAAACAGCGCGATCCGCAGAGGTCGGAGCCAGGGTATCCCAAGCGGCTGCGTTGATCAAACTCGTGGCAGCGGTGTTGCGGACTCGGTCCACGGCGAACGCGGTGCAGGAAAGGGAGAGAAGAGTCGCCACCGTGGCGAAGCGGTTGAACTTCGAGGGTTTCATGGATTTCAGTGAGGGTTTTCAGGCACCGGCAACCGCCTTCCACAGCAAGTCACCATCCGATGAACACATACGACTGCCGCCCTTGCCAAAAGGGGCGATATTACGTCGCGAAGGGACGTTTTTACGTCGTTCCCAGCGTTCCCGGGGAGACGGTGCCCCGGCGACCGATGCGGACTCAGGGCGTGCTGACCTGGACCCTGACGAAGCGTTTTCCTGCGGCACCTGCGGGAAGGGTGGCGGAGATCGATTCGCGGGTTTCGGAAAGCGGATCGGGTGCGGCGGAGTTTACCCCGGCGGAGGACCAGGGGCCGGTGGGTGAGTCCGACCATTGCAGGTCGAAGAAGGCGGCGCCCGGAGTGACCTTGCGGCGGGTGTACGTGTAGCCGAGACTGGGGCCGGCAAGCGTCATTTGCGGCGAGAAGACATCGGGCTGCTGCGGATCGAGGTGGAGGGCCCACTCGAGCAGGTTGATGAGTACGTCCCGGTCCGGATCCGCGCTGGAGCCGGTGATGAGCGGATCGTTCACCCCCGGCCAGACGGCGGAGGACCATCCGGCGTAGGTGCCGGAGGTGGCGGGCGGGATGATCGTGCCGGTGTTGATGATGCCGGCGGGAAGGGTCCCGGTCCAGGCAGAGGCATCGAGCAGGCCGGTGTTGGTGAAGCTTCCTGTTAGCGTGAAGGGCGCGCTGCCCGAGATCCGGAGGGTTCCGGAGTTCGTGATCGCGCCGGCGACATGAACCGGTCCGGAGGTTTCGAACACCGCAGAGGCGGCGACGCTGAGCGAGGAGGTTCCGTTGAGGCTGCCGGTGACCCGCAGGATGCCGCCGTTCACGGTGGTGGGACCGGTGTGGAGCGCCGAGCCGGAGAGCACCTGGGTGGTGGTGCCTGCCTTGGTGAGCGCGGTTTTGAGATTCGGGTTTGCGGTGGGAAAGGTGCCGAGATCCGTATCGCGGAGGGTTCCCGAAAAATCGGCAAGGGCAAGGGAGCTGCCGCCGTCGAGCGTGAGCGTGTCCGTCCGCGCCGAGCTGCCGCTGGTGTTGTTGAGGACGGTGCCGGAGCCGGCGAGAGAGAAGATCGTGTGGCCGCGGCCGGAACCGCCGTCTGATAGAGAGAGGAAGCCCCCTGTCTCCAAAGTGAGGGCCGGCCGTTCGACAGCGGCGGAGCCATAGGGCGCGGAAGTGAAGGAAGGCGAGACGTAGGCGCGCGGACCGACCACAAGTCCGGAGTTGGCGAGGAAGCGGTTGCCACCGCCGGTGCCGAAGGTGGCGACGACCAGGCCCGGTGCGGTGACCGAGGGCGCGGCGGCGATGCGAAGCGAGCCGTTGGCAAAGGTGTTCGCAGTGATGCCTCCGGTGACCGTGGTGAAGCGGATGGCATTGTTTCCGCCGGAAACCACGACATTGGCGGGCGTGGCGGATCTTGTGAGGAACACCGTTCGCGTGCCGCCTTTGAGATCGAAGTTTCCGCTGGTATCGTTGCGCGCGGTGGTGGACCAGGTGAAATCACCATGGATCGAGACATCCGGGCAGAAGAAAGGTCTGGCCCCGGCGACGAGGGAACCGCCGTGGATCGAGACCGGCCCCGTGCCAAGCGGCCCCGAGCTCACCGCTCCCGCGGCGGCGGAGAGGGCGGGTGCGGAGGCGTATTGAAGGAGCGCTCCGGGATGGAGCGCGAAGCCTCCGCTGAAGGTGTTGGCCGCGGTGAAGGCAAAACCGCGGTCCGACGCGGCTGTTAGAGAAAGCGCCCCACCGCCGGTGATCGGGGCGTTGGCGGAGAGCTGGACGGAGGCGGCAGCACCCGCGGAACCGCTGGACCAGGTTTGCGGGGCATCGAGGCGGACCGGGGAGTTGAGAGTGACCAGCCTGTCCGAGGTGGAGAGCTGGATACCCGCAGGCCCCAGGGCGAGAGGAGCGGCGGCACCTGGTTGGATCGTGACGTCGCCGCCGGGATTGGTGATGCGGATGCCGGCGAGGTTCACCCCGTTTCCGATGGTGACGGTGCTGGGGGTGGTGACGGTCGAGTTCCATTCGGCGATGGCCGCGTCCGCAGGGGGGCCGGCGGTCCAGGTGGCCAGTTGGTCGAGGGCGAGCGCGTTGTCCGCCTTGACGAGGGCGGACACCTGTTCGAGCACAAGGTGGCCGTTTGCCGGAATCTGGATGGCCTGGCCGGAGCCGAGATAGGTGGATACCAAGGGCCCGCTGGGAGACGGCAACCAGTCCGGACGATGGCGGGAGCCATTGAGGTGGAAGCGCACGGGGCCGGACCATGGCAGGTTCGGCGTATGGGAAACGGCGGCATTTCCCGGATTGTAGATCACGCGGTAGCGGCGCCCCGTGGATGGATGATCGACATCGAGGCCGATGAGCCCGCCGGTTTCGGCGACTTCGGCGACGGTCACCTCCCCCACCGCCCAGGCCGGGCGGACTTCAGCGAGGAACTTGCGGCGGGTTCCCGCCGGATGCACGACGGGCACATTGTTAGAAGCCCCGCCTGCGGCATCGCGCAGGGTGATTTCAGTGACAGGAGCGCCGGCCGAACGGAAGAAATACGCCTCCGGGACCACCTCGGCGTAGTTGTGGCCATGGAGCTTGATCCTGAGATCACCGTAACTCCATGCATCCGGACCTGTGGACACCAGCGTCTTTGCCGCGCTGAAGGAGGTGCCTCCGTATCCTAGGCGCACGACGCCCTGGACTTCGTAGGCGGGCTGGTTCGAATCCGGAGCGATGTCGAGCAGGCCGATCACACGGTCCGGGAGATTCAGCCAGACCTGCCGTGCGGTCCACGGGAACAAAGTGCCCTTGGTGGATCCTTCATACTCGTGCACCTGATAGGAAACCCCGATGGCGCTGAAGTCGCGGGTGACGGTGGAGTCCCCTGCCATCCCGGAAGTCAGCCATGCGTGACCGTTTTCATCCAACGAGTTGTCCGTTTTGCGCGAAGGGGTGGGGACAACACGGAGCCTCGGATAGATTCCCATCAACGAGGCGTTCACCCGGAAATCCGGATCCGGATCGGCGACTTGGGCGCCGAGCACCGTGTAGTGACCGGCTTCCCCGAAGGAGATCGGGCGCAGAGTGGCGGAGTAGTTCCAGCGGCCATACCAGGCGCGGGGGCCGAGTGTATTGCGATCGAAAACCGTGTAATCCGGGCGGGCCAGCGGGACGACGCCCGTCTGATAGAAAGCGAGGTCCACGCGCGGCCTGCCATACCAGTTGGTGAGGGTGGCCGGGGCGGCGATCCAGGCATCGAGTTCGCCGCGGACGTACGGGTTCATGCCTGCGACGGATTCACCCGCGGGGAAGCAGGAGCGGATGTCGTTCCACATGTCCTTCCACGAGGGTGAGGTCCACCAGTCCGCGAGGCGGCCGTTGACCGCACCGTACCACTGCATCTGAGAGAGGATGGAGGCGGCGTTGGTGCTGCCCGTGGTCTCGAAGTAACGGCCGACGTATTCCGCGACGAGCGACTGGTATCCGCCGGCTTCGTTCTGGGTGCCGATGTAGCCGACGGCACCATCGGCAAACATGCGGCCGCTGGTGAGGATGTCATTGATGAAGTATTCCGCCTTGGCGAGCAGTGCGGGGTTTGCGGTGCGTTCGCCGAGATTGTAGAGGCTGCAGGCGATGGCGACGTCCGTATTCACCCAGGAGGCGGAGCGGTTCTGATAGGCGGACCAAAGGTTGTTGGCGGCGGTCTGGATGCCGTCGTTCCAATCCGCCGAGGCGTTCGGGGAAAGCAGGCCCGGGTGAATCAGAGCGAGTTCGCGAAAGACGCCGGATGCCGGGGTGAAGGCGAAGTCGTCATAGAATGAAGAAAGCTGGCCGGCATTGAGCAGCGGACCGTGGACACGCACGGCATCGAGGTAGGCGTGCGCGCGACGGAGCAGGCGGCGGAGGATTTCCGGGTGATTCCGCAGCGGGCTGTCCGGATGGGCGAAGAGCCAGAACAGCGCATCAAGCTGGGCTCCGGTCGTGCGCGCGAGGTTGAAATCCTCGAGCACGTTCACGTAAGGCGTGTTCTTCTCCCAGGGTGGATCCGCTTGGGCGAGGAAGAGGTTCGCACCATCGACCATGCGTTTCAGGTAAGGATTCGCGGCGGTGGTGGTGACCGCCAGTGAACGCAGCGTGCGGATGTTCGGAAGCCCGGAAACCTGGGCTGAGAACGATGCGGGCGGAGCCGGCAAACCGGCATCGACGTCATCAAGAAGCCGCCCGGCGTGCACGGAATCGCCGGCGTTGAAGGAAGCGAGCGCACGTTCGTTCGAGAGCTCGAGCACGACGCGTTTGATCTTTTCCTCGGCGGAGGCATTCGGCAACGAGGCCACCGCCGCGGATGAGGCGGAAAGGCGGGTGAGGAAGGGGGTTGCGGAGGCATCGTCGAAGAACTGGACCTCGCGGAAGGCCACGCTTTTGCCGGAGAGGCTGGTGAGCGAGGACAGGCGGAAGTAACGCGCCGTGCGAGGTGTGAAAAACACATCCGACTCCTGGGCCAGCAGATTGGCGACCGTGCCAATGCCACTGCGGAAGTCGGTGGCGGCGGTCGACCAGCTGGAGTTGTCGTTGGATGTCTCCAGCCGGTATCTGCGCCCGTGCTCCATGGCGATGAAGTTGAGACGGTTTGCGGTGCGCGGGGATCCGAAGTCGAAGGTGATGGAGGACTTGGTGGTGCTGTTGTCCGCGGCGGCGCTCCAGATCGTGGCGGCGAGGGCATCGGCCGCATTTGCCGTGGCCGAACCGGCGAGCGTGCTGCTGGCGGTGATGGCGACCGGCTCGAGCACGGTGGCGGGGCGGCGGACGACCAGGGTGGGGCGCAGCACGATGCTGGAGGCTTCCGAAGAATGAATGTAGCTGGGAGCGTTGTTAACGGACTCCCTGAAGATGACGATCGCGATATGCTGGTTCGTGCTGCTGGCGACGAAGTCCCTGAGAGCGGTGCCGCCGAATTCGATCGAAGACGCGCCGGAGACGGCGGTGGGTGTGAAGGAGCCGAGATCCACAAGCCCCGATGGATTGAAGCTGCCGGAGGCGGTGCTGGAGGCGTTGGCTGCGGTGGAGAAGGAAAAGGTGGATTCGTTGAAAACCTCGTCGGGATGACCGTCCGGCAAACCGTAGACGCGAAAGGTGAAGGGCGTGGTGCCATCGCCGGAATACTGGCTGATCGAGAGCTCCAACACGGCTTCACTGACCGCGGTGGCCGCTGTGTCGAGCGTGAATCGCAGGTAGGAGATGCGGTCGGTGCCATGCCCGCTGGTGAGCGAACTCCGCTTCATGAGCACGGTGGTGGCCGAGCCGTAGTTGAGCGTTGGCGAGCCGCGCTCGATGTAGGTGTCCGCGCTGGCGATGTGGGACGATTGCTCGAATCCGGCCCATGCGAACGAAGCGGAGACCGCGAGGGCAAGGCACGGAAGAAGGCGTGTCCGGTGCTTGCGAACGCGGACGGAACCGGGGCGGGATGGCGGCGCGGCTTGCAAGGTCGGGGAGGCGTTCGGGATGATCTAACGGACGAGGATGCCGGATTCCCCTCCCCCGTCTTCCGCGGCGGCGGAGGGGAGGGTTTCGAAATCGAGACGGATGACACCGACGGTATTGGCGAGCGAGTCCGCGGGGATGCCGCGGATGCGGAGCCAGGGTGTGGCCTCGACATGATCGGCGGGGCAGAGGTTCGCCACGAGCGGAAGTTCGGCGCCGTTGTTGAGAAGGACGGCTCTCTTCGGCAGCGTGTTGAAAGGTTTGAGCTTCACCGAATCCGTGACCGGGACGGTGTGGAGGTGGACGTAGAGCGAGTTGCCGCGGCGGGTGAGCATCACGTTGTGGTTGGACGTGAGGTGGGATGCCGGGCGTGCATCGCCGAAGCCCTCGCCCACGGAGCCCATCCACTTGCCGATGTCCTTGAGGATCGAGGTGCTGCGCGGATCGATGGATCCGTCCGGCATGGGACCGACGTTGAGCAGGTAGTTCGCGCCACGGGCGAGGTAGCGGGTGATGGATCGTTCCAGATGCCCGACGGTGTAATAGTCCTCGTCCGAACGGTATCCCCAGCTTTCCGAACCGACGGCCTGGCAGGCCTCGACACGGGTGGCGAAGGCGCGGGCCTCATCCGCATGGTAATCGCGTTCGGGGGTGCCAAAGTCGCCCTTGTCGAATCCGCGGTCATTGATCACGGCATCCGGTTGCAGTTTGCGGATCATGTCATTGACAGAGGGGTCGACATGTTTGGGCACGTTCATGTCCCACCAGATTCCATGGATGCGTCCGTAGTTCGTGCAGAGTTCGCGGACCTGGCCTTTGAGGAACTCCATGTAAGCGTCCCAGTCCGGCTTGTCGCCCTGTTCGGGGCCGGGAAGTTCGTGGTGGCGGCCTTGGTTCGGGTAGTTCGGCTGGTTCCAATCCGCGATCGAATAATAGAGACAAAGCGGGATTTTCCGCTTGTGGCAGGCCTCCGAGAGCATGCCGATGATGTCCTTTCCGTAGGGTGTCTGGACCGAGTTGAAACGGGTGAGTTTGGAATCAAACAGGCAGAAGCCGTCGTGGTGTTTGGTAGTCACCGTGAGGTAGCGCATTCCGGCCTCCTGGAGCAGGTCGAGCCACTGTTCCGGATCGAACTTCACCGGGTTCCAGCGTTCGGCGAGTTTGACGTATTCGGCGCGCGGGACCTTGCCACGCCACTGGTGCTGTTCGTGCCAGCCGAGGATCGAGTAGAGCCCCCAGTGGACGAACATGCCGAAGCGTTTTTCGAGGAACCAATCCCGACCGTCGCCGAAGGGGGCCGGTGCGGAAGCGGTTGCGGCCTTTCCCTTGGCGGGCTCCCCCGCCCCGGTTTGGGAGACGAGGAAGGCTGCGGGGGCGGAGGCTCCGAGACGATGGAGGAAGGATCTGCGTTTCATCGGGATCGAACGGCTGATCTCGTCTAACAAGCGGGATCAGTTCCGCACGCCGCGAAGGCGGGCGAAGACCTTTCCACCCGGGGCAAGCGCGGCGGGAATGGTGACGGTCACGGCGTCGGGCGAAGCGGCCTGGTTGATGGAAACCACCACCCCGTTGCCGTCCGTGCCGCCATCCTGATCGATGACGTAGGAGTTCGCCCAGGAGGCGTCCAGGTTGTTGTCGTATTCGAGCGTGAGCGTGGCCTCCGTCAGCGAGTCCTCCTCGCGGGTGAAGGTGAGGACCAGATCGCCGGATGGATTCGTCGTCGCGACGGGAGCCCCGGTCGAGGAACCGGACACCGGGCTGGCACCGAGAATCCATTCCAGGCCGTTGTCGAGGCCGTCGTTGTCGTTATCGAAGGCAAAGGCCGCGTTGCCTCCTGCAAGACCGAAGGAGGAGGCCCAGGTGTCGAAGGCGCTCGCGGGAGCCGTGCCGGTGGTGACGGTGAGAGTGCCGGTGCCGGTGATCTGCGGGTCGGTGTTTGGAGCTCCGGAACCGACCGCACCCCAGATACCGGCGGCTTTCGGCGTGCCATTGATGGTGAGTTGGTCGATCACATCCGTGCCGGTGTAATTCAGGTTGAGCGTGGCGCCGGTGGCAACGGAGACATCCGCTGCATCGGCGAGGCCGGAATTCGCCGTGCCATCGCCGAGGCTGAGCGTGCCTCCGGTGACATTGGTATCTCCGGAGTAGGTGTTAGAACCTGTTAGGTTGAGCGTACTGCTGCCGACCTTGGTGAGGCTGAAGTCGGAAGCCCCATCCGCGATGACCGCCTGGATGGTGGAAACCGCGGGGGCAAACGACCCGATCGAGGCATTGGCGGTAAGGTTGACCGCGCAGGAGGCATCGAGCAGCGTGTTGTTTTGCAGGCGGAGGGCACCCGGGCCGCTGCCGCCATTTCCGGCGACGTTGACGGTGAGGTTGCTGTAGGTTCCCTCGAAGGCCAGGCGTGCGGTGCCGCCCGACTCGACGTTGAGGGTGGCTCCGGAGCCGAGCACTCCGTTGAAGTCCGCGCGACCGCTTGAAGCAGGGCTGGCCTTCACATTCACGGTTCCGGTGAAGGACGTGAGGATTCCGGAGCTGAAGCCGATCTGAGAGGCGTTGGAGGGAGTGGCGTGGATGGTGCCGGAGCCGGTGAGCGTGCGCGAGATGGTGCCTGCGATGCCGAGGCCGGAGAAATCGGCATCGAGGATGGCGCCCGAGGCGATGTTCACCGTACCGGAGCCACCGAGGGCGGCGGGCAGGGTGACTTTGAGCGTTCCCGCATCGATGTTGGTGCCGCCGGTGAAGGTGTTGGTCTGGTCGAGGACCAGCGTGCCGGTTCCCAGCTTGCGCAGGCCCAGTGTGTTGGTGCCGCTGTTCGGGTTGGCCAGGACGTTGCTGTAAGTGAAGACCCCGCCGCTGGCGTTGGTGGTGTCGATTCCAACCTTCGAGCCGGTCTTGAAACCACCGGTAGCCGTGCCGAGGGCGGCGAGCGACTGGATGTCCGATGCGGTGAATTCACCGGTGCCGCCGACTTGGAAGGCAAGCGTCGCGCCGCTGTCCACCTGGATGTTCGCATCCGTCCAACTCGCCGGCGT
>JAIXOR010000042.1 GCA_027486655.1 Verrucomicrobiaceae bacterium | reverse complement strand
CGGTGCTTGGTTCACTCATGCCCATGGCTGGCGCCATGGTGTCCTCATTTGTGAGGCAACGGGATCCCCACGACCGATCCGGGAATTCTTTTCGGTGTCCGCTTCAATGAGGCAACACGTGGAAGTCAAGTGGGCAAAGTCAGATCTTGAAATCCGGCACCACCCCGCCAGATTCTGGACGAATGCCATCGAAGAATCAGCCATGTGGGGACCGGGTTTCAAACCCGCCAAAAAAAGAGACAGAAAATCTGTCCCGTTTCACACGCATTCCACACAAAGCGCTGCATCAAGATGGCACAACATGCGAAACACAGAAAAACCACCGACCCAGAATAGCCCATGAATGCCCATAGAAACGCACAAACTGTTGGTAATCAACAAGATGGCGGAACGAGAGGGATTCGAACCCTCGGTACGGTTTCCCGTACGTTCCCTTAGCAAGGGAGTGCTTTCGACCACTCAGCCATCGTTCCTGAAAGCGGGTCGGGAGGTTTCAATCACAGTGCGGATGGCTCGTCAACCCCGGTGGAAGGATTCGGAGACAATTCCTTCGGCTCGCTGGATTCGGGTTCAGGAGCGGGGGTGGAATCGGCTGTGGAAAGGGTGTCGGCGGGTTCTTGAGCCGGGGCTTCGGAAGCGGGTTCTTCGGCGGATTCGGGTGCCTCAACGGATGCCGTTGCTTCGACGGCGGCCTGGGTGGCGGGTTCCGTTTCGGTTTCCGTGGTGGTTTCCGAAAGGGATTCCTCGATCTCGGCGGAATCGCTCTCCGAATCGGAATCCGGATCCGAGTCGTTTGCCGCGGTGGTGGGGCTGTCTCCAGCGGCTGCGGGTTTCTTTTTCTTTTTCTTCTTCTTGGCTTTGCCTTCGCCTGGAGCCGGAGCGTCCGTCTGGGTTTCGCGGATTTCCTGAACGACGAGGGTATCGTCGGTGAAGAGCAGGATGTGGCCTTGGTGGAGGAGCCAGAAGAGATCGGCGGCGAATTCAGCGGGTGGGGCGGTGCTGCCTTCCGGGAGGACGGCTTTCCACAGGCCTTCGAGTTTGGCGGGTTTGTTGGCGCGGATCCACTCGACCATGATGGCTGGGCGCTCGGCGAGGGCCTGGCCGGGTGGCAGCGGGTGGGGGCGTGCCGGGCCGGTGAAGAGTTTGCCCTGGCGCTTGAAGACCGGCAAGTGCTCGGCTTCCACGGCTTTGCAAACCGCGGGGATGAGGGTGGCGGGGTGGTTCCGCGCGTGATTGCCGGCCATTTTGAGCGAAGTCATCAGCGCTGCCGATAGATGGGCGGCGGGGATGGAGGCGAGGACCTCGGCCCGGCGGGTTTCGGTGAAGGCTTCGTCGAAACAACGGGCTGCCAGCGCGCGGCGGGCTTCGTTGAGGTCTTCGATCCATGCTTCGTCGCCGTCGCCCTTGATGCGCCAGCGGGTCTTTTTCTTCATCGTTTCCAACCAGGCGTTCACGGCTTCCTCACCGCGTTCGGTACGGACGCGGGCCGAGTAGGCGGCGAAGGGCATCTGCGGGTAGCGCTCGCGGTGGACGCGGCGGAGGTTGACCTGATAGGCGTGGAAGTTGGGCGGCCCCAGCCAGATTCCGGAGAGCCCGCATTTGGCGACGAGTTGGAAGTTTCCGGAGGGCGGATCGGTCTCGATGGTTTCCTCCTCGAGGAAGGTTCCGCGCAGGTCGGAGTTCCAAAGGTGGTTGAGTGCTTCCTCGCGGGTAAGAAACACCGAGTCTTCCTGCTTGCCGGCATAGAGAGGACCGGCGGGTTCCTGGGACTCGAAGACGGCGCGGCAGCGGCCACGTTCGGCGAGGAGGATCTTGGCGACATCGAAAAGCGGATAGACCCGTGCGACCTGATGGACTTCCTTGCCGATGAGGTGAACGGCCTGAGCGTCCGGCACGAGGGTGACGCGGACTCCATCTGCCGGGGCGGCTTCCTCTTGGCGTGGCGGGCCGCTGCGAGCCTCATCCCGGCGCGGTCCGCGGCCTTGGAATTTGCGGCCATCGTCGCGATCGCGATCCCTTCCGCGCGGAGCTCCGCGGTCATGTTCCCGGCGGTCGTCACGCCGTGGCGGGCGCTCGTCGGATTTGAATTCCTTCTTGGGTGAACGTTCCTGGGAACCGCTTCCGGCGGCGCGCGCCCATGCGGGTCCGAGCGCGAAGCTCGAAAGGAGGCTGTTCAATGGATCGGTCTCGGAATCGCTCACGGCGCGCAGTCTAGAGACCAATTCTGGAAATGACAAACTCCGCGTTTCGTCAATTTGTAGGGGATTTCGCCACGTGGAGAAGGTCGAGAATCCGCTCCGTGGCACCTTGATGTGAGGCGATCAAGCGGGAAGCGGCGGCACGCATTTCAGCGGCGTTGGAGGGATCCAGCGCGCGGTGGATCGCGCCGGTGAGCTCATCCGCGCTGCATGCCCTGAGGGCACCGCCACTGGTTTGCAGACGGGTGGCGAGTGGTTCGAAGTTTTCCATGTGCGGGCCGAAGACGACCGGGCGTCCGGCGATGATGGCTTCCACGGGATTCTGGCCGCCGTGAGTGAGGAAGCTTTTGCCGATGACGACGACATCGGCGAGGGCCGTCCAATCGCGCAGTTCGCCGGTGGAATCGATGACGAAGACGGCGTCCGCGGATGGAGGCGGAGGGGAGTGGTCGGAGAAAGTGGAGCGCAGCGTCACGTCAAACCCTGCGGCAACGAGCTCGCGGCGCACTTCATCGCGGCGTTCGGCATGGCGCGGAACGATCACTGGCAGGGCGTGGGGAGCGGCCTGGCGCATGGCGGTGGCGATCCAGGCGTCCTCTCCCGCATGGGTGGAGGCTGCGAGCAGGATTTTGCGACCGTTCCCGAAGGCATCGAGCATTTGCTGGAAGTGCGGGTTTCCGGAGGGAGGCGGGGCGGATCCGGGATCGAACTTGAGACTGCCTGTGGGTTGGATGCGTTGCGGGTCCACCCCAAGGTCCCGCCAGGCGGCTGCGTCTTCCGGTTCCTGCACGGCCACTGCATCGAGCATCGAGAAAAGCGGCCGCAGCCAAGCTGCGGCTTTGCGGTAGCGGCGGGCCGAACGTGGGGACATCCGGGCATTGACCAGCGAGACGGGAATGTCCCGCTTCCGGCATGCCAACAGCAGGTTTGGCCACGCCTCGCCTTCGATCAGCACGATGCGTGATGGCTCGAAGCGATTCAGGTAGCGCCGGACCATCGATGGAAAATCGAGTGGCGAGTAGGTGACGCGCAGACCGGGCAGGGCGGCGGCGGTGGCCACGGCATGGCCGGTGGAGGTGCCGGTGGCGAGCACGAAGCGTTGTCCCGGATCGCGTTCCAGCCAGGCACGGATCAGGCGCAGGCCGAGGAGTGCCTCGCCCACACTCACCGCATGGACGTGCACCGCACCGCAGGGTTCGAACTCGGTGGCTCCGCCATAAACCGCCGCCCGCTCGCCGAGCCGGGTGCCGAAGCCGCCTCGGCGGAGCATCTTCACGACCCATCCCGGAAACGCCGCCACGAACAGAACGGGCAGGAGAATCCGATAGATCAGCAGTGCCGCGGACCAGCGCATCGGGCGCCACGCTAAGAGCCCGGGTGCGTGCCGTAAAGGCGGATGCTCCGGAGGCTTGAAAGAGCGAGAGCAACGGATCCGTTCCGGGGGAGTTCCATCCGTCTCGCTTCCACCATGTTTTCACGACGTTCCTTCCTTGCACTGGGATCGCTTGCTGCGATCGATGCCCGTCCGCTCGCTGCCGCGGGCACGCCTCCTCTCACCTTCGGGTTCATCACCGACGTGCACCACGGCACCCATGGCAAAGACCAGCGTGGCAGGCTCACGCCGTTCATCGATGCGGCCATCGCACGGAAGGCGGATTTCATCATCCAGTGCGGCGACTTCTGTTGCGCGAAAGGCGGACTGGAAGCGTGCGCGGATTTCCTCGCGGAGTGGAACCGCTTCCCGGGGGCCCGCCACCATGTCATCGGCAACCACGATTGCGATTTCCAGGGCAAGGACGACCTTTTGAAGGCCTGGGGCATTCCGCACCGGCACTACTCGTTTGACGCCGGCCCGCTGCATTTCGTGGTGCTGGACCGCAACCACTACCTCGACGAAGCCGGCGCGGTGGTATCCTACGACAAGGGCAATTGGTATCCCATCCACCGCCAAGGCGGTCCCGGGCATCTGGCGCGCGTGAGCTGCATCGACCGTGAACAACTCGACTGGCTGGCCCGCGATCTCATGGCCACCGAGAAGCCCGTGGTCATCTTCCAGCACCAGCCATCCGGCGTGGGCACCCATGATGGAAACTGGCGGGACTTGAATCGGGTGATCGATTCCCACAACGCAAAGCGCGGCCGCGTGCAGGTGGCGGCGGTCTTGTCTGGCCATGATCACGACGAGCAGATCGCCGTGCGCCACGGGGTGCATCACCTCACGCTCACCAGCTCCACCTTCGGCATGCCCTTCGGCGGGAACACCACGTATTACGATCCGGCACGGCCGCCCTTCACCTTCATCCATGTGGATCCCTCCGGCCGCGAACTGGTGATCGAGGCCGCGGCCACCACCTACGAGGGCCAGGATGCGATGAAACCGGAACTCGTCTGGGTGGACCCGCCGAGGCTGGCGGCCAGGCGGATTCCGCTGGACGGGGTGGCTTCCTGTTAGGCCGCCGAGTAGAACAGCACCGCGCCGCTGCCATACTCGCGGCGGTCTGTTAGAACCAGGGCATCGCATGGTGGCGGAGCATGGACGGCGGAGACTTCCGCGATGAAGATGCCGCCTGGCGCGAGGCGGGGTGGGAGCAGCCCGCTCTTGAGCAGAGTGGCGAGGTGGTCCTTGTCGCCATGGAATTTCCAATACGGCGGATCCGCAAAAACCAGGTCGTAGGACGCAGTGTCGCGTTTGAGGAAGGCCAGGCTTTCGGATTTTACGGCGCGGCCGCCTTCAAGCCGTGTTTTGGCGAGGTTTTCCAGGATGGCGGCGTGGGCCTGGCGGTGTTCGTCCACAAAGGTGCAGGCGGCTGCGCCGCGGCTGAGGGCTTCCAGTCCGACGGCACCGGATCCGGCGAAAAGGTCGAGGACGCGGGCGTTTTCCACGCGTTCGCCGAGGATCGAGAAGACCGCCTGGCGGACGAAGTCGGTGGTGGGTCTGGCGACGGCGGAAGGCACCTTGATGGCCATGCGTCCGGCCTTGCCTGCGATGATTCTCATGAAGGGCTGATCAGCGTTGGAGTTGGAGGATGGGGCCGTCCCGGCCCGGGCGCAGGAGAATCTGACCGATGCCGCCGCGGGCTTCCAGATCAAAGGCCGCGCGCTGAGGCGAGGACAGGGGTGTGAGGGAGGCGCGTTCAAGTTGGGGAAAGGCGCGCCGTGCGATGGCTTCCGCGACTTCCGGCGGGGCGACGAGGCGGAGCACCGCTGCAAGCCTGCCGTCCGCGAGCAAGGTGCCGTTTCCTAACAGTGAGAGCGGGTCGCCGATGAGCCGTGCATCCGGGCAGGACAGCATGCCGCCGCGCAGCACCACGGCGCAGCTTCCGCGATCAAAGGCGGCCTGGTGCCCGGCCACGCTGCCTGAGGGCGATGCCAGGGTTACGGCGAAGTCGCCCTGCCAGGTGGTCGGCTGCACGAGCAATCCGCGGAAAAGCAGGCCCGCGTCCAGCGAGGTGGCACGCGCCTGCATGCCGTGCGGCAGACCGGAAAGTTCGAAGGCCTGATCCTTCAGCACGGCCTCGACGCGCAGTGGCAGGCCGCTGACGAGCGCGGCGGTGGCACTCCACCGGGCGCTCATCCCGAGCAGGCGGGCATCCGGCGTGTCAAAGCGCAGGAAGGGGGGCTTCCAATCGACCGACGTGATGGATTCCTCCCAAACCGGGTGGCCCGCCACGGCAAGCACGCCGGTCTTCAGGGTGGAAGCGGCCGGGCCTCCCGCAACGGGGATGGAGCCGCTGACGTCCGATGCCTCTAACAAACGAATGCCGTTAGAGGCGGAAACGAGGGCGATCGATGCGTTTTCCACATGCAGCCAACTGGTGGGCTGGGGAACCGCGGCCATCTGCGGCGCGGGCGGTGCAGGCGGTGCGGAAGGAGCTGGTGTTGCGGGCGGATCTTCCGCGATAGCTACGGACGGGCCTGGGACCGGCGCGGGAGCGGCCACAGCGGGTGGAGTGGCTGCAGCGGGAGCGGCGGCGACCGGCGGTCCCTTCTGGCGGCGGGCGATGTCCGCGAGTAGCTCGGCGGGAATCACAAGTCGCGGGGATTTCACCGTGAGGGACTCGATTTCAAATCGTCCACGGATCCAGCGTTTCCACATGGGCGCGAGGTCGAGCCGCTCGATGCGGAGCAGTGGATCGGCCACTCCCGCCCGCAGTGGTGCGGGTTGCAGGAGCTCGATCCCGCGGATGCTCAGGCCGCTCCACGGAGTGAGGCTGGTGCCTGCGACGCGAGCCTCCAGTGCGGTGCGGGACTGGATCCTTGCGGCCACCCAGCGGCATCCGTGCGGGGAGGCCAGCCAGAGATTGAGGGCCAGCGGCAGGCCTGTTAGAATCAGGCATGCAGCAGCTGTTAGAGCGAGGAGGATCCTTCGGCGGATTGTCCGCCGTCGGGCGTCCGGCTGCGGAGGAGCCGGTGCGTCCATGGCTCAGCGCTTGGCGGGTTTCGCCGCGGCGGCGGGGGCCTTGGAGGCGGCGGGCTTTGCCTGACCGGCCTTGCCGAGCGGGAATCGCACGACGAGGCTCTTGTCCAACAGGCGCCTGCCTTCGGTGGATAGTTCCTGGGCGCGGTAAACGATGAGGCCGTATTTGTTGTCGGCGAATTTTCCGAGAGCGATGTTTTCCTTGGTTTTGCCGAGGCTGGTTTCCTCCTCGAACTTCCACTCCTGGCCGCTCCACTCGCCGAGGATGGAGGCGGGATCGCCCTTGATGTCATCGATGCGCTTGAGGTCCCCGTTGGGCGAGCGGAAGGTATCCTCTTTCTCGTTGTAGCGGACGGTGGAGATGGTGCTGGCACCGCCGGTGGCGCTGATCACCCAGGTGCCGGGGGCGCTCTGGCGGAGAAGCAGCATCACATCCTCCATGGGCTTGAACTCCCGCTTGTTCCAGAGCGCGAGATAGTCGTTGTATTCCTCCTTGGTGAGTCCGAGGCGTTCGTCGTAGGGCAGGGGAGTGCCGGGTTTTGCCGGCTTTGAATACTCACGGAACCATTTGGGGTCCTTGCGCGCTGCGATCTCCACCTTGGCGACGTATTTGTCGATTTCCTTGGGTGGCAGGACCATGCCGATCTGGCCTTTGACCGGGACGTCCTGCTCGAAGAGCCCGGCGAACACCTTGGGAGCTTCCGCGGCGCGGACGGAGGCGATCAGCGAAAGGGCGATGAGCGGTGCGTGGAGTTTCATGAAGCGGGTGGCGTGAGGCTGGGGGCTGCGGTCGTGGAAAACAAGCGGGGATTCCTACGGCTCGCCGGACGGGAAGATATCGCGGATCGAGCTCTCGATGCCCTGGTCCATCCATTTCTCCAGGGCGGCACGCATCGGTGCGAGCACTTCCGGACGGGTTGCGGCCAGGTCTTTTTCCCCGCCGGGATCCGAGGCGAGGTGGAAAAGCCCGAAGTGCCGCCCGCCCTGGGCGGTGGGGGTGCAGACGAGTTTCCAGTCCCTCGTGCGCAGGCAGCGTTGCTTCGCCTGTACGAGCTTCTCGCGGTATTCCGGACGCAGGACGAACTGATAGTTGTAGTCCTCGTCGATCATCGTCATTTCGTCCATCGGCGGCAGCTTGGGCCGCTCGATGCCTGGCACCGTGAACTGGATGAATGGAAACCCGGTCTCGCCATAAAACGGACGGTGTTCCGGCGTTTCCCCGCCCCGCAGCCATCCGGCGAAGCTGAGTCCCTCCCAGGAGCGCGGCCTGGGTGCGCCCGTCAGGTCGGCGATGGTCGGAGCCACGTCGATGAGCCTCACGGTTTCAGGGATCGTGCGTGGGGCGATGCCCGGGACGTGCACGATCATCGGCACGTGATTGGCGTGGAGTCCGCCGTTGAAGGTGAGCCCGTGGCCGAGGGTGACGCCGGGTTCGTAGAGATCATCTCCGTGGTCCGCGGTAATGATGAGGATGGTGTTGTCATCCAGGCCATTGCGTTTGAGCGCGTTGAGGATGCGGCCGACGCAGTCGTCGAACTGGCGGGTGCAGCCGTCATAAAGCCCGCGGATCTGCGCGGCCTCGCGGGGGGGCAGAGCCTTCCATTTGGCCTCGAGATCGGTGCCGCCGATGAACTCGTCGATGTCGAAGTCCACCCCGTTTTTGTTCGGTCCCTGATAGGCGGGATCGGTGAACATGCTCACATAGGGCTGGGTGCTGCGGTAGGGGAGGTGGTTGCACGAGTAGAACACGTGCCAGAAAAAGGGCCTGCCGGAACGCGCGGCGGATTCGAGCCGCTTCTCGACGCGGTCGGTGACCACCTTGGGGGTGACGAACTGGGCGAAGGACTGCAGCTGGGGGAAGATGCGGTAGCCCAGGGCGTTGTCGAAATAGAGCGGAACGACGAAGTGGGCCATCACGACGGCCTGGCTCATGTAGATGCGGAAGTTGTCAAAACTGGAGGCTGAGATGTGTTCGAAGCCGAGCGGGACGACCTCGTAATAACCGGCACACCAGTCGCCGATGGCTGCGGTGTCGTAGCCCTTGGCGCGGAGGCTTGCGGCGAGTGGTTCGACGCGCTGGTTGGTGGCCTCCACCGTGGCGCGGTCCGGGTACATCTGGCGGATGCCGTGCGTTTGTGGATACATGGACGCCATGAGCTGCACGCCGGACTCCATGGTGGATGCGATGGCGGTGTAACAACGCTCGAAGCGCACCGAGCGTGCGGCGAGGGAGTCGATGTTCGGGGATACGCCCGCGGCGGCGGGTCCATCCGAGCGTGCGGGCCGGTATCCATAACAACCCAGCTTGTCGCCGCGCAGCGAGTCCGAGCCGATGATGATCACATTGGGCGCCGCCTTCGTGCCGGATGCGGCGGGTGGAGGCGGCTCGGCAGTGGTCTGCCATGCGAGCGAGGATCCGGCAATGAGGAGGCATGCGGTGGCCGCGATCCAGCCTTTGCGGCCGAAGCGGTGGATCTGCCAGCCGAGGGCAAAAGCGATGAAGGCCACAGGCAACGCGGTGAAAAGCAGGAAGAGCCCCGCGGGTTTCACCGGCTCCGGCAGCAGGTCGAGCGCCTTGTAATACCAGTGGCCGAACTCCGCCTCGTCCACGAAGTAAGGCCGCGTTTTCATGAGACGCAGCGTCGAGTAGCCGTGAAACAACCCGGTCAGTGCAAAGGCGGCGGCGGCGAGGATGATCGGTCGCTGGAGGGGCTTGCGGTCGCTCCACAAGCTCAGCAGCGGGCGGGCGAGCAGGGTGGCTGCAAGAGTGAGCGTGCCATAGGCGAGCAGCATCAGCAGGTTCTGCCGGATGAGGAAGCCAAGGTATTCATCACGGGCCAGGGCACTGAATTTGTTGGCCATGGCACCCGAGGACTGGGTGAGCCGCCAGAGGGCGATGCCGTATTGCAGCGCAAGGAATGCCGCTGCTCCTGCTAGGATGGGCAGCGGCGGCGCGGCGCGGCGCACGGGGGGGCTGGATGGCTCGGCGTTCAATGGCGGACGTGGCGGTTCAGGGGCTCTCCACGGGCGGATCGATATACAGCCAGCGCGGGTTGACCAGCTTTTCAATGACGGCGGAGCGCCTAGCCTGCAAGCCTTCCGGAATGACGAGTCGCAGGATCACGCTGGCTTTCCGGCCGGCGTTGGCCTCGATGGTCCCAAGAAGGTTCCTTTCTTCCTCGCTGCCGGCCTTGGCGTATCCGAACAGGGTCTCCTCGCTGTCGAGCGCCGTCAGGCGGAAGCTGGTCCATTGTTCGGTGTCTGAAAACTCGTGGCTGTTGTAGTGATCCCGCTCGATGTAGACTCGGAAATCCAGAGAAGTGCCTGCCGGCCGCTGCTTCACGAAGTCGTCCCAAGCCATCGGCTGATGGCACACCGAGGTCTCCCAATCGACGAGCGGTGTGCCGTCGGTGCCGATCTCGACGATGAGGCTGCGGTTCTGTTGGTTGGACAGGATCACCGAGGCCATCCAGAAGTTTCCGTGCTTGTCCAAGGTCACGGGTTGCAGCAGCCGTACGGACCTGAGTGAGGCCGTGTGGACGGGGCGATCTGCGGCATAGTGGCTGCGCATCAAGGGTTCCACCCGTTCGCGATGGCGGACCACCCGCGCCAGGGATTCCACGGTGGTGGCGGCGAAAAAGGCTTTCACCGTGCCTTCGATGCGTTCGATGAGCCGGGCCGCCTCCAGATCCTCCTGGGCTTCGTCCACCAGTGTGGTCTGGGTTTCACGGCGGATCTGTTCCACGACCTCGTCCGCTTTTTTCACGCGCGTCGCAGACCAGATGACGGCCCCGGTGATGGCGATGCCGATCAAGGCGAACCATCCCCAGGGAATCGGGTTCTTTTTGGCAGAGGCCTCGCCCCAGGCCTGCTCCAGCAACTCGGGGGCCGGCGTGCTGGTCTCGATCAATGCGTCGATGCCCGGTTGATGGGTGCGGAGCTCGACCTCGTCCTTGTCAGGGACGACCAGCCGGCGGCTGACTTCCGCATCCACCTGCGGCGTCTGGGCGACGGGAGAAGGTCCCAGACGCAAAGGCCTGTCCTCGACCTTCGAGCGTGTGTTGGCCGAATCCCTTTCACCAAGCCGGATCACGGAGTCCTGGGGCACAGGCTCCTCATCCACCGTTCTCAGCTGCGGAGGTTTCTCGTCACGGGCCATCGGCGGCCGCAAGGAAAGCCGCAAAAGTCCATCGACGCAACGCCCGTCTCGTTCTAAATCTGCCGCGCCACCCCACCATGACCGATGAGCCGCCGCGCATCCTGATCGTCACCGCCGCCTTCGGTGAGGGGCACAACAGCGCCGCGAAGAACCTCGGCCTCGCCTTGGACGCCGCCGGAGCGCGCACCCTCGTGGCGGATCCCTGCATCCTCGGTGCGCCGCGCATCACCGCCGCCATCAGCTGGGGATACCGGTTCGTCACCACCCACCTGCCTGCCCTCTGGGCGAGGATCTATCGCTCTACGGACCGCTGCGACTTCAGCCGCCCGGGCTCTCCCATCATGCGCTTTCCCGAGCGCGCTCTCGGTGCCCTGATCGAGGATTTCCGGCCGGACGCGCTGGTCAGCACCTACCCGCTGTATCCTTACTTTTTGAAACGCATCCCACAAGGCGCGTCCGCACGGTTTCCGGTCTTCACGGTGGTCACCGATTCGATCGAGATCAACGCCGCCTGGCTGAAAGCTCCCTCCGGCTGGTGGCTGGTGACCGACCCGGCCACGCGGGAGTCGATGCTGCGCAAAGGTCTTTCCGCCTCTTCGGTCGTGGACACCGGATTCCCGGTCAATCCGCTGTTTTCCAAACTTGAGCCCGTGAGTGCCGAGGACGGCTGCGATCCCTTCCGCGTGCTCTACTTCGCCACGGCAAAGCGCCCGTTCATCCGCCGCCACGGGCGCGCGCTTCTTGAGGCATCCCCCAAAGTCCGGCTCACCATCGTCATGGGCCGCAATGTCCGCCTGCTCCATGCCAAGGCACGCGAACTCCAGCGGGCCTTTCCCGGCCGCGTCCGCCTCATCGGCTGGACGCGCAAGGTGCCCAGCCTGCTCAATACCCACCACCTCGTCGTCGGCAAGGCCGGTGGAGCCACCGTTCACGAAGCCATCGCAGCCCGCTGCCCGATGCTCATCCACCACCTCGTGCCTGGGCAGGAGGAAGGTAACCTCCGGCTCCTCGAAGCCATCGGCGCCGGTGGACTCGCCGATACGCCAGAACAACTCCGCGCTCGAGTGGCCGATCTCCTCGCAGACCACGCCGCAGGCTGGCGATCCATGAAACACGCGCTCGCCCGCCACGGCAGGAACTCCGGCGCGCTTGCCGCCTCATCTTTCATCCTGAAACACCTGGAAAACCCCACGTCCCCCATCCCGCCATCCAACATCCCGTGACCTTCCTCTACGACATCGGCCGCGTCCTCCTCGACTTCGACTTCGAGTCCTCCCTATCCCGCCTGCTTCCGGAAGACTGCGCGGATCCCCACGCCCGGCTCTCCCGGCTGCTGGAGCGCAAGGACGACTTCGAGGCCGGCTCCATCCCCGCCGCGGATTACATCCCGTGGGCCCTCGGCGTGCTCGGCAGCGAGGCCACGCCAGATGAGTTCCAGCACCACTGGCGGCACATCTTCACCCCCAATCTCCCAATGTGGGAAACCGTCCGCTCGCTATCGGCCAAAGGCCACCGGCTCATCCTCTTCTCCAATACCAACTCCATCCACTGCCCCTGGGTCTTCGACGAGTTTCCCGAATTCTCCCTCTTTCACGGCGCGGTCCTCTCGTTCGAGGTCGGTGCCATCAAGCCGCACGCCCCGATCTATCAGCATGCCATCGACGCCCATTCGCTTGATCCCGCCACCACCCTTTACATCGACGACCTGCCGGACAACATCGCCACCGGCCGCGATTTCGGCTTCCACTGCCATCAATACGACCTCCGGAATCACTCCGCGTTCGAATCCTGGCTCTCTTCTTTCCCCATCTAACAATATCTCAGCAGAATGAGCCCTCTCGTCATCGCCGGCCGCACCTTCAGCTCGCGCCTGTTCCTCGGCACTGGCAAGTTCCCGTCCCATGAATCCATGAGCGCCGCCCTCCAGGCCAGCGGCACGGAGATCGTCACCGTCGCCCTCCGCCGCGCCGACCTCACCGGCTCCGGAGACCCCTTCGCCAATATCCTCGATTTCATCGACCCGGAAAGATACCTCCTGCTCCCCAATACCTCCGGCGCGATGAACGCTGCCGAAGCCGTCCGCCTCGCCCGCCTCGCCGCTGCCGCCGGACTGCCGAAATGGGTGAAACTCGAAATCCATCCGGATCCCACCTACCTCCTGCCCGATCCGATCGAGACCCTCAAAGCCGCCGAGATCCTCGTCAACGAAGGCTTCACCGTCCTCCCCTACATCAATGCGGATCCCGTGCTCGCCAAGCGCCTTCAGGAAGTCGGCACCGCCACCGTGATGCCTCTCGGTGCCCCCATCGGCTCGAACCGCGGCATCGCCACCCGCGATCAGATCCGCATCATCATTGAACAGGCCACTGTTCCCGTCGTGGTCGATGCCGGCATCGGCGCTCCCAGCCACGCCGCCGAAGCCATGGAACTCGGCGCGGACGCCGTTCTCGTCAATACCGCCATCGCCATCGCCTCGGACCCCGTCCGCATGGCCACCGCCTTCCAGCAAGCCGTCCAGGCCGGCCGGACCGCATTCGAACTCGGACTGCCCGAAGCCTCGGACCAAGCCCACGCCACCAGCCCGCTCACCGGCTTCCTCGGCTAGCATCCTCAAAAATATCGTGTGATTCCCCGCCACATCCGCTAGAAGACGGCAGGAAAACCCGTTTCATCCCCATGCCCCGCGTCACCATCACCGTCCCGAACAAGACCCCGCAACCCTACCGCTTCCCTCTGGAACGTGAGTCGGTCAGCCTCGGCCGCGGCAGCGATAACGACATCGCCATCGATTGTGGATCGGTCTCGGTGAAACACGCCGAAATGCGCCGCATCCGCGGTGGTTACGAACTCCGCGACATGGGATCCACCAACGGCATCAAGCTGGATGGGGAAAAACAACCCGTCATCGCCCTGCGCAACGGCATCTCCGCTACCCTCGGCGATGTCGCCTTCGACTTCCTCCTCACCGATGAGGAACTCGCCGCCCTTTCCGCCGAGCGCCTTACCGAGCCGGAAGCTCCGCCCCAGCCCGCCGCCGACCGCGATTCCAATGCCCGCCCACCCAAGGCCCCGGCACCCGCGCCCGCCGCCCAGGCCTCCGGTGGCGGAGTCGGCATGACCCTCCTCTTCCTTATCCTCGCCGCGGCCGCCTTCGTCGCCGGCATGGCCGTCCGCTTCCAAAAGGAAACCGGCGGCTCGCTCATCGACGCCATCCGCGCCAAGCAACAGAAGGTCGTGACTCCCGCCGCTCAGCCCGGAAAGTGACGGTTCCCGCCGGTCTTTGGGATTGAGTTGCGACTGCGGGCACCTACGCTCCGCCCATCCTTCCCGTCCGAATGATTCCGCTATCCCACAGGCTCCCCCTCGTCGCGTTCCTCCTCGCCTTCCTCGCACCGCTCATCCGCGCGCAGGAAAGCGTGATGGTCATGGAGGCATTCTCCGGAAAGGTCCTCGTGGCCTCCAACGCCTCGGAAAAACGCCCGGTCGCCAGCCTCACCAAAATCGCCACCGGCGTCGTCGCCGTCGATTGGGCCACGGCCACCGGCAATGACATCGCCCAACTCCAGATCACGGTCCCCCAAACCATCACCCTCGTCGGCGGACCCAATCCCATGAACCTCCAACCCGGCGACCGCATCTCCATGCGGGATGCCCTCTACTCCGCCCTGCTCGGCTCGGACAACCTCGCCGCTCTCACCATCGCCGATCACGTCGGACGCGAACTCGTCACCCGCCGCGGAAAAAACGCCGACCCCGTCGCCGAATTCGTGGGAGAAATGAACCGTCTCGCCAAAGGCCTCGGCATGTCCCGCACCCGCTTCGCCAATCCCCACGGACTCGAACGCCCCGGCACCAAGGCCTTCTCCACCGCCGCTGATGTCGCCCGCCTCTCGGTCTATGCCATGCGGCGGAATGCCTTCAGCTTCATCGTCCGCCAACCGCAACGTCAGATCACCGTCAGCGGCCCAGCCGGCTCACGCTCCTACAACATCCGCAATACCAACGAACTCATCGGCGAGCCCGGCATCCTCGGCGTGAAAACCGGAACCACCACCGCCGCCGGCCCCTGCGTCTCGGTCTGCATGGAGCGCCAACCCCTCGTCCGCACCAAACCCGACGGCACCAAGGGAGCCACACCACGCAGACTCGTCGTCGTCGTTCTCAACCATCCCGATCGTTTCAACCGCGCCCGCCAGCTCATCCAACAAGGCTGGAGCATCTACGATCCCTGGCTCGATGCAGGCGCACCGGTCCAGAACAAGGAACGCGAAATCATCACCGTGCCCAATCCTTCCTGAGAATCCGCCCACGGCCCACACTCCCAGCTCCCATGTCCACCGATCCCCTTCTCGAACTCCTCCGCCGCAAGGCCCGCTTCACCCACAAGGAACTCGCGGACCTCCTCTCGATGGAACCCGCCGCCGTCTCCCGCCGCCTCGAGGAATGGGAAAAAGACGGCACCATCCGCGGCTACCACGCCGTCATCGATCCGGAAATCGCCGGTGATACCGCCGTCTCCGCCTTCATCGAAGTGAAAGTCACCCCGGAGCGCGGCGGCGGATTCGATCGCCTCGCCATGCGCATCGCCCGCTTCGACCAAGTGCTCTCCTGCTACCTCGCCAGCGGTGGCTATGATCTGATGGTCGTCGTCGAGGGCTCGGACCTCCGCGAAGTCGCCCGTTTCGTCTCGGAGAAACTCAGCACTCTGGAGGGCGTGCTCTCCACCGCCACCCACTTCCGCCTCAAAACCTACAAGGAAAACGGCTTCATCTTCGAGCGCGACGTCACCACCGAGCGCCTCGCCGTCGCTCCCTGAGGCCCGGGTTTCCTCCCGCAAACACGGTCCCCGTTCCCAACGCTGCCGGGTTTACAGCCTCCGGCATCCGGTTTACCCGATGGGACCCATGCATGCACTGTGGTTCCGGCACCTCGCGGCAGTCCTCTGGGTTGCCCTGCCCGCGTTTGCCCCGGCATCCGCCCGCGCGGCCACCGCGGTCACTTCCGGCCCCTGGTCCTCTCCGGCCACTTGGGGCGGGGCCCTTCCGTCCCCCGAGGAGGATGTCCTCATCCCTTCAGGCACCACCGTATCGCTGGATGTCTCCACCGAGTGTGGAGCCATCACGGTGGAAGGAAGGCTCCAAGCCGCACCCGCGGATGTCGAGTTGGTCTGCGATTCGCTTTTCGTCCAAGGCTCCGCCGCCATCTTTGAAGCCGGCACCGCCACCAGCCGCCACACCCGCCAACTCACCCTCACCCTCAAGGGCGATCCTTCCGAGACCGTCATGAGCATGGGGGCCAGACTCATCGGTGCGCACAACGGCGGAACCCTTTCCCTCCATGGCGAAGACCGCGTCTCATGGACCCGCGCCGCAGCATCCGTTGCCGCTGCCTCCTCGTCATTGACACTGGCCGACCCGGTGAACTGGCGCCCCGGCGACCGCATCGTCATCAGCTCCAGCCGACTCGATTGGAACGAGGCGGAAACCCGCACCATCGCCTCCGTTGCTCCCGATGGCCTCTCGCTCACGGTCACCCAGCCCTTCTCCTTTCCCCACTCCGCCACGGTGCTTTCACGCACCCGCCCCTCCGATGGGAAAACCTGGACCACACCCCTCGGTGCGGAAGTCGGCCTGCTCACCCGCAACCTCCGCATCCGCGGCGCGGCCGACTCGGAAACCACCGGCTTCGGCGGCCACCTCATGATCATGAACGGTGGCTCGACCTGCTGCCTCACCTCCGGCCGCGCCTTCATTGCCGGAGTCGAGTTCCACCTCATGGGCCAGAAGTCCCTGCTCGGCCGCTATCCCATGCACTGGCACATGGTCGCGCAGGACGGTGCCGGCCAATACCTCAAGGACTCCAGCATCCACCAGTCATTCAACCGCGCCGTCGTCATCCACGGCACCGAATCCGTCCTGGTGGAAAACAATTTCTGCCACGACCACATCGGCCACGGCATCTTCCTCGAAGATGGATCCGAACGATTCAACACGATCCGCCGCAACGTCGTTCTCCTCACCAAGCGTCCCGCCGCCGGCGAGGAGATCACCCCTTCGGACAACTCGGACAACGAGGTCCAGAACCGCACTCCCTCCAGCTTCTGGATCACCAATCCCAACAACCATTTCACCGACAATGTCGCCGCCGGCACCCAGGGCACCGGGTTCTGGTTTGCCATGCCGAAGAAGCCCATGGGCCTCTCCGCCACTCACCCCCGCTTCTCGGCGCTCGAACCCCACAAGCAGCCACTCGGATCCTTCGATCGCAACATGGCCCACAGCTGCATGAATGGATTCGATGTGAACGATCAGCTCAACCCCGATCACTCGATCGTCAAAAACGGGGAGTGGGCGAACAACGGGCCGTTCTACCTCAACGACTGTGTCTGGCATACCAACAACGTCGGCATCTATGCAGGCATCGGTGGCCGCAGGAGCAATGTCATCTATCAGAACAATATCCTCGCCGATAACGAAACCCATCTCTTTCTCGCCACCTATCAGCTCGTGGATGAATCACTGATCGTCGCCGATTCCGGATCGGGCATGGTCCCCTCTTCCCGGACCCGCACGCTCTACGCCATCTACGACGGAGCCGGGCGATTGAAGAACTGCCATGTCACCGGTTTCAACGCGTCCAACACGCGATTCCTCCAAAACATCGGGGCCGCCACCAAACATCCCAACCATCGCTTCGAAGGCCTCACCTTCGATCCCCCAGTCACTCCCCGCTCTTCCCTCACGGATTACCGCATCGTTCCTCCCGCGGATATCGGTGCCAATGATCCCGGCCACCCGCGCATCTGGGCCGGCGTCATCCACGACGTGGACGGCTCCGTCGCCGGTCTTCCCGGTGCCGCCATCGTCAGCAACCACCGCTTCCTCCTCACCGGCGGCGAATGGCGGCCTCTCCAGTGGTCCCATACCTGGCGCTCTCCGCGGCGCTTCGCTCAATGGCGGATGAGCTACTCGCTCGCATCCGACCAAAACCCCAACGTCTCCGTCATCCGCACCAAACCCGGCACACCCGATGCCGGAGTTTATTACATCAATGGCTACAAGGAACACCATCAGTTGCCATTTATCGTGAACGATGACTTCGTTTACACCTGCTTCTACGAATCGCTTCCCTCGTCCAAACGCATCAATCTCACTCTCGACGATGCCTCGGCCGGTGACGCGGTACTCATCCGCATGAAACACCTCGGAGCCCTCTCCGGTCTCGCCATCAGCGGCATGACGGCCCGCTCGTCCCTGGCCTCCGTCCTCGGTTCTTCCACATCCTCATTTCATGTCTCACCGGATGGAGACTTGTATCTTCGCCCCGTCGCCACATCGCTCACCCAGTCTTACACTGTCACTTGGAGCACCTCGGTCACGCTCCCGCCTGTCGATAGCGATGCGGACGGAACGACCGATGGAGACGAAGCCGCCGCTGGCACCGATCCCTTCCGCGCTCCGGGCGGCACCGATCCTTTCGAGTCATCCGAATTCAATCTCGATGGCGGATATGGCGAGTGGATTTCCTTTTCCAATATCAGCCCTACTTCAGTGGCCAACGGTGCCCTGAACGGAACGGTCTCAGGAACCAGTGACGCACAAATGACCCGTTCACGACTGCTTCTCGCGGGAAACAACGCGCCTTTCCTGCTCGTCCGCGCACGGGCTTCTTCGAACACATCATCACAAATCTACTGGGGACGCTCCGGCGCTTCGGGTTTTTCCGGTTCCCGCTTCCGATCCCTCAGTCTGCAGGGAGGCAACGTCTGGCGCGTCCTCCAGTTTCCCATGAACACCCACCCCGATTGGTCCGGGCAGACCATCACGGACTTCCGGCTCGATCCCGCAAGCAACCTGGGGGTTTCCTTCTCCATCGACTGGATCCGCGCCTCCGATGGCGACTTCGATGATGACGGCATCACCGACTCCATCGAAGGTGGCCTCGATCTCGACAATGATGGCCTCGTCAATCTGGAAGACTTGGACAGCGACGGCGATACTCTCTCCGACGCCGTGGAAACCGCACTTGGACTATCGGCCATCAGCCCCATCAACCCATCACTCGATTCCGACGGCGACGGGCAGTCCGATCTGTTGGAAGTACATGCTGGTACGGACCGAGCCTCCGCGTCGGATCGATTCGTGTGGAATCTGACCACGATTTCAAATGCGCTTCGCATCGAGTTGAGTGTGAAACCGGGGAGAACCTATCAGATCTGGAGCGCCACCGATCTCCATTCGGCCTGGACGCCCGTCCTATCCATCAAACCGAATGAACCTGGAACCCACATCACCAACCTCCCAATCCAGCAAACCCGCGGATTCTATCGGGTCTCAATCCGGATGGACTGATTCTGGAATCATTCTGTCATTCATTTGATCAACCGCGCCACACTAGCCGAAGCGATCAAGCACGACTCACACCCGCACCCGCAAATCCCTCGCGCTCCACAAAACCCCCGCCGCTTCCCGGCCGGCTCCCTTCATCCGTCTTGCGCCGTCCTTGCGCTTTGCGGAGAAGCGGTGGCGTGAGGCGACGAATACTTCGTTCACAAACCCGCGGCTTCCAATCACCGCGCCGTCGGTGAAATACCTCACACGACGCCGCAGCATGGCCGCCATGCCAAGGTCGGGCAACACGGTGCCGTTGGCCTTGGCTTCGAGAGCTTCGGCGCTGTTCATGGGTGGCCTAACAGGTTTGTCGGCCGTGCCTTTCTCGACTTGCGCGTTGCCGCTTTTCCGGCCCAGGGCCAAACCAAGGGTACGCCGATAGATCCGCGAGACTTCCTTCCATTTCTCGGCTTCAAAACCGGCTCCGTGGTGGCTCATGCAGGCTCGGACCAGGCCTTCGCGTGCCTTTTTTCCGTTGCCCTTTGCTCCGCCCCCGACGGCTTCGCCGTAGCTGCTCCAGCGGTAGTCCGCGGGATCGTTGACGATGCCGGCTCGCACCGGGTTGAGATCGATGTAGGCGGCCATGGTCCTCGCGGCGATGCCGTCCTCGACGATGACGCTTTTGTAGCGCTCTTCCCACAGGGTGCCGCTGCGGTCGTGGGTGCGGTTGAACCAGCGGGTGAAGCGCTGGAGCAGGGTTTTCATGAACTCGGAGAGGTTGTGCATGCGGTAGGTGAAGCGCGCATGGATCGCGGAAATCGCGGCCTCGCGACCGGAGGAACGCGCCTCGGCGAGTTCCTTGGCCACCTCGGCGACAAAGGCTTCGGTGTTGGTGGCGG
>JAIXOR010000024.1 GCA_027486655.1 Verrucomicrobiaceae bacterium | reverse complement strand
TCCGGTGCCAACTACACCTTCAACGGGAACCTGACCATGCCCCTCGCATGGCACCATGTGATTCTCAACAGCGGAGCCTCGCTCACGGTCGCGGGAACCATCAGCACGGACGTGAGCGGACTCTCCTTAAACGGCGGGGTCCTCACCACCGGTGGGCTTCAGCTGCATGACAGCCCGTTCTGGGCAGGCACAATCAACGATGGCAAACAGGACATCGAACCGGGTGACTCGATCATCAACGGCAGCACAATCATCGCATCGCAATCCAACGCAGGATTCATCACCATCGGTGGTGGCACGGGGGGGGCGAACGGTTGGGTTGGCAACAACCTCTGGCTGGGCAACGACGGAGCAACCATGGATTCCAATGGATTCAACATCGGTGTCACAATGGCTCTCGGCAACTTTGGAAGCCAGTCCGGTAATCTCACCAAGACCGGCTCTGGAACGTTGACGCTTTCTGCAAACAACAGCTACGGCGGCGGAACCACCGTGAACCAGGGCGTGCTGGAAATCACTGGATCAAGTGCCGGAAACAGCTACATCCGCGGCACGGTCACGGTGAACAGCGGCGCGGAACTGCGCTACACCGGGGGTGACGGCACCGGATTCGGATTCAACGGAGGCAACAGACTCGATGCCATCAACATCAACGGCGGCCTCGTCCAATCGCAGAACGTGATGACCCACCTGTGGGGAGCCACCGTGAACTTGACCGGTGGCGAACTCCGCGTGAACAACGGGGTGAGCAGCCCGACCGGTCAACGCATCGAGTGGAACCAATCGACGGTCAACACTCTGGCATCCGCAAGCACTTCGACGATCTCCGGGCGGGTGAACTTCCGCAACGATGGGGGGTATACCAGCGCGGTCTTCAACGTGGGTGACGGTGCCGCCGCCACGGATCTCCTCGTCAGCGCTGCCATCACGGAGAGCGCCCCGGTTGGCCTCACCAAGAACGGCTCGGGCACCATGGAGCTTTCCGGTAATAACTCCTACACCGGTGCCACGAATGTTACCGCGGGGACGCTCGTCGTTAATGGAAACATCTCGACGAGCAGTGTCACCACTGTGGATAGCGGCGCCAAACTCGGAGGAACCGGAACCGTGGGTTCAACGATCGTCAACGGCTCCTTTGCCCCGGGGAACTCGATCGGCACCCTCAACGTGCTTGGTACGCTCGACCTCAACGGAACCTCCAATTTTGAAATCGATCCTACCCTTGGCCTTGGCATCCATCGTGCGGCCGACCTAGCCAACGTGACCGGTGCGATCTCCTACGGTGGAATCCTCAATGTCCTTTACGGCGGGGACCCTGCCAATTTTACCAACGGCATGACCTTCAACCTCTTCGACGCAACCCTTGGTTTCTCGGGTAGCTTCTCCACCGTGAATCTGCCGTCCCTCACCGGCGGTTTGTCATGGAGAAACGATCTGGCGACCGACGGTTCCATCACTGTGGTTCCCGAACCCGGTGCGGCATTGTTTGGCGGTCTCGGTCTCATCGCACTGTTGCGACGCAGAAGGTGAACAGGTCCTTCAGTGATCGTTCATCTGAAACGTGTGCGCAGCCGAAACTCTGGCAGAGACATATCCGCGCACCAATCACTGCTCACTCGGCATACATCACCTTAACCACTTTGCCTCTGGAGGGGCAAATCACGGGGCGGCGCGCGGTATTGGGTTTCCGCGCGCCGCCTTCTGTTGCACCAAAGACCCTCCTCTCTGAAAGATAAGCCCATCTCATCATCCACTTGAACCTTAACCAGTCACTTCCTCTGATGTTGCATCACGCCTGTCGTCTCACCGCATGGCTGTGGCCAACTGTTGTTTCGATGATCGGCCTGAATGCTGCCGGAGTCGATACCAGCGGACGCGTTGTGCAATTGGAAACCATCAATCCCGGCGTATCGTTTGTCGGCGATGGCCTCTTGAAAGTGACATCGAATGTCTGGCTTGCCACGTCTGCCGAGGTCGCCCCCACGGAATTCGCCATGGTGGGTGGAAGCATTGTCATCGAACCCGGATGTATCTTGGTGAACGGTGGATGGCAGAAAGGAAACTGGTCCGGAAACAAGGCGGACTTGCATCTATCAGGCACTCTTGACCTTTGGGACGGCCATCCGGTTTTCGTGAATGCCCTCGACGGAACAGGGACGATACGATTTGCCGATCAAGGAACCTGGTGGACCGGCACCAAACGCATCCACGTCGGCGTCAATGGCGGCGGCGGCACCTTCTCCGGTCCGATCCTGAGGGGCAACACCGATCGCTCCATCGAGTTCATCAAGGAGGGCAACGGGCTCCAAACCCTGAACAATCTGGATCAGCAGACTCCCGGCAGTTTCGTCATCAACGCGGGGACCCTTAGGTTCTCCACCGAGTCGAATGCCACAAACTCGGCGGGCACGACCGGAGCCGGCAGCCTTGTCAAATCCGGTCAAGGTCGGCTCACGCTTTCAGGAACCCTGGCGCACCTAGGGACTACCACGGTAGAACAGGGAACCCTCCGACTGACCGCCGGCTCCGCAGGAAATAGCGCTGTCCGCAACACGCTCGTGGTGAACCCGGATGCCACCGTGGTCTTTGCGGATGATGGCACAGGACTTGGGTTCAATGGCGGTTCCTCCGCCCGGGAACTGAAGATCAACGGAGGTCTCGTTACCGCTTCGGGAAACCTGCATGTCTGGAACCTTGCCGGAGGTGTCAGCATGACGGGTGGAGTCCTCCAAAGCAATGGTGGTGTCTCGACCCCCACCGGACCCGAACTGGAATGGGGAAACACGGTGTTGACCACCTTCCCCAGCACCCAATCCGCCGTGATCGCAGGGCGGATCCGGATTCGTCACGATTCGAATCCCTTCATCACCTTCAACGTCGCGGAAGGACCCGCGATGGTTGATCTCGACATCACCGCCGCCATCACCCAGTCCGGCGGAAAATGCGGCCTCATCAAGCAAGGGCCGGGCACGCTCCGAATCAGCGGCGCGTTGCTTCTGGACGGAGCCATCACTGTGGAAGGGGGCACACTCGATGTCTCCGGCGCGACCTTGGGGACTAATGTGAAGTTCAATGTTTCCGGTGATGCCGTCCTCAGGCTGTCTTCCACATCCGTCCCCAACGCCATCTTCGCGGCAGGCGAGAAACTCCGTCCAGGCACCTGGGGAGCGCCCGGAAGCGTGGCCGCAGGAACCGCCACCAACGAATCATCGATTTTCACCGGTTCCCCCACCATCACTCTCTCGAACTCCGAGCCTTCGGCACGCGAACGTTGGAAGTCGATGCACTACGGCATGCTTGTTCACTACGTCTGGGGTGGAAGTGGATTGGAAACTCGCAACCTCGACGGGAGTCCGGCTGCAAGTCTCGAGGCGGTCGCCGATGGATTCGATGTGCAGGGTTTTGCCGACGATCTTGCGAGCACCGGCGTCGAATATGTGATCTTCACCGCCTGGCACTCGAACTTCATTCCGCTCTTCAACAGCGCGGCGGTGATGAACAACTTCGGGTTTCAGCGTAACTCCAGCCGCGATGTGGTCGGCGAAATGATCTCCGCCGTGCGGGCAAAAGGCATCCGCGTGCTGCTTTACACGAACATCGGACAAGTTTCCGTATTCTACGATAACCGCTGGAACGACGTGATGGAGGACATCTTCGCCGAGATGCTCGACCGCTATGAAATCGACGGATTCTTCATGGATGAGAACGACCCCGGCGGCAACATGTCCTGGGATTTCCCGCGCATCGCCCGCGCCATCCATTTGCGCAAGCCGGATGCCGTCACAATCCAGAACTTCTACGGCAACCTCTACACGTGGGATGGGGCCGTGGGTGAGTCCGGCCCCGCGGATCTGAATCTCTCCAACAACGTGATGTGGACCGCGGGTTCGCCATACGCCCAGGTCATTTCGCAAACCTGGAGTGCACAGGTGGCCAAGGTGCCCGCTCCGATCACCGCCAACCGGCGCAGCGCGGAGGGAATCTATCGCGCCACCGTGCTCGCCGCAGGAAGTCGCACGGAAGGCGGCGGAATTTTATGGTCGGCAGGTCCGTTTGTGGGCAACGGCACCTGGTTCAATCCCGCCACCAATCAAACCGAGTTCGTCGGAAGATGGGAACATGGCGTGCTTGAGGCCATGCAGGGAGCTGGAGCCTACATCACCCCCGTAGCGGAGTCGATCAAGGGCGTGCTGCCCAGCAATTCATGGCGTCCACAGGGTTTCATCAGCAACCTACCATGGGGCGTGGCCACGCGTAAACCGGATGATTCGCGGGAATACATCCATGTCCTCAACCCGCCAGCCGGAAAGACCCTTGCGCTGCCGGCACCCAATGACGGCAAGGTCTTCGGCAATGCGCGACTGCTGCCATCTAACAAACCTGTCACGCTTGTTCAGACACCACAGGGAGTCGCGCTCACCCTCGCTTCATCCGACGAGTGGGATCCGCTCAACACGGTCATCGCCATGGATGTCATCGCCCAGGGCGGACGCGGCATCACCAATGACGACAGCCCGGCCGTAACCTACAGCGGCACCAGTTGGACCCATCAAACAAATAGGAGCCTCGGAGATTATGGGGACGACGCTCATGTCGCCACCGCCAATGGGGACGGTTTGAACTTCACTTTCAGCGGCACCGAAGTGGAAATGTTCGCCAGCCGCGGTCGCACGCACGGAGTGATTGAGGTCTTCTTGGACGGAGTTTCACAGGGTGCGATCAATCTTCACAGCAGCGTACCGGTGAGCCGTACGACGGTCTTTTCCAAAGCCGGCCTCGCCCGCAAACTCCACACTCTGCAAGTGGTGAAACTCAGTGGATCGGAGTTGGTCATCGATGCCTTCAAAGTAACGGAAAGCCTAAATGGCTTGGATCCCGATGTGAGTCTCGCAGCCTTGTCGAACTACAACAACACACAGACAACACCCAACGGAGTCGGCCATGTCGCCTACGGACCCGGATGGTTCTGGCAGCAGCGCGACTGGACTGAGTTCAATTCGGACATCCATTACGCCGCGTCGGATGGAGCCGAGGCAGTCATCCATTTCAATGGAACCGGCATCATTTGGGAAGGCAACAGCCAGGGAGTGGTGGACTTCTACCTCGATGGAGTCTTCGTCAAACAAACCCACATGGGGGCCCTCGGCGGGCGCTCGAACCAGGTGGGATTTCACATCAACGGCCTTCCTCCCGGTAACCACACGCTGCGCTTCGTCAAGGCGGGTGGCATGTATGTCGAGTTTGACAACTTCCGCGTCTACAACGATGTCAACGGGCAGTGGTCGTCCGCCCAATCCTCCAGCTCGATGGGAGGCGATCTTCACAGCACGCCCAAAGATGGGGATTTGATGTCGGTCACATTCAATGGCCACAGTGCGGACGTCATCTCCCGGAAGGGTCCCGACGGCGGCACCGCATGGGCCAGCGTCGACCCAACGAACAGGACGGCGATGAATCAATACCGCTCCATCGCGGACAATCAGGTTGTGTCTTATTCCACATTGACCACCGGCTTACTCACGCCGGGTAAACACACCTTGCAGATGGTGAAGAACCGCGGCAATCGTATGTTTTTCGACGCCCTTCGCATTCACAAACAGTGGCCGCTGGGAAGTCAGGCCCCCAACCTGTTGATCAGCGACAGTTTCGACTCCCCCAGTTACGGAGCATCCGAGTTCAATTCGACGCTCGCGGCCGACCAGAGAGGATTTCTCGCACCACTCACCTACAGCATCACTGGCCAATCCGAGAATTACAAGATCCAGCATGGAAACGGCGGGCGATTGCTCATGGCTGCATGGCATGGCGGACAAAGCCTCGACCTTCGCGCGAGTCTGAATCATGACTTCTCAGGCGATGCCAATGCCGCGGACATGCCCTTGAAAATTGGCTTCGATCTGAAAGTCACCGACGCCTCGCATCCCACCAACTGGGCGGCAATCGCCATCGGCTCCGCTCAGAACGCATTCATCACCAATAGCTCGAACAAGTTCGGCGCCCTGTTCCGTCAAAACGGCGGAACCCAGCAATTCGCATCCGGAACCGATGTGAGCAGATCTGTTGCATGGAGACCTTCCGGTTCCTCGATCGAAGTGATTGTTTCCGATGGCGCGGGCCACGGTTCCCCCTTCAACGGCAAGGGCTCTGTGGTCCGCATGTTTGTCAATGGAGCGCTCGCCAGCACCCATGCTATTGCCCAGTTATCCGCAGGCGATGGCTTCGTTTCCCTTGAAGGATTTGGTGCCTTCGCCACGATTGACCAACTCTCGGTGACCCTGTCGCTGCCGCCTCCTGCTTCCACGCTCAATGACCGGGAAATCTGGAGCTCATCCTTCAATCTAACCGGAGGCCCTGATGACGATGACGACCAGGATGGAGCCAGCAACGCCTTGGAATATGCCTTCGGTCTCGATCCAAACCGAGGCGATTCCACCAGCCCCCACCTCACCCATTTGAATCCCGAAAACGGCAAGATCACCTATTCCCGCAGAAGGGTGGACCTCAGCGGACTTGAATTCACGATCCAAGTGTCCCACGATCTAACCGAATGGAGCGCGGATCCCGGCGCAGTTCAAACCGCCACCGTGATTCCCGGAACCGATAACGAATCGGTTGAAGTGACGCTCAGCCCTGAAAATCTGAACGCATCGCGGCTTTTCATCCGTATTAAGGCTCGCTGACGAGCGAGCCATTCCATCTCATGAAGCCAAGCATCTTCCTCATTGCCCTGTTCGCTTCCCTGACCGCGCTGCACGCCATCACACCGTCAGGCCTCCGCTGCGAGAATCGGACCGAACCCCAAGGGATCGATGTCGCGAGGCCACGACTGGCGTGGATGTTGGATATCGGTCATCAGACGGCCTATCAGGTGGAGGTCGCGGGCGTCTGGGATTCCGGAAAAATCGTGTCGGATCAATCGGTGGCGGTGGAATATGCCGGGCCGGCGCTGAAGTCGCAGACACGCTACGAATGGCGCGTCCGGGCCTGGGACAAGGATGGCAAATCCGGCGATTGGAGCAAACCCGCTAGCTTTGTCACGGGTGTGCTTGATGAAAAATGGATGGGAAAATGGATCACTGATGCGGAAGTCGGCTCCTCCAAAGGTATTGGCTATCACGCGGGCGAAACCGGCGTCGATGAACTGAAGTGGGTGCAGGTGGATCTGGAGCAGTCCATGCCCATTGCACAAGTGGTTCTCGACCCGATCCGCCATGCCAATCAGGACGGATTCGGGTTTCCTTTGCGCTACCGGATCGAAGGCTCGAATGATCCTGATTTCTCCTCTCCGGTCATGATCGCGGATTTCACCCGCAGCGATGTCCCCAATCCCGGAAACAAGGTGGTGAGCCATCCCGTCTCGGCCACGGTCCGCTTCGTGCGGGTTACGGCCACCAAGCTCTTTCCATGGAATGGCAAGTTCTGCTTCGCGCTCAGCGAACTGCGCGTCGTTTCAGATGGCAGGAATGTTGCGGCAAATCGCCCTGTCACCTTCAAGGATACCGTGGACAACTTTGGATGGAATCATGAAGCGCTGACGGATGGCATCGGCGGCACGCCGCGCTGCATGCCGGTTCTCAGGCGGGGGCTGAAACTGGACAAGCAGGTGTCCGAGGCGGTTGTGAGTGTCTGCGGTCTGGGGCACTACGAGTTGTTTCTGAACGGAAGAAAAGTCGGAGATGATTTGCTGGCTTCAGGTTGGTCGAACTACAGGAAAGTCTGCCTCTACGATACCTTCGACCTGACAAAACGACTGCGCGCAGGCACGAATGAGCTTCGTGTCATGCTCGGAAATGGCTTCTTCAACATCCCCGGCGGACGATACACGAAGCTGACAGGATCCTTCGGCCAACCGATGCTCACCTTGCAAATGCGTGTGCGTTTCACTGATGGCACAGAGCAGATATTCGTCAGCGACGAGTCGTGGAAGGCGGCCAGCGGGCCGGTCACCTTCTCCTGCGTCTATGGGGGTGAGGACTACGACGCCCGCCTGGAAGACCGGCTCAACACGGAAACCGCATGGACACCCGCCAAAGTGGTGGGCGGGCCCGGCGGTGCACTAACAGGTCTCTCCCAGGCGGCCGAACCGATCGGCGCGATCGAAACACTGAAGGCGGTCAAGGTGAACAAGATCAGCCCGAACCTGATGGTGTGCGATTTTGGCCAGAATGTGTCGTTCATGCCTCGACTGACGGTAAAGGGTGTTGCGGGCGCTTCGGTGAAAATGATCCCGTCCGAACTGCTCGGCGGCGATGGACGCATCCATGATCCGATGTGCGGTGGCAATTCATTCTACACCTACACCCTCAAGGGCGAAACCAAGGGTGAGACCTGGTTTCCCCAGTTCTTCTACCGCGGAGGACGTTACCTGCAGGTCGAGCTGAGTGCGCCGGAAGGCAGGCCCTTGCCCGAGATCACGTCAATCGAAAGCGTGGTCGTCCACAGCAAGGCAAAGCCTGCGGGCGACTTCGAATGTTCGAACGAATTGTTCAACCGCACCCGTTCGCTCATCCGCTGGGCGCAGCGCAGCAACCTGATGAGCGTCATCACCGATTGCCCGCACCGCGAAAAACTCGGCTGGCTGGAGCAATATCACCTCCACGGCTACGCACTGCGTTACGAGTGGGACATGGCCTCGATGTATGTGAAGGGCATGGGCGACATGGCACAGGCCCAGCTCGACAACGGCCTCGTGCCCGACATCGCGCCGGAATACACGGTTTTCTCCGATGGTTTCCGCGACTCGCCGGAGTGGGGCTCGTCCTTTGTGGTCGTTCCCTGGCAACAATACGAATTCACCGGAGACAGCTCATTGCTCGTCACCTACTTCAATCAGATGAAACGCTACTGCGATTATCTGCAATCCAGGTCGCAGGACCTCATCGTTTCCCACGGCCTCGGCGATTGGTATGACATCGGACCGAACCCGCCCGGCGTCGCTCAACTGACCCCGCGCGAAGTCACTGCGACGGCCTATTTCTTCCGCTGTGCCGACATCATTTCGCGCACGGCGAAAATGCTCGGGAGAACCGCTGATGCGGAGAAATACGGCGCGCTGGCCGCCCGGATCCGCGAGGCGTTCAACAAGAAGTTCTGGAACGAGCAAGCCGGCAGCTTTTCCACCGGTTCGCAATGTGCCAACGCCGTGCCCTTGGTGATGGGCATCGCCGAACCCCGGATGCGTGCCCGCGCGCTCGATGCCATCGTCAAGGATGTCGAAGCCAAGGGCCTGACCGCTGGTGACGTCGGCTATCACTACCTGCTTCGCGCGCTCTACGAGGGCGACCGGTCGGATGTCATCTACGCCATGAACAACCAGTCGGACAAACCCGGATACGGCTATCAGCTCAAAATGGGGGCTACCGCTCTCACCGAAGCATGGAACGCCGAAACCCGTTCCTCCCACAATCATTTTATGCTCGGCCACATCACCGAGTGGCTCTACGCCGGACTTGCCGGAATTCAGGCGGATCCCGACGCCCCGGGTTGGAAGAAGTTCATCATCCATCCGGCGGTGGTCGGCGACCTGTCTTGGGTGAAGGCCCACTACGATTCGCCCTATGGCCGAATCATCAGCCACTGGAAGCGCGAGGGACGCAAGGTTACGATGGATGTGGCCGTTCCCGGCAACACCACCGCCACGGTCATCACTCCGGACGGCAGACAGCATGAAGCGGGGCCCGGCAAGCACCGATTTACGGCAAGCCTGCCATGATCATCCAATCCTCTCGAAAATTTGACACCCGATGAAGGCCCCACTTTTCGCAGCCGTTTTATCCTGCCGGATCTTCACGTGCTCCCTTGCCGGCGAGCTCCTCATCGAAAGCCCAGACAAGCAGATCCATGTCCGTGCCGGGCTCGATGAAAACGGCGCGTTCCGATATTCGCTCAATGCCTTCGGACAACCGATCATCCAGCCGTCCGCTGTCGCACTGCAAACCAGCACCGCAACTATTCCCGGCACTGGTTGGAAACTCATTCGTGAGAAATCGACATCCAACAATACCATCTGGAAGCCGCTTTGGGGAAAACGAAAGGTCGTTCCGGATCGATACCGACAGGCTGTGTTCGAGTTGGAAAGCTCAAACTATGAACGGCTCGACGTCACCTTCCGAGTATACGACGACGGCATCGCCTTCCGCTGCGAGGTTCCATCCGGCAGCACGAGTCTTATTCATGCCTCGGACCGCTCCGAGTTCCGCTTTGCCGGAGACTACCTCACCTGGGGATACCATGGAGAGAATCACAATCATGGACCCGAACTGCTGAGCGCCATCACGGAGAAACGACCGCCGATCATCACCCTCCAGGCCGGATCCGAAACATTCCTCGCGCTCCACGAGGCGGATCTCCGGCAGGGCGAACCGCTACAGTTGGAGAAGGCCGCGCCAACCGCCTTCATCACCAGTGCGAAACTTGGCGATCTTAAACCCGGCACCGCCGCACCCTGGCGCGTGGTGTTCTGCGGGAAAACCCCCGGAGCCTTCGTGGACTCACACCTCCTGGAACTTCTCAACCCGGATCCGGCAGGTGATTTTTCCTGGGTGAAACCTGGCGTCTGCACCTGGGACTGGCGCATCGATGGCGCCAAGGTCGATGGTTTCAACTATGGCATGAACTACGACTCGTGGGTCCGCATGATCGATTTCTCCGAAGCGAACGGCATCAAACACCTCGTGCTCGACGCGAATTGGTATGGCCCCGAGTTCAAGCATGACTCTGATCCGGTGAAAGGCGACAAGGCCGCCGACGTCAGGAAGATCATCGACTATGGGAAACGAAAGAACGTCGGCGTTTGGCTCTATTTGAATGACGTCGGCGGGCGCAAGTTTCCCATCGCGGAAACCCTCGCCCACTACGGTGAATGGGGAGCCTCGGGTGTGAAATACGGGTTCATGGAAGGAACGCCCGAGGAGAAGAATGCACGCACGCGCATGATCACCGAGCTTTGCGCGAAGCAAAAGCTGCTCTGCAACTTCCATGACGGCCCGGTCCACCCATACGGCCAGATGCGGACCTGGCCGAATGCCGTGACTCGCGAGTTCTGTCAGGCGCAGTTGGATGGCCACAAGGTCTTCCAGCCGAAAACCTTCGTCACCTCGGTGTTCGTCAACATGCTGGCGGGTCCGATCGACATGAACAACGGCTTCTTCGATCTACGCCAGGGTCCGACCACCCGCGTGGATAACCCGATGGAATGCCCGTCCACCGTGGTCGGCGAGGCGGCCCGCACGCTCATCACCTTCTCAGGTGCTACCATCATCCCGGACATCCCCGAGTTCTATCAGAAGTATCCGGACCTGCTGCGCTTCATCGCCGCCCAACAGATGCCGTGGCGCGAGAGCAAAACACTCTCAGGAGTGATCGGCGAGCACATCGTGATGGCCCGGGAGTCGGCCAAGGGCGTTTGGCTGGTCGGAGCCGCCACCAACGAGCAGGCCCGCGAGCTCGACATAAAGTTGGATTTCCTTCCCAAGGGAACGTTCAGGGTGACTCTCATCCAGGACGGTGAAAACGGAAACTTCCAGACCCACCGCGAGACCCACCGCACCGAGACTCGTTCGATCACCCAGGTCGACACACTCCGATTGAAACTCGCTCCCGGCGGTGGTGCCTGCGTGCTGCTGGAGAAGCAGCCGTGAGGTCCGGAAGGAACCGAATTGTGGATGCTCGGAACCGGATTCACCTGATCGGGTGACATTCCGGGTGAAAGCATTCCCAGCCCCGGTCCTTAGTTCAACTGGCACCTTTCGCCGAACGAATGAATCCACCATGAACCGATTGATGACCTTGATCCGACGAACGCTGATGATTCTTTCGGCGCTCCCGTTCATCGCCATGCCCGCACGGTCACAAACGGAAGAAAGGAGCCATGCGAAAGCCGCTCTTCAGGGTGTCGGGAAGGTCGTCTTCCTTGGGGACAGCATCACCCAGGCCGGTGACTTCATCGTGGACGTCCAGTGCTGGCTGTTTTCCCATGGCATCGGAAACCACATCATCAACCTCGGTCTCGGAAGCGAGACGGTCACGGATCTCACTCCGGATGAGAATGCGGGCCATGTGCAAGCTTATCAGTTCGCTCGCCCCGCGATTAAAGAACGGCTCGGCCGCGCGCTCGATCTCACCAAGCCAGACCTGCTCTTCGTCTGCTATGGCATGAACGATGCCGGGGCGCTCCCGGCGGATGATACAGGTTTCAAGCGCTTCAATGAAGCGATCACCAGGCTGCGGAATGAAGCACTCAAGTCCGGCGTTCGCAGGGTGGTGGTCTGCACTCCACCCGTCCACGACGACAAGGGGGATTCCACCAAAGCGTTTCACGATGCCAACCTCACGAAATACACGGCATGGCTGCTCTCGAAACGCGCCGAGGGCTGGGAGGTCGTCGATTTCCACACATCGATGCGCAAGGCGCTCGATGATGGCCGTGCGGCAAACCCGTTGTTTTCTCTCGCTGATGATGGCACCCATCCCGGCCGCGAAGGCCACTGGATCATGGCAAAGCAACTGCTCCAGGATATCTTCAGGGTCGAAAAGCTGACTGCAAAAGGAGCGGAGGAATTGCTTCCCAGCCATGGAGCGGAGATGCGTTCTGCCGTCCGGCACCTCACCGATATTCGTTTCAGTTATTGGATGGCAATCATCCGCCATCAACGCCCCGGGGTCATTGGTGGGCCGGATCAGGCAGGCAAATCGGATATCGAGGAATTCAATGCTGCTCAGTCCACATCCTTGCGTCAAATCCACGGCTTGTGGCGTCGAATCAAGGCCTCATCGACGATGGATCGAATGCAGATCGGCAGCCCGGAAATCATCTACACCGACGATCGCATGCCCTACACCATGGATGCCAGTTGGGCGACCCTCAGGGGAAAAGATGGCAGCACCACCTTTTTTCAGACGGCCATGGGGCTCAAGCCCTACTATTTCCGGCACTCCGGAACCCCTGATGACCCTTTGAAAGCGGCGCTCCCTCCCTATTCGTTCGATTACAGGGGAAACAATCAGGCATGGCCCAGCGGATGCTGGCTGCCCAATCTCTATCAGCATTCGGATGGATCCTTGATCGGTTTCGCCCATCGGGAAGACCTCTACCCGTCGAACGGTCGCACGGACGGAGGCCACAACTTCTTCATCGGACTGGCGAAGTCCGGGGATGGCGGGCTGAGTTGGACCTACCTCGGTGACGTGATCGCCACCCGTGGCAACGGGGCGACCAAGGAAGGCTTTGCAAATCTCGGTGGAGTGCCCTACCTGATTGTTGATGGTCATGTGTATCTCTATTTCAACGAGCACGATGGACCTGCCGAGTCCGACAATCGGTTCCTCTCCGTGGCACGGGCGAGTCTTCGTGAAGTGGCGGCTGCCACGCCAAGCCGGAAGCCCCGATTCCTGAAGTATCGGGACGGAGCATGGAGTGAGGACGGAATGACCGGTGTCGGTTCCGAGGTCATTCCTAACAGCCGGTGTCGGAATGATTCATCCGCCTACGACTTCCACAGCGATGCGACGTTCTGCAGGCCACTCGGGCGCTATCTCATCACGGTGCAGAAGCATGGCCTGAATCAGTTGAAACTCTATTCGTCCGAGAATGCGGTCGATTGGGTGTTCGAGAAGGACCTGGATGTCGCTCCCGGCTTTATGCATCCGTATTCGACCTTTGTCGGCTTCGGCGAAGACTCCGCACCGGACAGTCATGAGGTTGGTAATGAATTCTTTATCTTTTTCCCCAGGAAGAGTCTTGCCGACTACAATGTGGAAACCCTTTGCAGGATCCAAGTCACGATCAAACCATGACCACTAGATTTCCAACCCTGACCGCAGTTTTGTTGTTATCCGTTCCTTACGCGACCCGCGCCGGCACCACTACTTACGAGCAGTTCATTGCCGACCACCGGATCGTCAAACATGCGGAGAAATCCGAGGCTGGCCAGCGTCGGCTCGGCTGGTGGCGCGACGCCCGCTTTGGCATGTTCATCCACTGGAATCCGTCGAGCGTAGCTGCATGTGAAATCAGCTGGAGCAAACTGTTTTACGATGATGTCGGAGAAAACCTGAAATTCAATCCGCGTCCCGGTCCCGGATTGATGGGCAAGGACGAATGGCGGGAACCTTGGCTGGACTGGTTCAAGCCGCCGGTTCCGCGCGAAGTGTATGACAATCTTCCGAAGTCGTTTTATCCCGGAATGTTCGACGCCGACAAAATCGTCGCCCAGGCCAAGGCCGCCGGTATGAAATACATCGTCCAAGTTGCCAAGCATCATGATGGCTTCTGCATGTGGAACTCGGATTTCACGGACTTCGACATGTCGGCAACACCCTTCAAGCGCGATATCATCGGCGAGATGGCAAACGCCTGCGAGAAGGCCGGAATGAAGTTTGGCATCTACTATTCCCAACGCGACTGGCACCACCCGGACTATGGGCCCGAACGCATGGCAGGATACAACGAGTACATGCGGAACCAGATCAAGGAACTGTTGCTCCGTCACCCGAACATCTCGCTGATCTGGTTCGATTCGGAGGGCTTTCCTTTCGAACTCTGGGAGGGCGATGCCCTTTACCGCATGATCCACCAAATTCGCCCGGACATCATCATCAACAACCGCTGCGGCCTCCCCGGGGACTACAACACTCCGGAGCAGCACATCGGTGATTTCGAGTTGGAGCGGGATTGGGAATCCTGCATGACGTTCACCGGGTTCTGGTCCTGGCATGGCTATCAGACCAAGGTCATTTCCTTCGAGGAGTGCCTCCACCGGTTGGTTCAGTGCGCGGGCGGAAACGGCAACCTACTGATGAACATCGGCCCTATGCCAACCGGGGAGATCGACACGCGCGAAGCCGACCGCCTGCATCGCGTCGGCGAATGGCTCAAGGTCAACGGTAGTGCGGTTTACGGAACCCGGGGAGGCCCCTTCAAGCCCAACGAAAGCGTCTCGACCACCCGGAAGGGAAAAACGGTGTTCGTACACGTGATGAAGTGGCAGGAAGGCCATCGAGTTGTCTTGCCTCAAATCGCCGCAACCCTCAAGTCCTCAAGGCTGCTCAACGGTGGGGCCTGCCAGGTGGAATCCACACAAAACGGCATCCGTATTTCCGTTTCACCCGAGCATCAGACTCCCGGTGCGACCGTGGTTGTTTTGGAATTCGAGGAGGACGTCAGCCATCTCTGAGGTGGATCGTTGAATTCTGAAGGTATGGATTCCGGAACCTAGAACCTATGAAATCCCAGAAAATTCTGCTGCTATTGGTGGTCCTTATCGCCCAGACACCACTCATCAACGCGGCCGACTATCATGTTTCACCGGGTGGAAGCGATCAGGCAGACGGTCTTACTCCAACCACCGCATGGCGGAGTCTTTCGCGGGTAAACGAAACCATCTATCAGCCTGGCGACAGGCTCTTGTTTCAATCTGGTGGGCGTTGGTCCGGCAAGCTTCGCCCGCAGGGTTCGGGCGTTCAGGATAAGCCAATCCGGTTAGGCCGCTACGGTGCCGGGCCCTTGCCACGGATCGAAATGGGTGAGGGGGGTGGTGTCGTGATTCGCTTCGAAAACCAGGACTTCTGGGAAGTTTCCGAACTCGAAATCAGAGGCGGATCCGCAAGACCCGATGCCGTGGTCGGAGGCATTCATTTTGTCGCCACAAACGCGGGAAGAATCCTTCGCCACATAGTGGTGAGAGACTGCGTCATTCACGGTCTCGGCGGCAGTTTCAAGGAATACGAAAGCTGTGGGATCTGGGTCGGCGTCGAAGGCTGGAACAAGGAACACGGTCTCAAAACCACCTTCGAATGGGTGCGGATCGAGAACAACCGGATCAGGAACACCGGACGCTGCGGCATACTTGTCTGGACCTGCTCTGCTCCCGCTGGACAAACCGATGGCAACCACATGTTCCGGGAAGGCCTGCTGCCCTCCCAACACGTCACCATCAGGAGGAACCGCATCGAAGACCTTGGTGGTGATGCCATTCTCGTTCTTGGTTCGGTGAAACCTCTCATTGAATCCAATACCGTTCGCCGCACCTGCCTGCGCACGGGCGATCCGGCCTTTCCGGTACACACTGGTTACAATCCGCACTCGGCTGCGGTGTGGCTTCACAGTTGTCTTGAAGGCGTCATGCAATTCAACGAGGTGACCCATACGGCCAAACAACAGGGCAACAACGACGGCATGGCCTTCGATTTCGATTTCAACTGCAAGAGCTGCCTTCTCCAGTATAACGTCAGCCGCGAGAACGCCGGCGGTTTTCTTTTGATCATGCAGAGTGCACGTGACAACATCGCGCGCTACAATCTCAGCATCGGCGACCGCGACCACCTGCTTTACCTGGTTGGAAAACTGGAGGAAAACAACCTCGTTTGCAACAACACATTCCATATCACGGAAGGCAGTGGATACATCATCCCAAGAGCGAAGATATGGAACAATGTTTTCCACGTGACGGGCGAAGCCACGATGGAGGAGCGGGAGGGTAATGGTGATTTCCGCAACAACGCCTATCATGGGAATTGGAAGAATCTCCCTGGCGATTCTTCACCCGTTCTCGCCGACCCGATGTTCGTCAATCCGGTTCCCGGCTGGGATTTGGCGACGACTTTCCGCAACTACATGCTGCACCCCGGATCGCCCTGCCGCGCCAAAGGTGTCGTCATCCCCGATCCAGGCGGGCGCGACCTGATGGGCAATCCACTCAAACCCGGCACTCCACCCGATCTCGGTGCAATCCAAAGCCGCTCACCAAATTGAATTGAACCATTTCATTTCCATGAATCATCGCTCCTTGCCCTTGCTTCTTGTCCTTCTTGCATGCTTGCCGTGTCCGGGGCAGATCAGTTGGGATTTCCAGTCTGTTTCCCGAGTCCATGTCGACACCTCGGGACAAACCATCGATCAACCGGTGATCGAGCCACGGCCCGGCTGCGGATTGGTCAAACAAGGATCAGGAACTCTCACCCTCAAATCGGAGATCAGGCTCAGCGGGATCATCACTGTCGAACAAGGCATTCTCGATCTTTCCGCTGCGCGGATCCATCCGGGGGTGCGCTTCAATCTCGCCGAGGGTGCGGGCCTCAAACTTCCCGCGGGGCCACCGGTTGGATGCGATGGCCTCTTCTTTAGTGACGAGAAGCAGGCTCCCGGAAAGTGGGGAGGAACGGGAAGTGCCGCAGCGAACAAGGCAGATTTCGAGACGCCATCGATCACCGGCGGCACGCTCGTCGTGAAAGATACCGGCCTTTCCGCCCGCGAGCGATGGAAGCGGATGAAATACGGCTTTTTCGTCCACTACGTGAATGACGGGAACGGCCATACCACTTTGAACATCGACGGCAGCCCGACCGCTGGTGCGGATTACCTCGCAGACAGCTTCGATGTCGCGGGCTTTGCCGATGACATCGCATCCATGGGTGTCGAGTATCTGATCTTCACGGCGTGGCACTCGAACTTCCACCCGCTTTTCAACAGCGCCGCGGTCGAGCGTGTGCCAGCCCACGAGCGCCCGCGCATCAAGACGCCCAAAACCGACCTGCTCGGCCGGATGGTCTCAGCCGTCCGCGCCAAGGGCGTGCGGGTTCTGTTCTACTGCCACCCCGGACAGCAGCTTTTCTGGGGAGAAGAGTGGAACCGCTTCATGGAGGAGATCCACGGTGAAATGATCGACCGCTATGACATCGATGGTTTCTTCGTCGATGAAAACGACCCGGGTGGAAACAGCGACAACCACATCGACTTCCACCGCATGGAACGCTCTATTCGCTGGAGCAAGCCGGACGCGGTGCTGATTCAGAACTTCTATGGCAACCTCTACGCGTTCGATGGGCCGATTGGCGAGTCGGGACCCGCCAGCCCTAACATGTCCCACGATATCGCATGGACCATGCCAAATCCCTACGCTCAGGTGATTTCCAAAACCTGGAGTGCCCAGGTCCCCAAGGTCCCCACTCCGACGCCAGCTGTCACACGCAGTCCGGAAGGCATCTTCCGCGCCACCGTCGTCGCTGCGGGTTCTTGCATCGAAGGAGGTGGCTGGGCCTGGTCGGCCGGACCCTATCCGGGCGATGGCACTTGGACTGATCCCGCCACGGGGCAGAAGAAGTTTGTCGGCCGCTGGGAGGAAGGAGTGCTCGAAGCGATGCAGAAGGCCGGAGCGCTGATCGAGCCGATTGCCGGATCAATCAAGAACACCTACCCGAGCACTTCCTGGCAGCCCAAAGGTTCCATCAACGATCTTCCTTGGGGCGTGGCCACACGGTCGACAGATGACAGGACGGAATACATCCACGTCCTCAAGCCCCAGGCAGGTCCCGTTCTCACCCTGTCGCCGCCCGACGACAACAAGTCCTTTGCCAACGCCCGCTTGCTGCCCGGCGGAAAGCCTGTGAAAATCGAGCAATCCTCGACCGGGGTTCGTCTCAGCCTGCCTGAAGGAGAAACCTGGAATCCCCTCGACACAGTGATTGCCATGGACGTAACCGGAAAGGGCCGCTTCACATCCCGCATCGTGCGGACCGACGATCCGGCGGTCATCTTCGGCACCCGCGAGGTATTCAACGACAACGCCACCCAGCCAGGCGGCGCGGGTTGGATCGAGTACCACGGCAATTGGCAGAGCCAATGGCGAGACAGCGGCGAGTTCAATAGCGACATCCACTTCACCTCCTCCGACGGCGACGCCTTCACCATCCATTTCAGCGGGACGGGTGTGATGATGGTGGGCAATGGCATGGGTGAAATCGATTTTTCCCTCGATGGCAAGCCGCTCAGGCGGGTGAATATGAATGCCGGAGGAAACCGCCCGCACGTCGTCGGCATCGATTTGACTGGCCTGCCTAACGGCAAACACGAACTCAAGGGAGTGAAGGTGGGCGGCCCCTACGTCCAAGTGGACCTGTTCCGCATCTACAATCCCGCAGGGGGAAACTGGATGAAATCGGGAACCAAGGACGGCATCCGCCGCACGGATCGCAACGAAGACTTCGTTCAGTTCGAATTCACCGGCACGGCCGTCCAGTTCCTTGCCCCGCAGTTTCCCGGTGGTGCCACGATCGAAGTGTTTGTTGACGGCCAGAGCGTCCGCCACATCAATCAATACCATGGAACACCAAGAAGTGCTTCACCGCTGGTCTCCCTTACCGGTCTTGCGCCCGGGCGACATACTCTCTGCCTGGTGAAAAAGCGAGGAAAGTCCATGGACGTTGCGGCATTTCGGGTTTTTCATCCCTCGTTCTAGCCCAACCGATGCTTTTGCTCATGAAGCCCCTCCTCATTCTCCTCGTGCTGGCCTCGCTTCTGCGTGCCGTGGATTTGCCCATCGTGGTGGATCCTCTCACTCCGCTTACAGGAACTTATGCCGTGGAATGGAACACAGCTGGCAATCTTGAAAGCTGGACGACCAGCCAGGTGACGGGCGCCGCTGTCGCTGGCGGAACTTTTTCCGGCACGACCAGCGGGACTTCGCCGCGCGTGATTCGTTCCAACTTTGCCGGTCCGGACCTTGATCTCGGTTTCAACGACTACGTCGAGCTTCGCATCCAGGTGCCGGCTTCACACACCGGCGACATCAGGATTTCCTACGGCACCACCGCCACCACCGGATTCAGCGCCGCCCGTGTCTTGGTCATCCCGGACGCCATGGTCCCGACCGACGGTGCCTTTCACACCTACCGCATTGATGTGGGGCCTGAGCCGTGGTGGCGCGCCAACCTCCGTGACCTGCGCATCGAGCCTTCGGCCACCTCTGGCCAGGCATTCGCCATCGATTACCTCCGCGTCGGGGATTTGCCGGGTGACGTTTATCTGACGAACGCCGAGTGGAATAGCGACAACGAGATGTCGTCAAAACGATTCCGCTTCATTTGGAGCGCCGCCCGTGCCGCACAGGGCGTCAACTCCACCACTGCCCGTGGTGCCCTGCGCAATGCAGAGGAAGCCTGGCAGGTTTATACCAAGGTAATGGGCTATCGCGAACCAGCGGAATCCACCACCAGCCCGAATGGCAACAAATACAAGGTCAACTTCCTCTGTATCTACGATGGCTACTGGATGAGCAGCACCGGCGGGGGCTTCGCTTACATGAACATCGAACCCAGTGGCCTGCAGATCGATCCGCCTACCTGGATCATCCCGCACGAATTGATGCACGTGTTCCAGCACCACAACAACAACGGGAACTACTCCGGCCAGTGGGAAACTCACGCCAACTATGGCCGCGCACGCTGGCTGAAACACTATCAGAATCTTTACCCGAACAAGGCCGGCATCGAGGCCCTCGGCGTCCGAGACGGACACTTCATGATTTCCTCGGGGCGGAACTACTATCTTACCTGGCCTTTCCTCTACTTCGTGGACGACAATCCGGACAACCTCCCGGATCTCTCCGATGGGATGATCAAGCGTCTCTGGCAGGAAGGTCTGCCCGGAGAATTCTGGGCGACCACCCTCGACCGCCTCACGCCGACCACTTCGCTCAAGGACATTTCCGGCTATTATGCCCGCCGCTGCGCGACTTGGGATTTCTCGAATCAAACCGCCATGAATGCGGACCTGAATAGCCAGGATTCGACCCGAAACGCACGCCATCTCTTCACCGACCTGGTCCAGCGCGCGGACGCTCCAGGGTGGTGGCGCGTCCCGCCGAACAAAGCTCCCGCCCAAGGGGCTTACGCAATGCACGAACTTATCCCCACCGGCACCGGCGCGGGACGAGTGGTCACGGTCAACTTGCAGGGACTGGCAGATTCGGCCCGTGGCGCCGATTGGCGGGCCTCGTTCATTGCCGTCAGCGATACCGGCGTCGAACGCTACACCCCCCTTTGGAACAGCGGCAGCAGTTCGATCACTCTCGCCGCCAACGAAAACAAACTCTACCTTTCCGTCGCAGGGACGCCAGACTGGTATGCCAACGGCGGGCACGACGAAGCGAGCGAGCCCTTCCGCTCGCACCCCTCGCGCTCTCGGTTCCACTATCAAGTCCAGGTCACCGGAGCCACGCCACGCGAACGCGACAATGGATCGACCTCGGGCCTCACTCAACATTCGAATGGAGGTGGATGGAAATCGGTCACTGTGCCTTCGACCGTATTCATCGGCCCGAACGCGCGGGTCACTGGCGGATCGGTCACCGGCAATGCAAGGATCGAAGACTATGCGGTGGTTTCGGGTGGCACCGTCAACAGCAGCGCCATCATCGGCGGGCACGCCTGGGTGCGCGGCGGCACTGTCACCGGAAACGCCCGCGTCCGCGACTGGGCCATCGTGGACAACGGCACGATCTCAGGGAATGCCCGCGTCATCGAACACGCGACCGTGGAGGGCAACCTCCAGGACAGCGCCGTGGCCAAAGGCAGCGCCTGGCACCAGAACGGGGGCACGCTCAGCGGCAACGCGATCGTCGATGGCGATTACATGGGCAACAAGAACCTAACAGGAGGCATCACGTTCGGCCACCTTCCTTTCGTCGGCATACCTGACAATTTCACCACCGCCACACCGGCCGGACACTACGCATCTTACGATTTTGCCATCGCTCACGATTCCCGCGCACTCGACCGATACGGTGTCACTGATGCCTTCACCATTGGATCGCCCGCGTGGACCTCCACCGATTGGAAGCGGAAGGGTTTTCTATCGTTCAACGGCTCCAACCAGTATGTCTTTCTCGATCGCAGCGTCGCGGACACCCGTGCCTTTACTTTCGCAGCGTGGGTAAAGCCCACAGGGGGCGTGGCCAATCAAGCGATTCTCTGGCTTGGCTCCAGCCCGACAAAACGGCTGTCTCTCACTGCAAACGATGGATCTGGTAACACGAAGTTTTCGATCATCAACGGCGCTTCGGTGCAGACTCTGACAAGCGCGGCACTGCCGAACGGGGTGTGGTCGCACGTCGCCGTCACGCTCGATGGTGCCACCGGCAACCTGCTGGTGAATGGAGCTGTCGTGGCCAGCGGCGCCATTTCGATCACGCCGGACCAACTTCTCGCTCCCAACACCTCTACCGGCACACAGCACAACTACCTCGCACGCGCAGAGGGCACCGCAATGCCGATGTTCCAAGGATCCCTCGACGACGCGCAGTTCTTCTCCTCCGCCCTCTCGGCCGCACAGGTCCAGGCCGTGACTGTGCCCCTTGCAGGCGACCTCCTGCTTTCCGACAACTTCGATTCCGCTAGCAACACGGCCGCAGTTTTCAACTCGACTCTTTCCACCGACCAAGGGGGCCTGTTCGCGCCCTTGTCCTACACCGTCGCGGGCAATTCCCAGAGCTGGCAGATTCAGCACGGCAACGGCGGACGCATGCTGCTGGCCGGTTGGAACTCGGGTCTGGGCAGCGATCTTTATGCCAGCCTCAACTACAATTTTGCTGAGGCGGTGAACGGATTGAACCTGCCGCTCAGGATCCAGTTCGATCTCAGTATCACCGATTCGTCCCATCCCACCAACTGGGCAGCACTCGCCATTGGCAGCGTGCAGAATTCCTTTGTCAACAGCGGCACGAACAAGTTCAGCAGCCTGTTCCGATTGAGCGGGGGAACCCAGCAATTCGCTTCCGGTGGTGACATCAGCAACGGACTTTCTTGGAATGCATCCGGTTCGACCATCGCAGTCGTTCTATCGGACGCATCCGGCAACGCATCCCCCTTTAACGGGAACGGGTCGGTGGCGAAAATGTTTCTGAATGGAAATCTTGTCGGCACCTATAGCCTCGCACAGATGGGCGCTGCAGACGGCTACATCACCTTCGAGGGATACAACGTCTTCGCCCTCATCGACAATCTCAGCATCTCTGTCGTCAGTACGCCGGCTTTCGCCGTGACCTACAATGGAAACACCAATACCGGCGGCGGCGTGCCGATTGATGTCTCCAGTCCCTATGCACCCAATTCGACGGTGACCGTACTTGGAAACTCCGGAACCCTGGTGAAAACCGGATACTCTTTCGTGAATTGGAACACCGCCTCCAATGGCAGCGGTGCGGCCTACAACCCCGGCGACACTTTCGCTATCACCGCTCCAGTGACTTTGCACGCTCAATGGTCGCCCGGCCCCGATTTCATCTGGAACAATAGCGCGGGAACGAGCCAGTGGTCCACCAGCGATACCAACTGGCTCGGTGCCCCTTGGGTGAACTCCAGCTCTAACAACGCCTGGTTCCAATCGACCGGCGGAGCCATCACGCTTGCCTCGGGGCTCACGGCCGGAGCGCTGAATGTCGGAGATTCATCGTCCAACTTCCCCGCCACTTCATTCACAAGCGGCAGCCTTTCGGCGGTCAGCCTTACCGTGCAGGGTTCAGGATCCAACAATGGAGCTTACGCTTCGAACCCGACAATGGCCCTCAGTTCCAACATCACGCTGAGCGGTGACGCCGCGATCGGCCGCGCCAATCTCGTGGTCACGGGAGGCAGTTGGATGGTCAATCGCATCATCTCGAACGCCGCCAGCGCCGATTGGGGACGCCTCGCCATCCAAGGGGGCGTCGTCGCCGCCACCAACGGGGTGGACGGGTCTGTCCATACTGGCGCGACCTTCCAACTTGAACTCGAAGGCGGCACACTCGAAACCCCGTCCCTCCGAGTCGCCAACCGCGACCTCAACACCGCAGGCCCCGGCGGCAACAACGACGCGAACCTGATTTGGAACGGCGGCACCCTCAAAGCCATCGGCCCGGACAACGCCAACTTCATCACTCTCTATGGTGATGGCTCGAACGCTGGTAATCCCACCCAGGCCAGCTACGTCCGGACCGGCGGTGTGGTCATCGACACCAATGGCCGCAACATCGGCATTCAAATCAAACTGCTCGCCGCCGAGGGCTCCGGCGGTTTGACCAAGAACGGCAGCGGCACGCTCACGCTCAGTGCTTCCAACAGCTACACCGGACCCACCACCGTCAACGCCGGCACGCTTCGCCTCGGGAACGGCACGAGTAACACCAATCTTTCCAACACTGCGGACCTCATCGTCGCCTCGGGCGCGGGGATCCAACTCGACTACAGTGGAACCGACATCATCGACGAACTTACGGTCGCCGGCATTGCAAGACCACCCGGTGTTTACTCCTCATCCAACAGTTCATTCATCACCGGCTCCGGAACGCTCACCGTCACCACCGGACCTCCTTCCGATTACGACACTTGGAAAAGCGCGTTCAATCTGATCGGCGGGCCGGCGGACGACGACGATCAAGACGGTGCGAACAATGCGGCCGAGTATGCCTTTGGCCTCGACCCCGTGAACGGAGCGTCCTCCAGCCCCTATCCCGCCGACACCGGGCTCGCTACCGGAACTTTCACCTACCGGCGCCGGAAGGCTTCTCTCACCCAGCTTACCTATCGAATCTGGACCTCCGCGAATCTAACGACGTGGAACCTTGCCGAGATCGGCACCCAGTCCGTCACACCCATTCCCGGAACCGACAACGAGACGGTTCAGGTCACCTTGGGGGGCCAAGCGACAAGCCATGACATGCTCTTTCTCCGTATCTCCGCCGAGTAGCCTTCTTGCATCCATGCGGGTTGTGCTTCTCATTCTGTTCGTCACCGCTTCCGCCCGTGCCGTGCCGCCGGGCGCTCCGACCGGTTTGCTCACCAATGGCATTGTCGACCCACAGGCTGTCGATGTGGCACCGCCCGCTTTTTCTTGGGTGATGAACGACCCCGACCGGGGCGAGGTGCAGAGTGCCTGGCAGGTGGTGGTTTCCTCCGGCTCCTCGGTCGTCTGGGATAGCGGGAAAATCCGCTCCTCCGCGTCTTCGTCGGTCCCCTATGCTGGTCCGGCCCTGGGACCCGCCACTCGATACTTGTGGAGGGTGAAACTCTGGGACAAGGACGGCAACGAAAGTCCCTTCAGCAGCCAATCAAGCTTCGACACCGGCTTGTCCAAGACCGACTGGACCGCATCCTTCATCTGGGACGGCACGGCCAACGAGAATAACTTCGCCCGCTTCCGAAAGGGATTCATGCTCAGCAAACGGGTGCGGCTGGCCAAGGTCTTTGCCTCCGCCCACAACGATTTCATACTTCACCTCAACGGGACCCGCCTGGGTTTCGGCCCGGCCCGCTCGAACCCGACGACCTACGGCCAATACGTCGGCTACGACGTGACCACGCTGCTGGCCCAGGGTGCCAACGCGTTTGCCGCAGATGCTCACTGGCACGGTGTCTGGAACGATTCGGGCACCAACGCATCGCCCGCTTTCCTGCTCGAATGTCGCATTTTATTCGATGATGGCACCACGGTTACGATCAGTTCCGACAGCACTTGGAAAACCCTCGCCGCCACGCCTTTCATCGAGTCTTCTCCGACCTATTTCGGCTTGTATGGTGGTGTCCGCAACCGCGCCGCCATCCGCTACGACGCGCGATTGGATGATCCTCGCTGGACCACGGCCGGATTCGACGACTCGTCGTGGGGGAATGCCACGGAGGTTGATCGCTCCAATTACCAACTCTTCGCGCAACGTGTGGCCGATCAGGTCGAAGCGGAGGAACTCGCGCCCGTTTCCTTCGCACAGTCCGGAGGAAACTGGATCGCCGATTTCGGAAAATGCATCTCCGGTTGGCCGCAGATCACCTTGCGCGACCAAGTCCCCGGATCTGTCGTGCGCATTGAATACTATCAAATGACCGATGGCTCCGGCAGCGCGGGATGGGACGAGTACATCTGCAAAGGCGGCACCGAGACCTGGCGCGCCAACTTCGGCCGCCACACCTCCTTCAAATCCCTGCGCCTCTCCGGCATCACAGGCACGCCGACTGCGGACGACTTCCGCGCCATCACCGCCCACACGAAGGCCGATGTCGCGGGATCGTTCGAATGCTCCAGCCCGTTTCTCAACGACATCTTCGAAATGTCCGAGCGCTCCGCCCGCCAGAACGTCCAGCAGGGCATCCTCAGCGTCGATGCCAACCGCGAGCAATCCCCGTGGAGCGCGGACTCTCACAACATCGGCATCGGCCTGCTCTACAACCACCGCCACACTCTCATTCTCGACAAGGTGCTGCGCGACTACGCCGGCGAGCAGATGCCCGACGGGCGCTTCTGGGCTTGCAGCCCCACGCCGATCTACGAAATCCCCGAGTGGTCCATGCACTGGCCGCTGATGCTCTGGAAGCAATACCTCTTCACCGGCGACACTAGGCTTCTCTCCGACCTGTGGCCGCACCTCGTGAAATGGATGACCTGGGCCGAGTCCAATACCCAGCCAGACGGCCTGCTCGACGCACCCGGCTGGCGCATCGCCGACTACGCCGGCGGCATCATGGAGAACGACGGCCGGAACATCGCGCTCAATGCCTTCTACTTCGGCAACCTCCGCGTCGCGCATGAGATCGCCACCCTCCTTGGCCACGCCACCGAAGCCGGTCTCTATCAGAATCGCGCCGCCAGCCTCAAGACGGCCATCAACACCCATCTCTTCGACGGCACCAGCTATCTCACCAAGGCCGGGGGCAACCAACACATCGCCCTCGGCACAGCCTACGCACTGCGCTTCGGACTGGTCCCCGCGGAATCCCATGCCCAGGTCACCTCCTGGCTCCGCAAACAACCCGCCCACATCGGGGGTTACGGCGGCTATACTTACTACTCGGGCGCTTATCAAGCCGGTGGTCTCGGCGATCTCATCGTCTCCGACTTGATCCGCTACCAATACATGCTGTCGGGAAATCGGACCATTTGGGAGTCCTTCGGACGCCCAAGCCCGGACAACGAAACCAACCACGCGTGGACCGCCTACCCGGCGGAAATGTTCCCACGTTACATCGCAGGGATCGCGCCCACCGGTCCCGCCTTCTCGAGCTTCGACATCAAACCGGAGACCCGCGGGCTGACTTACGCGCAGGCAACGGTGCCAACCATCCGGGGTGACATCACCAGTCAGTGGAAGCGTGTTTCTTCCGGTGAATTCCAGCTGAACTGCACCATTCCCGCCAACACCACCGCGTGTGTCCACCTGCCGCTCGACGGCATGACGGATGTCACCATCAAGGAAAGCGGTGCCACGCTTTATAGCAATGGCGTGTCTTCCAGCAATCGAGCCGGTGTCACCTTTCAGGGGGCGGATTCCCGTCACCTCCGCTTCACCGCCGGCTCCGGGAGATTCACCTTCATCGCCACTGGCACCCCCGTCGGGCTGCCTCCTCTGACCGTTATCTGTGACAACGACAAGCCCGCCGTGACACTCACGGGAAACTGGGCGAACAACTCCATCAACGAGGTGGACGAGCGCTGCGAACTCAGTTTCGAATACGCGGTGCCAGGCGATGGCTCCGCCACCGCTACCTTCCGACCCAATCTGCCGAACGGCGGACGCTACAAGATCTTCGCCCGCTGGACGTCCCACAAGAACCGAGCCACCAACGCTCCCTATGTCATCCACCATCGACAAGGCCGGGAAACCGTCCTCGTCGATCAAGAGCAGAATGGTGGGAGGTGGATTCTGTTGGGTGAATACGAATTTGAAGCAGGCACCGCGGGCCACGTGGTGCTCAGCAACCAGGCAAACGAGCATGTGGTGGCTGATGCCGTGGCCTTTGTTCCGGTTTCCGATTCGGAGGCACTCGGTCAGAGTGACGCACCGTGATCGCTACGGAATCCGGCGGGGGATTTCCCATACTCGGCCTTGAATGCCTTTGAGAGGTGGAATCCATCACAGAATCCCAGCGATTCCGCGATCATGTCCAGCTTGAGATCGGATCTCTTGAGCATCAAGGCCGCTTGCGCAAGCCGACGTCGGCGCCGGAAGGATGAGGGTGATTCACCGGTTGCCGCTTTGAAGGTCTTGCGGAAGTGATCATGGCTCATTCCAAACATTCCTGCGATCTCCTGAGGCGTGGGCGAATCGCTCCCTCCGCCGAGCAGTTGTTTGGATTTTTCCAGCCAATCCTCGCGAGCCAGCGGACGCTGTGCAAGCAAGTCCGCAATCAGGCTGTGGATGGCACTGGCTGCGGCGGTGGAATCCTCAAGTGAGGTGGTCGCCATGCGAAGGATTTTGAAAAAACGACGCTTCATCGTCGGCAGGGAATCGACCCGCCAGACCGGGTGCGATGGGTCGAGTCCGTGGGAGCGCCAACCTTCGAAGGCGGCTCCCTTGAACGCGATGAACACCTCGTCCCAGTGGTCACCGGACTCAGGTCCGTATTGATGGGGGTGTTCGGGAAAGACGACCACGAGGTCTCCCGGGGAAAGCCGTCGATCGATTCCGCGGCGGTCACGGTAACGGCCTCCGCCTCCAAGCAACAGAACCAAGGCATACATGCCATAAACCCGGAATTGCGACAGTCCGGTGCCTGTCGTGCCGCTCAGATGTCCGCCGAATTCCGCGTTTCCAATCGGGTTCGGAGGACCGGAAAGGGGAATGATCCCGGCGGGAGGCTTGTCCTTCGGCATGACCGGAAAATACATGCAAGAATCCAAAGCGTCCATTCCCAACTGAGAGGATCCGGATAGGGTGGGGGATTCAGATCCATGCACATACTTTTCACCAAGGCCAACTGGGAGCGCTCCGAACTTTCGGTCGCTGATTTCGTCCAACTCTGCGCCGGGAGCGGCTATGACGGCACCGAAATCTACCTGCCCGCCCGCCCCGAAAGCACGACCGAGATCCGCGACCTGCACGAGGCTGCCGGCTTGAAAATCGTCTCCCACATCGCCACCGAAGGCGCGAACGCCGACGAGCACCTGCGCTCGCTCGAACAACGCTATCGCCGCGCGGCCGAGCTCCAGCCGCTCTTCATCAACTCCCACACCGGCAAGGACCACTTCTCCTTCGCCGACTCGCTGCGGATCTTCGAGACCGGCGAACGCTTGGTCGCCGAGCACGGCGTGCCGCTGCTGCACGAAACCCACCGCGGCCGCGCCCTTTTCTCCGCGCCCGCCGCGCTGGCCTTCCTGCGGGAAATCCCCCAGCTCCGTCTAACAGCGGATTTCTCCCACTGGGTCTGCGTGCACGAAAGCGATCTGTCCGATCAACCCGAGGCCCTCGCCGCCGCGATGCAGGCCGCAGGCCACCTCCACGCGCGGGTCGGCTTCGACGAAGGCCCGCAGGTCAGCGATCCTCGCAATCCCGCCCACGAGGTCTGGCTCGAACGCTTCACCGGCTGGTGGAAACACATCCTCGATCTCCGCCGCGCCGAAGGCCGCGAGTGGTTCACCATCACTCCGGAATTCGGCCCGGAACCCTACATGCCGCTGGCCGGCGCATCGCCGCAGCCGGTGGGCGACGCCTGGGAATACAACAGCTGGATGCACCGCCACCTGCGCGAAACGTTTCTCTAACCAAAAACCTTCACCATGAGCCAAGCCCAGGTCCCCGACTACAGCCTCACTGGCGCCAACGCCACCCTCGCCATCGAGCGCGGGCTGGCTGAGGCCGATTGGTACACCACGCCCGTGCCGAAAGAGAAGATGCGCGGCCTGCTCCAGCGCCGCGACGGCCCGGCGATCCGAGACACGCTGCTGCTCTTCGGCATCCTCGCCGCCACCGGCTGGGCCACCGTGCATTTCTGGGGCACGTGGTGGGCGATCGTGCCCTACCTGATCTACGCCGTCTTCTACGGCACCAGCTCGGACTCCCGCTGGCACGAGTGCGGCCACGGCACGGCGTTCAAGACCGATTGGATGAACTCGCTGCTCTACGAAGTCGCCTCCTTCATGGTCATGCGCGAATCGGTCGTCTGGCGATGGAGCCACAACCGCCACCACAGCGACACCATCATCGTCGGCCGGGATCCCGAGATCCAGATCCCGCGCCCGCCGGATTTGAAGGGGCTCGCCCTCAGCGTCTTCAACATCGGCGGCTATCTCGGCTATTTCCCCAGCCTCATCCGCCATGCATCCGGCCGGATGACCGATGCGGAAAAAACCTACATCCCGGAGAGCGAGTTCCCGAAGGTCTATCGAAACGCCCGCATCTGCCTCGCCCTCCACCTCGCGGTCCTCGCGTCCGCCGTCGCGCTCCAAAGCTGGGTTCCCATCTTCCTTTTCACCCTGCCGAACTTCTTCGGCACCTGGCTGATGATCGTGCACAACACAACCCAGCATGCCGGCCTTGCGGAGAACGTGCTCGACCACCGCCTCAACTGCCGGACGGTCTACATGAACCCGATCAGCCGCTTCATCTACTGGAACATGAACTACCACGTGGAGCACCACATGTTCCCGCTGGTGCCCTACCACGCGCTGCCGAGGCTGCACGAAACGATCCGCCACGACTGCCCGCCGCCCTACGGCTCCATCCTTTCCGCATGGAAAGAACTTCTCCCCGCAGTCATCCGCCAGCTTGACGATCCCGGCTATCACGTGAAACGCCCGCTGCCGCCGCCGCAGGAGAAATCATCCGACGGCCGCCACGTGTCCGAAGCCAAGCCCGACGCCGCCGGCTGGGTCGAAGTCGGTGCCGAAAGCGACCTGCCGCTCGGCGACGTGATCCGCTTCGACCACGGCCGCAAGACCTTCGCGGTGATTCGCGATCACGACGGCAAGCTCTACGCCACCGACGGTATCTGCACCCACGGCAACAACCACCTCGCCGACGGCCTGGTCATCGCCGGCACCATCGAGTGCCCGAAACACAACGGCCGCTTCAACCTAACAGACGGCTCGCCCGCCCGCGCGCCGATCTGCCGCGGCCTCGCCACCTATCAGGTCGAGTCGCGCAACGGCCGCTTATTCCTTTGCGTCACCAAGCCCGGCGGCGCGGGTGCCCGACCTCAGGAAACGCTCCGCCTGAAAGTGCTCGAGGTCCGCAGCGTGGCCACGTTCATTCGCGAGATCGTGCTGGAGCCCGAATCGAAGGTCGCCTTCCAACCCGGCGACTACCTCCAGTTCGAAATCCCCGCCTATGACGAGATCCAGTTCAGCGACCTCGACATCCCCGAGCCCTACGCCTCGGTCTGGCGCGCCCAGCATGTGAACGAGCTCGTCGCCCGCAACCCCGATGGCGGCAAGCTCAACAACTACTCGCTCGCCTCCGATCCCGGCTCGGAGGCGCTGCTGCGCCTGAACGTCCGCATCGCAACGCCCCCGCCCGGCCAGGATTGCCCGCCCGGCGTCGGCTCGGCCTGGATGTTCCGCCTGCGCCCCGGCGACACGGTCACCGCGGTCGGCCCTTTCGGCGATTTCCACATCCGCCCGACCCAGAAGGAAATGATCTACATCGGCGGAGGCTCCGGCATGGCCCCGCTGCGCTCGCACCTCACCCATCTGTTCGAAACGCAGAAGACCTCGCGCAAGTTGTCCTTCTGGTACGGTGCCCGCTCGCGGCAGGAGTTGTTCTATCAGGATCACTTCGAGTCGACCGCGCAACGCTACCCGAACTTCACCTTCCATCCTGCCCTTTCCTCGCCGCTCGATACCGACGACTGGACCGGTCCCACTGGTTTCATCCACGAGGTGGTGTTCGAGCACTATCTGAAAAACCACCCGCATCCCAAGGCCCTCGAATTCTACCTCTGCGGCCCGCCGCAGATGATGAGGGCCTGCCAGAAGATGCTGAGTGAAATCGGCATCGCGGATTCGCAGATCACCTTTGACGAGTTTTGAAGTCCTGTAACCTCAACATGGGGCCGAACCCGGCCGAAATCGCGCGAGTGCGAACGTTTCAAACCATTCGGTAAAACCCTGGTCATCGCGATACGTTCATTCCAAGGGCTTCGTGGGTTTTGAACGGAACAAGCTGCGATAACGCAGCGGCGGACTTCCGTTTTGCTTCTGGAAAAACCGGCTGAAGTAGAATTCGTCACTGAAGCGAAGCTTGTCGGCGATCTCCTTGATTTTGAGGTCCGAGCCCATCACCCATCGGATCGCCTCCTGATTCAATCTGCGGGTGAGGTATTCCTTCGGGCTTACACCTGTGCTTCGGGTGAATGCCGCGGCAAAGGCACCGGGACTGATCCCATGCACTTCGGCAAGGTCCGCCAGTCGCAGGTCTGCTCCGAGGTGATCTTCGATATGCTGGAATACGGCCGAGAACTTCGAGTGGCTGGACAGGTGCTGGGAGATCACCTCGTCGAGTTCCGGAATGCATTCGACCAACCACCACATCAAGCGCCCTCGTAGACCCAGAATGCTTGAAATTCCCAAGGTTTTGCCATCTTCGGTCCATCCGGACCATTCATCAGGATCGATCGAACGCATTCTCCTTGGCTCGCGGTTCTTCCAATCGAGCAATGGGTCCACACCCGGCAGGCACTCGCAGAAGAATCGGAAGTAAATGACCTCGCAGGTCTCTTCGCATCGGCGCTCCACCAGCGTATGTGCGGGCAACAACCAGGCTTCTCCCGGTTCGAGGTGATAGGTCCGCCCTTGGAAACAAACCTGCCTGCGACCGGAGAGATTCAAATTGATGTGATGTACGCGGTCGCTTTCATACTTTCCGTTAGAGCTCCATTCCGGGCCCACAACGTTGGAATAGATGCCAATCAGGTGCATACGAAAGCATTCGGCGAGGTTGTGAGCCCTCGTGCCGTGCTCGCGGCTGGTCAACGTCCTGGCCTGATCGTAAGTGTTCGGGTTCGTCGTGTCTGTCAGCCTCATGCGGACACCCATGGCTCGCTTGTAGGATAAATGCAAGATTTCAGAATGAGAATCTATTGAGAGCAGCCCGGGCTGGCTGCTACCTTGCCAGAGCATCGTGGGTGAGTTCCGGAACTCGCCCGGCGTTTGCAGGCCTCGAAAAATCCCAATCCCCGCACTGATTCCAAATGAAATCCATGCCCATTTCCCTCCGCTTTGGTGCACTATTTGCATCGTTGGCGCTCTCGCTCTCCGCCCATGTGGCGACCGCGGAGACGATCTACTTCGATGATTTCAACGACCAGCAGAACCTCTTCTCTGGCGGTCCCTACACCCAGACCCTCGCGAACTCGGTTCCGACGGTGAGGACCGGAACGCTTGGGTCAAGTTCCAGCGCGACCTGGTTGGCAGGAGTGGAAGCCGGAGGTTGGGGCCAGCGTGACTACGCCGACAGCAACGTGGCGACGCCCACCAGCAGCAACTTCCTTCCCTTCACGCCTGATTCCGGCCGGGTTTACCGCCTTGAAGCCACCATCGATACGACTGCGCTCGCGGGTGCCGACCCGGGTGGCACCAGTTCCTGGTTCACCGTCGGCTTCACCAGCAGCCAGCACAACTGGAACGGGGTGGATGCTTCGACCATTGCCGTGGGGCAACTGGTGCGGTGGAACTCCAACCAAGTCGCCAACCTCTCCTACACGCTGAACGGTTCCGATCTCGTCGCTGGCGGGGTTCAATACGTCGGCTGGATCACGGATCGCGCCGGCACGGTCAACCTGAACGCTGCGGCACAGGTCAAGATTGACAACTTCAGGCTCATTGCCGGTGTCGCCAACCCCACCGTGACCTACGATGGAAATGGCAGCGACGGGGGTTCCATCCCGACCGATCCTAGCAGTCCCTACACTTTTGGCGGCACTGCCGCCGTCGCGGGTGCCGGCACGATGACCCGCACGGGTTTCAACTTCGGCGGTTGGAACACGGCTTCCAACGGCTCCGGAATCGATTACAGCCCGTCCGCCACATTCACGATCTACAATGCCACGACGCTCTACGCGAAGTGGATTCCAGTCGGCAGCTACACCCTGACCTACGATGGCAACGGCAGCACTGGCGGAAGCGTGCCGGTGGACGCGAGCAACCCGCATGCCGGCGGCTCTACTGTCACTGTCCTCGGTAACACGGGCTCCCTCACCCGGACCAGCTTCACTTTCAGCGGTTGGAACACGGCGGCTGACGGCAGCGGAACAAACTACAATTCCGCGGACACTTTCACCATCAATGCGGACACCACGCTGTATGCCCGCTGGGCTCCCGGGCCGAACTTCATCTGGAACAACCAGAATGCGAGCAGTCTATGGAACACCTCCGATGCGAACTGGACGGGGGCGCCCTGGGTCAATTCCGCTTCGAATAACGCGTTCTTCAACGCGTTCGGAGGCAGCGTGTTCCTCGATCCGGGCATCATCGCCGGGGCCGTGAACGTCGGAAACGCCAGCGGCAACTTCACCAATGTCAGTCTGTTGGATGGTGGGCTTTCCGCTGCCAGCCTGACCGTTCAAGGATTCAGCTCCAACTCTGGATTCTACGCCACCAACCCGATGCTCGGCTTTGATTCAACTGTCACCATCACCGGGGATGCCGCGGTCGGCCGCGCCAACCTGAGCATCTCGGGAGGCACATTCACCGCCAACCGCATCATCTCCGCACCCGCCAGCGCCGATTGGGGCCGCCTCGTGGTTTCCGGCGGCACCGTCACCGCCACCAACGGCGTGGACGGATCGGTCAACACCGGGGCGACCTTCGCCATCGACCTCAATGGCGGCGAACTTCGCGCCCCGTCGATCAGGGTCGCCAACCGCGAGGCGGGTACGAACAACAACGCCTGGTTCACATTCAACGGCGGCACGCTCAAGGCGATTGGCGCGGACAACGCCGATTTCATCACCACCTACGGGGGGGGAGCCAACACCTATGTCGCCTACGGTGGCGCTATCATCGATACGAATGGATTCAATATTGGAATCCTCGCCAATCTCCGAAACGCTGGTGGCGGACTCACGAAGGAAGGGGCTGGAACATTGACTCTTGGCGGCGTGAATTCCTATGCAGGAGATACAACCGTCAATGCCGGCTCACTCGTTCTCGCGGATAACGCACAAATGAGGTTCTACGTCGATGAAAGTCCTGCAAGCAATCTGGTCACCGGAACCGGAGCCGCCACGTTCAATGGTGATTTCGTCATCGATGCTTCGGCGGTCACTGGCACGAATGGTTACATCTGGACCTTGGTGGACCGGGCTTCGCTCACAGGTGAGTCCTTCGACCCCACGACATTTAACGTGGTCGGATTCACGCAGCAATTGGATGGAGTGACTTGGACCATGACGGATGCCAAGGGAGACTGGACCTTCTCGGAAGTTACCGGCGAACTCACACTGGATGTCGGCACCGATTATGACGATTGGGGATCAACATACGGCCTCGCCGCCGGAACTGAAGCCGGGGATCTTGACGACGATGGACTGACCAACCAGGAGGAATATGCCTTCGGGCTCATTCCAAACAGTGGTTCATCGATCAACCCAATCGCCGCCGGCCTCGACAAGACCACCGGCACTTTCAGCTACACCCGGCGCCAGCAGTCGCTCACCGGCCTGAATTACACGGTTTGGTATTCCACGGATCTCGCCACGTGGACCGAGGACACCGGTGCTGTCCAAGGCGTTCCAAGCCTCAGCGGTCAGGTGGAAACCGTTCCGGTCACGCTGACAAACAGCCTTCTCAGCAATTCCAAACTCTTCATCCAGGTCCGCGCAAAGTAATAGATATTTGAAAATCATTTATTGAGACCATTCTCCATCGCAAACCAAAGTAATCATGAAATACAAGCCCAGTCCCATCCTCAAAGCTTCCGTCGTCATGGCGGCTCTGACCCTGGCCGCTCAGGCGACCACGGTGATTTATTCCGATAACTTCAACGATCAGCAGAATATCGTCTCAGGTGGCCCATACACCCAGACGCTGGCTGGATCTGCTCCCACTATCCGGAATTCAGTCCTCGGCGGCAGCTCATCGGCGGTTTGGGGCAGTGGTGCCGAAGTAGGCGGTTGGGGCCAACGGGACTACGGCGATAGCAATGTCGCAACTCCCACCAGCAGCAACTTTCTCACCTTCACCCCGGTGTCAGGTTATGACTACACAGTCACAATGACTATCGATACCACACCTCTTGGTGGCGCGGGTGCCGGATCGTGGGGCGAATCCTGGATGACGGTCGGATTCACAGGGTCCCAGCACAACTGGAATGGAACCGATGCCGGAACCATCGATACCAACAATCTGGTCCGATTCAAATCCAATACGGTGGCCACGATCACATACACTCGCAGCGGCGCGGACTTGGTGGCTGCCGGCATTAATTATGTCGGATGGGTTACGGATTGGCCCGGTTTGGTCAATATGAATGCCGTTCAACAAGTCAGGATCGATAACTTCAGCCTCACCGCCATCCCTGAACCAGGCTCCGCACTTCTCGGTGGCATCGGCTTGCTCGCCCTGCTGCGCCGTCGGCGGTGATCCACGAAATCGGGAAGATAAACCCTTCAATCTGACGACTTCCAAACACTTTGCCTCTGGAGGGGCAATCAAAAGACGGGGCACGGTAAGGGTTTCCGTGTCCCGTTTCTATTCTTGGCTCACTTTATCTTGCGTTAATGAATTCACATGTTGCCCTCGTCTTTGTTTCGTCATTCTTGCTGCTGATCGCGCCTGGATCGGCCACTCCAGGAATTTCCAATGGAAACGGCGGATTCGAGACCAACAACGCGAATGCCGTTACACCTGTGGCCACCGGATATTGGTTCGCCAATCAGGTTTCGATCCCCGGTTGGTCCTTCAACAACACCGCTCGATGGTTCCAGTCATCGACTGCCGCTTTCGGGGCGACTCGCAGCGGCTCTTACGCGTTGAACCTCTGCAGCGCCGGTAACGCCTACACTGCCAGCACCCAGCTCACCGGTCTTGTCAGCGGCTCTTCCTATCGCGTTTCGTTTTATGCATCGCGGCGCAACACCACGACATCGGGCGATTCGCTATCCGCCAGCGTGGATACCAACGGCGCTCCGACGGCAAAGAACGTCACCTTCGCCGAACTCCCCGCGGTCGGCGGCGGCAATACCGACGTCAACTACGCGTTGCAGACTCTCGACTTCACAGCGACCTCCACCACGCACAGCCTGAGCGTTACCGCGAATTCCTACTATGGATTCATGCTCGATGATTTCTCGATCAGCGAAGTCGTGATTCCCCCGTCACCACCTGCGGTCGCGGGCGGCAACGGCGGATTTGAAACCAACAACGCGCCCTCTGTCACCCCGACGGCCACCGGCTATTGGCTCGCCAACCAGGTTTCCATCCCCGGTTGGTCCTTCACCAACACCGCGCGATGGTTCATGTCATCCGCCTCCGCGTTCGGTGCGCCACGCGGCGGCTCCTACGCGATGAATGTCTGCAGCGCAGGCAACACCTATTCCGCAAATGCTCAGCTCACCGGCCTCGCCAGTGGTTCGTCCTATCGCGTTTCGTTTTATGCTTCCCGGAGGAATTTGACGACAGCGGGTGATTCACTCACCGCCAGCGTGAATACCAGCGGCGCGCCAACGGCGAAGAACGTCGCTTTCGCCGAACTCCCCGAGGTCGGCAGTGGCAACACCGACGTCAGCTACGCGCTGCAAACGCTGGACTTCACAGCGACCTCGACCACGCACACCCTGAGCATTGCCGCCAACTCCTACTTCGGCTTCATGCTCGATGATTTCTCGATCAGTGAGATCGTGATCCCTCCCTCGCCTCCGGGAACCTTGGCGGATTACAACGAAGTTTGGACCACTCCGAGCACCTACTCCTGGGAATCGATGCCGCTTGGTAATGGCGAAACCACGCTCAACCTCTGGGTCGAGGGAAATGGCGACCTGTTGTTCTACATCGGCCGCTCGGATGCCGAGAGCGAAGGCAACACCAACATCAAGCTCGGTCGCGTGCGGGTGAAACTCTCGCCAAACCCCTTCGCAACGGGTCAGCCGTTCAACCAAACGCTCGATCTTGCCACCGGCCGCATCCTCATCACGGCGGGAAATCCCGGTGGCCAGACGCGCCTTCAAGCCTGGGTGGATGCGAACCATTCCGTCATCCATGTCGCGGGCGACAGCGATGCTCCGGTATCGGTCGAGGCCTCCTATGAGATGGATTTGCGCCCGCTGAATACCGCTACGGCCATCGCCGACGTGCACCGGGGGGCCTACGTTCTCAATGATGGGACAAACGCCATCACTTGGTATCACCGCAACCGAGCCTCCGCGTTCTTTAACAATCTCACCTCGGAAGGGCTCACCAACTCGCTCGCCAGCATGCAGGATCCGATCATGAACCGCACCTTCGGCGGCCGGATGAGCGGTACCGGCATGACCCGCAGCGGGGCGCAGAAGCTGGTGCGAAACAGCACCACCAATATCGATCTCACGATCGATGTCCAAGCAGGAGTCTATCCCGTCGCCGCAAACTGGAAGAGCGACCTCGAAGCACTTGCTACGTCCAGGCTCGCACGAAATGCCGCTGCCGACTTCACCGCGCACCAGAACTGGTGGGCCGCATTCTGGAACCGCAGCTACCTCCACATCGGCGGCAGCAACAACCAGCCCCGCCTCATTTCGAAGTACTATGCCCACCAGAGGTTCATCAACGCCTGCACCACCCGCGGCAAATACCCCACTCCGTTCAATGGTTCCACGCTGACCATGGATCGCCCGGTCGGCTATCCGAGCTTCTTCGGTATCAGCGCCAATGCCCAGAATGCCGATTACCGCGATTGGAACGGGAACCGGCTCTTCTGGCAGAACACCCGGCACATCTATTGGCCGATGCTCACCAGCGGCGACTACGACATGACCGAACAGATATCCCGTTATTGCCGCGATATTCTACCCCTTTGCCGCGAGCGCGCCATGGTCCACGAAAACAATCCGGGCATCTTGCTTTACGAGGGAACCGGTGTCGGTGGGGATTGCGTTTTCGGCAGGAGTGTCCCCATCCACCTGACCGAACACCGCGGAGGCATGACCGATCTGGCCATCCTGCTGGCAGACATCTACGACCACACCCGCGACCAAACGTTCTTCACGGACACCTATCAGCCCTGGGCCGACGCCACGGTGACGTTCTTCGAACACAAATTCCCCAACCGCGATGCCAAGGGAAGAATGTTGTTGGCTCCGTCGGCCGCGGTGGAAACCTACAAGAATTCGACCAACTCTGCTCCGGAGGTCGGGCCGCTGCGCCGCATCCTCATCGACCTGCTCCGTCTCGATCCCGGCACGCTCACTCCCGCCCAGCGCAACCGTTATCAGGCACTGCTCGACATCATGCCGCAGCCGCCGCTGAAGACCGTGCTGAACCAGCCGATGCTCGGCGTCTATCAGACCGGCGACGCCGGGCGCGACATGATCGAAACGCCATCACTCTACAGCGTATGGCCCGCCCGCGAGGCGGGCCTCGGCAGACTCTCGCTCCTTGCTGCGGGCCGTCGTGACCATGGCACGCGCATGGTCACCTTCGACGGCACGCCGGCCAGTTCCTCCGAATCCGGGGGCTGGCTTTATACCCCGACCGTGGCCGCTCAACTGAACCTGCCGCAGCAGGCGAAATTCTACGCCCTGCGCAATTTCCTCGAGCCGGTCCCCAGCACCGTAGGCATCGGCTCCCAAACCGTCTCCAATCCATACCCCGGCAAGCCGCGCTTCCACGCTTTCTGGGAAAGCCGTTTCGATTACATCCCGGACCAATGCCACGGCGGCTCCACCATTCACGGTTTGGAAAACATGATTGTCCAATCCCAAGGCAGCAAGATCTACCTCTTCCCCGCCTGGCCGGAAGAATGGGATGTGAATTTCAAGGTGCATGCCGCGCAAAACACCGTGCTCGAAGGCGTCTTTCAAAACGGCGTGCTGCAATCGCTAACGGTCACGCCGTCCTCGCGTGCGGCGGATGTAATCAATATGTCCACCGCTGCCAACCGCGTCCGTGGCATCGTCGGCACTTGTGTCGCAGATACCAGCTATCTGTTAGGATTGCCTGCGATGCGTGACGGTTTGCCCGTCCTGCCCGCCGCCACCGCATCTCCGGTAACAGGCTCATGGTTCTCCCAATACGGCAGCACCCTGGATGGCGCACTTGCCGGCCCCTTCACCGCCGCCGACTGGGGAGGCAGCATGGCGAAGGGAAATTCCATCTTCCTTCATGTGCTCGAATGGCCCGGTGAAACGTTGACCTTGCCGCCTCTAGCGCTCGGTCGCCAGATCTCCGGCAACGCCGTGCTCACTGGCGGGACAGCCACCGTCACCCAATCCGCCACGGGAGTATCCATCACCCTGCCGGTTGCAAATCGCGATCCGATCGACACCATCATCCGTCTCGATTTGGATGGAAGTGCCGAGGCACTCGCCCGCCATCAGCCTTACGTCGGATCCACCACTACTGGCATGACCGCAAACGGCAGTGCTGCAAGCGGCGGATACGAAGCCGCAAAGGCCTGCGATGCCGATGCTTCCACGTCCTGGCGTCATGGCACGAGCTCCGGCACGCTCACCATTCCGTTTGCCAGCACCCGAAATCTCAACCGGATTGATGTCCAATTCGACAACGGAGCATCGGTTACGGGCCAGAACATCAGCGTCACGCTTGAAGCTCAAAGTCCATCCGGAAGCTGGTCCACGCTCTGGACCGGCACGTCCTACACCCAGGTCCTCAGCCGCCCTCTGGAACCGGTCCAGGCCATCGCCATCCGTCTTACCACCAATGCTCAGGGTGTCCGCCAGATGGACGCCTTCGTCGAAGCTCCGCCCTACACCCGCAGCGATGATGGAAGCACCGGAAGCACGACGATCGAGGTGCCTGCTTACGACGCCCTGTTCCTTGAGTCACTGACAGGAAGATCGGATCTTGTGAAAACCGGCTCAGGCACGCTCTCACTGATCGACGCTGCCACGCACTCCGGCGCCACGCGCATTGTGGACGGCACGCTGTTGCTCCATCCGCCGCTTAGCGCGCCCGTTGCCGGATTCTCCCGACGTTTCGATGCCTCGACGTTCTCCTTGTCCAATGGGGCCACCGTCTCGCAATGGAACGATCTCAGCCCTAACAGCGCTCATGCCACGGCTCAAACCGGACAACCGCCGACCTTCATCGCCAATGCGCTCAGCGGTCGTGGAGCTCTCAGATTCACCGGCAGCGCCGCCAACACCAGCCAGAGCCTCAACTTCACCCGCGACTCCTCCGTCCGCACCGTCTTCTCGGTCTTTCGTGGGGCGAGCTTCCTCATCACCGACAGGGATGCCTGTCATTTCCATCGGCCGAACAACACCGATGCCGCCGCACCCATCTGGGCTCCGGTGGCCAATGCCTGGAACAGCCCTTACGTTCTCAACGGCAGGACCTGGGTCAATGGCACGCAGGTGGACGGTAGCACTTCGCCCATGCCCACGGCTTCTAACAACGGCTTCAACCAAATCACCGTTTCCACCACCGGTCCCACCCAGGCGGATGGTTTCAACCGCGACCGCATCTACCACGCCGGCAACCAGGACCAGGCCGAGGTCATCCTCTACAACTCCACACTCACCGAAGTCCAACGCCTCGGCACCGAGCGCTACCTTCGCACCAAGTGGTTCGGCGAAGCGCCGGTCGTCAGCATTCTACCCCCAGGCACCGCGCTCTCGGTGGAAGATACTGCGACGTTCGATCTCAACGGTGCGAGCCAGACCGTCGCCTCGCTCGCGATCTCGCCGGAAGGCACCGTCAACCTCAACGGCGGCAATCTCACGCTTGCTGGAAACTCCGGCAGTGCTGTTATCCAGGGTGTCATCACGGGCAGCGGATCGCTCACCAACACCGGTACCTTGCGTCTTGTGGGAGATGCGTCGCTCTCGTTCACCGGGTCCTTCACCAACAACGGTGTGCTCGACATCATGACATGGAAGGGATCGCTGCCCGCTGGCTTCATCAACAACGGCATCGTGCTCGATCGCAGCAATGTCCGGGTGAACTCGTTCCTCAAATCGGGAAACTCCTTCACTGTGAAAATCGCCGGATACTCCGGCCACAACTATCAGCTCCAGCGCTGCGACGACCTATCTGGACCGTGGCAGAACATCGGATCGGCGCAGCCAGGAATTGGTGCTGAACTGACTTTCACCGATCCGGACGGTGCGGGCGGGCCCCGTCGTTTTTATCGGATTTCGGTGAGTCCTTGAACCGTGAGAATGGTCGATTTTCCGCACTGCATATCAAGCCTTTGCATGAGCCCCTCTTCAAGACCTGGCATCCTATCATCTGCCGTTCGGTTCCTGCTCCCGGGTGTGCTGGCGATTCAGGCGCTGGCTGGCACGATCTACTTCGATGATTTCAACGATTCGCAGAACATCGACAATGGCGGCCCATACACCCAGACTCTAGCCGGTTCGGCCCCAACCACACGCAGCGGAACGGCAGGAGGTAGCGCCAGCGCCACTTGGCTCGCAGGTGTTGAAACCGGTGGCTGGGGCCAGCGCGATTATGCCAACCATGGTGTCGCGACGCCCACGAGCAGCAACTTCCTCGCCTTTACCCCGCTCCCCGGCATGGACTATACCGTCGAGGCGACGATCGACACTACCCCGCTCGCCGGTGCGGATCCAGGCGGCACCAACTCGTGGTTCACCCTCGGTTTCACCGGCAGCCAGCACAACTGGAATGGAGTCGATGCCGCCACCATCGCCACAGCCCAACTGGTCCGCTTCAACTCCAACCGGGTCGCGACGATCAGCTACACCGTCAGTGGTGCCGATCTTATGGCGGCTGGCGTCCAATATGTCGGCTGGATCACGGACCGAGCGGGCGTCGTGAACCTGAACGGCCAGCGTCAGCTTTCCATTGACGATTTCAAGCTCAGCGCGACGCCATCGACTTCCACTCTGGTTTACGACGGCAACGGCCAAACGGCAGGCATCGCCCCACTCGATTCGAACAGTCCTTATGCGGGAGGATCGACCGTCACTGTGCTCGGCAACACAGGCGGCCTGCAGAAGGCATCCTTCGTTTTCAGCGGTTGGAACACCGCCGCAAATGGCAGCGGTATCACCTACCAGGCCAACGACACATTCGAGGTTTCCAGCAACACCATTTTATATGCGAAATGGACTCCGGCCCCAGCCTTGGTTTGGGACAACGGCAGTGGCACCCGCACTTGGAACGTCACCGATGCGAACTGGTCCGGCGCGTCATGGAACAACAGCAGCCTCGCCGCCGCGGCCTTCGGTTCCGTCGCCGCAGGCAGCGTCACGCTTACCGATGCCGTCACGGTCCGCGCAATCACCTTCGATGCCCCGGGTTACACGCTTGGCGGTGGTTCCATCATTCTAACAGGTACGCAGACGATCACCTGCAACGCCAACGCCACGATCCTTGCGAGCCTCGATAGCACAGGATTGAACAAGCAGGGAAGCGGCTTGCTCACCCTGGGTGGCCCTACGCTCTACCTCGGCAGTATCTCGGTCAACGAGGGCCGCGTCGCCCTTGGCAGTCCTCTGCTGGATGGCTGCACCACGGTCAGCATCGCGGCGGGTGCCGGCATCGATCTGAATTTCAACGGCAGCAACGCCATCGCTGCGCTCGCCATCAACGGCAGTCCTCTCCCGATGGGAACCTACAACGCGCAGCACCCGGTGTATGGCTCCTACTTCAGTGGACCGGGATCGCTGTGGATCCCTCCGATGACCTGGCAGCTCGCCGGAGGTCATGAAGGATGGCCAGCCGGGATTCGCGCGGCCCTCGTGAACTCGATGAATGAAGCGGTGGCGGTTCACAATGCCTACGGCTATTTCCCGATGCAATGCACCGCCAACTACAGCGCGGGCGTGCCGACGGCCCAGGCGGGATACGGCGGGTGGATCGATTTCGGGGGCCATTACAGCGCCTTCACCGCGATCCATGAAATCCAGCATAGCCTCGGAGTCGGCACCGTAGGTGCGTGGTCGTCCCGGCAGTCGAATGGCCAATGGACCGGTGACAGAGCCCTCCAACGCATCCGACTGTATGAAGGGGCCGGCGCTTCCATCGGTTGCGATGGGGCCCATTTCTGGCCCTATGGGTTGAACTTTGACTCCGAAGACGGACCGGCGGCCCGCGAGCGGCATGTGAAGCTGGTCTCCGCCATGCGCTGGGACATGGGCATCGTGGCGGATTCCGACAACGACGGCCTGCCCGACGATTGGGAAATGTTCCATTTCGGAAACCTCGATCCATCCGCCAACGGAAATCCGGACAACGACGCCTCGAACAACTTCATTGAATACCTCGAAGACAGCGACCCGAACCTGAACCAAACCCACGGCATTTCGGGTTTGATTCTAGCAGACCACTTCGATTCCTCAAGTTATGGAGCGGCCTCGTTCAACAACTCCCTTGCGGCCGACCAGCAGGGACTGCTCGCCCCGCTCGCCTACAGTGTCGCCACCGCAGGCGAGGACTGGCAGGCCCAGCACGGGAACGGCGGTGCCATGCTGCTTGTCGGAGACTCCGGTTATGCGGCCCGTTCGAGCCTGAACCAGAACTTCGCCACCCTCGCCAACACCGCTGACCTGCCGCTGACAATCCAAATGGATGCCTGGGTGACCAGCACCTCCAACCCGTCCTGCTGGGCGTCCATCACCCTCGGCAGCGGACAGAACCTCCTCGCCAACGACAGCGGCGCGAAGTTCGCCTTTTTGCCGGAACTCGGCGGCGGCTTGCAGGTGATCCTTAACGGCACCCAACAGATCCTTGCCAGCCGCAGCGGAAACAACTTCCGCATCGTTTTCTCTGATACCGCAGGCACGGGTTCCGCATTCAACGGCAAAGGCTCTCGTGCCCTTCTCTACAACGGCAACACCTTGGTTGGAACCTACACTCTCTCCCAGCTCACGGCGGCCGACGGATATCTCAGCTTCGCCGCCTGCCCCTACAACGGATCCTGGAACCTCACGCGCATCGATAACCTCAGCGTCACGCTCGCGGCGGTCACACCAACATCCGATTACGATGCCTGGAAGGATGCGAATCAGGTCATCGGCGGCACCAGCGACGACGATGACCACGACGGCCAGAGCAATTTCATGGAATACGCGTTCGGTCTCGATCCCACGAACCCATCGTCGCTCCAACCGATCGTCGGCCAGATCAATCCATCCACCAGCATCCTGAGCTACACGCGCCGCAAGATTTCCCTGACCGGCCTCGCCTACACCATCTGGACTTCCACGGATCTAACAACGTGGAGCGCGGAAAGCGGTGCCGTACAGTCCGTAACTGGCAGTTCAGGCGATATCGAAACCGTGCAGGTCATGCTGAGTGCTCCGCCGCCTGCAACTTCGCGCCTTTTCGTTCGTATTTCCGCACCATGATCCCTTCACGTTCTATCTACATGAATACAAACAAACTGATCTCCGCCCTCAGCACCGCCGGGCTGCTTTTTGGAACCCTCTTTTCCACCATGTCGCCGCTCCACGCCACTCCGGCCGCAGCCGCCAACTTCCGTTCGATGAAATACGGCTTCTTCGTCCACTACGTCTGGGGCGGTGAGGCCTACTCGGCCACGGTCAACAAGGACGGTTCGATGCCCGCCGGGATCGACGACCTCGCGACCCGCTTCGACGCCGAGGGATTCGCCCGCGACGTGGCGGCGATGGGCGTGGAATACGTGCTCTTCACCGCCTGGCATGCCGACATGAACGTGCTCTACCCGAGCAAGGTCATGGAGAAATGGCGGCCCGGGCATTCCGCCAAGCGCGACCTCATCGGCGACATGATCAAGGCCTGCAAGGCCAAGGGCGTCCAGGTGCTGCTCTACACCCATCCGCGTGACGGCCATGATTTCACCGATGCCGATATGGCCAAAACCGGATGGCACCGCGGCGAGGGCTCCAACCCGGATTTCAACAAATGGGACAAAGCCAAGTGGAATGACTTCATCAACGAATCCTACGCCGAACTGGTGGACCGCTACGGTGATGACATTCTCGGCCTCTACCTGGACGAAGGAAGTGGCGCGGCGGACAGCTATCGCGTGGTGGACTACCCGCGCCTGCGCAAGACGATCACCGAAAAGCATCCGCACCTGCTGATGATGCAGAATGATTATGGCAACCTCTACACCGCCGACCTTGGCAACATGGAGGTTTTCTACAATCACTCGCACAACACTCCCGACGGCGACCAATGGACGTCCTACAAGATCCCGATTTCCGTCGTGGCTGGCAGCATCTTCTGGGCAGCCTTCCCCGAAGGGAAAACCGAACCTGCGCAGAGAAGTGCCAAGGTCGGCTTCAACCCGTGGATCCACTACACCCCGGAGTCCATGTTTCGCTACACCGTCCTCCAGGCGGGCTCCAATACCGACGGCGGTGGCACGCTTTGGGCGGCAGGGCCCTATGCAGGCGGCGGTTGGGAAACCGGCGTGCTGGATCGCATGAAGAAGACCGGTGAGCTCGTCAAGAACGTCGAGCGCTCGATCAAAAACACCTACCCGAGCACTTCCTATCCCACCGCGGCCGGCACGAGGATCGCGAATCTAACATGGGGCGTGGCTACCCGCTCGATGGACGACAAGTTCGAATACCTCCATGTCCTCAAGGCCCCGGCCGACGGCACGAAGATTCTCAAACTCCCGCCTCCAGCCGATGGCAAGAAGTTCTCCAAGGCGGTTCTGCTGACGGAAAAGAAGTCCATCGCGCTCAAGCAGGATGAAAGCGGCCTCAGCCTCGCGCTTCCGACCGGAAGTTCCTGGGACAGGCTCAACACCGTGATCGCCCTCGCCGTGGCGGATGATTCGCCCGTTCCAAACGTCGCCATCTGGAAAGGCTGCCGCGCTTCCTCTCATGCCGACAATGCCAGCCATCCGTCGAAAGCCACCGATGGCTCGGACGGCACCGTTTGGTCCAGCCACGCGGAAGACACGAAACCCTGGCTCTCGATCGATCTCGCCCTGCCATGTGCCATCAATCGAATCGAAGCCGGTGGATCCTTCACCGCTGGCGACGTGGTGAGGATTTCCGACACAATGGATTTCGCGAACGCGAAGCCCCTCGCCACCTTCACTCCCGCTCCGACTGGGACCTTGGAGATCCGGAAAGCCACCTACGGCCATGGTGCCCAGCTCGCCGACGTCACCGAAAAGGTCCGGCAGGCTGTCGTTTCCGGCGGCCTTACCTTGTTGGCAGACAACTCCCTGAGCGGCGGCGATCCCGCGCCAAACGTCCCGAAGGAACTCCGTGTCGAGTTTTCCCTCGGTGGCAAGGACGAGGTCAAAGTGATTCCCGAAGGCCAATCTATCACCATTGGCACGGCCAAGCCGTGGATCATCGAAGTCCCGTCCGGGACCACCGCCCGCCATATCCGCCTTGAACGCAGCCAGCCCGGCGGGCCACTCAAGGTGAATGAAGTCCGCGTGCTCGGTCGCTTTGAGTGAGGCGATTCCATGACCCGAATCCAATCACTTCTGACCGTTTCCTTTCTGCTTGCCGGATTGCTGGCTCTTGAAAAGGCATCGGCGAATCATGTGATCTATCAGGACAGCTTTTCCCGGACAGGGTTGTTGAACAACACTTTGCCGAACGCTGGCGGATCGTATTGGATTGCTTCGGGCAACTGGGGGACGGATGGAAACCGGGCCACGGTTTCGGCCCCAGCTTCCGCAGCATTCCTACCCTTCAAGCCCCGGGCCGGCAATTGCTACACATTGAGTGTCCGGATGAATTGCACCGCGGCCAATCCGGCGTATGAATGGTTGGCCCTCGGGTTTGCTGATGGTTTCAGTGTCAATCATGCCTGGCACACCGCCAACAATCCCCCGGCTTGGATGTTGTTGCGTCACCAGTCCGACGCAACCCATCAGCTCCAAGCCTTTCCTGGCGGAAACGCAGGGGTCTTTTCCGCCGAGCGGGTCCTCTCCATCATTCTCGATACCAGGCCCGCATCGCGGGCAAACTGGACGTTCGAGTTCAAAGTGGATGGAAACACCGTCTCAGGTCCGCAGGCGTTTGGAGGAAATGGTCCCGCCGTTTCCTCCATCGGCATCGGCAGTGGCGGAGGAACCGGTTGGGTGGATGATTTTTCACTGACCTCCCTGAACGATGATGCGGTCGCGAATCTGGCCGATGGCATCCGCACGGTTTCCACACCGAGCCGTGGTGCGACCGCGCTGACCTATCCGGCGGTCCCGTCCGGATATCAGGTGGTATTGAAGACATCCTCCGCGCCCGGGGTGATCGGTACGAATGGAGTAATCGTCCCTCCTGAATCCGCCACCGTGGTGGATCTGGTGTTCGAGGTCGTTCGGAACTCGGACGGAGCCAGAGCGGAGACCATCCGCATTCCGGTGTATGTGCCAGCCGCGCGAGCCAAGGAACCTTACCGGACCTACGCCGACAATTTCCGCCTGCGACAGGGACTTTTCATCACTTGGACCGGAATGCCGGACGGCACGCCGAACCCCATCGTCTTCCGCGATGGCAGCCGGGCGACCACGATGAATCAATTCGCCGATAGCGCGGATGTCATCGCCATCGCGGATCAGGTGAAGGCCTTTGGTTTCGATCACGTCGTGCTCATGGATTTTCATGGAGCGGGCACCACACTGCATCCGTGCGCCGCGCTCGACGCCTGGCGTGGACCTGGTTTCACCTCGAAACGCGATCTGATCGGCGAACAAATCGCCGCTTTCAAGGCGCGGGGTATCAAGATCTATCTGTTCACCCACCCGTTGGACGGACATGACTATTCCCCGGAGCAACAGACTCTGTTAGGATTCAATGATCCCACCAACGGCTACCGGAAGTGGAACGACTTCGTGAACGACGTGCATGCGGAAATCGTCGAACGCTACGGCGACGACATCGTCGGCATCGGATTCGACAGCGAGTTCGGCATGTCAAGCGATCCGCGTTGGGCCGGGAAGCTCGATCTTCCCCGGCTGCGGGCCACGATTCTCTCACGACGTCCCGGCCTCAGCCTGACGGGACTCGCGGGTCCGAACGACACCTGTGAGCTCGGCCTCAAGGAGGTTTGGCGGCCGTCCTGGCTCGATCCATGGAATTCGCGGCCCGAGACCGACTACAACATCGAAACCTGGCCTGCCTATCGCCGCGTCGCCGCAATCGTTCAGGGTTTCCACTGGGCCACGATCACACCGCCGAGTGGCGGGTTGGCACGCCTCACCGGACGTCAGATGTTCCGCTATTCCGTGCTCCAGGCCGCGGCAGGCACCGACGGCCCCGGAGTGCAATGGGCGGCGAGCCCCTACGTCGATGGCTCGTGGGAAAACGGGGTGGCGGAGGCTTTTGCAGACCTGGGAAACCGCGTGCAAGCTGTCAGGGAATCCCTGCGCGGCATTCGTCCGAGCCCCGCCTATCCGGTGAATGAAGGTGTGTTTTTATCAAACCTGCCGAATGGCGTGGCCGTCACCCGCTCTCTCGATGGAAAGGTGGAGTATCTGCATGTGCTCAATCCGCCTGCTGGTCGGACACTCGCACTGCCTCCGCCAGCCGATGGAACGATGTATTCCGCCGCCCGCTTGTTTGCAGGTGGTGTTGCCGTCGGCCTTTCGCAGTCTCCATCCGGACTGGGTTTGACTCTGCCGACCGGAGTGAACTGGAATGACACCCATACATTGATTCGCCTCGATATCGCTCCCTCAAGCCTTCCACCACCAAACTTCGCATGGAACAGGCAGGTCACTGCTACCGATTCGATCGAGGACGGTGGCCTTGGGGTCCGGGTTCCATGGGGACTGCGTCATCTGGTGGATGGTGTCACAAGCGCGCAGCCCAGCCCGGCAAACTGGTCGGTGGCGAATCATGGATGGAGCTCGAAAACCACATCGTTTAATCGTCCGGTCTGGTTGCAAGTGGATCTGGGTGCGGGTTTCCTCTTGGATAGGATCCGCCTTTATCCCCGCAATGATGCGGGCAGTATCGGCATCGGCTTTCCGGTGGACTTCAGGATTCTGATTTCCGGCGATGGCACGAACTGGAATGTGATTGCCGACATCACCGGTCAACCTTTGCCGAACGCAGCGCAGACTTATCCGTTTGCCGCAAGCGTCGCGCGCTACGTCCGAGTGGAAGCCACGAATCTGCGCTCCAACCCTTCGGACGGAGGACGCTACGCGATGCAGTTCGGCGAGTTGGAAGCCTTCGGGCCGGAGCAACCATTCAAGGTCCAGTCGTCACTGCATCCAGCTACGGGCTTTTCGGATGCGCCCGAAGCAGTCGTGGATCTTTCCCGCAATCGGATCACAGCCCCTTTGGGTGGGAAGGCACGTTTTTTCAGATTGTCCGGCAATCCTCGGCCGGTCATGACTTCTTGCTCGATCGATAATGAAAGTTTTGTGGTTGAGATCATGCCGGTTCGGTGACTCCTTCGAGTCGTGGAACGATATGGCAAACACGGATGCTGAGGTTCATGAAAAATTGGCAAATTCCATCTGAATCGTATGCACTCCATCTTTCGATCTAAGATAACAAAGGATGCTGAATCCAAGCCTCTGCCATAAACCGTTCCGATGTTTGGCCCAATGGTCATTCTCTGGCCGGTTTCATATTCGGAAATTGATTGAAACTTTGCCGATCGTCATGTTGCCACTGTCTTCCATGAATGCGGAAACCACTGCTTCGCGCCTCCAATCCTCCATGATCTGGTCTCCCGCGGCGCCCTCGGGAACTCAGGCTTACGTTGCCTTTCGCAGGAGTTTTGATCTCGATCGGGAACCCGGAGTTTTCCTGCTCCATCTCTTCGCTGACTCTCGATATCTGCTCTGGGTCAACGGACACCATGTGCTGCGCGGTCCCTCACGTTTTCATCCGGATCGCCCGGAATACGACACGCTTGATATGGCAACCCACCTGCGCGCCGGGCGCAATACGATCGTCGTCCTCGTCCACCACTACGCCGGGGCCACGAGCGGACGCATCATCCGCCACCGGCCCGGTCTGGCGGTTCTGTTAGAGAACGATGGCAGGGAAATCCTGCGCAGCGGGCCGGATTGGAAATCCAGTGCCGAGACCGAATACCAGCCCTCGCCGGGCGCGTGGAGCTCGATTCCGGACGTGATCGACGGCCGCAAGCGCCCCGGCGATTGGACTTCGCCGGACTTTGACGACTCGGCCTGGCAGAATAGCATCGCCATCGATGGCGCGGCCTGGGGCGACTTCCACCCGCGCAGCACGCCGCTGTGTCGCGAGGAAGATCTCACAGCCATGCGCCGCATGCCCGATGGCAGGCCGCTCGGCGAGAGTCTCCCGCTGGAACTCCGCTCCGGCGGGACCCGCCCGTGGAGCTTTCCCGGCGGTTTTTCCGGCACCTGGATGTGGGCGCCGGAAGCCGCCAAGCGGATTCGTTTCAAGTCCGTCTGGAACATCGCCGGCTTCGGCGTCGGCCACGGATCCTCGTTGATGGTCCGCTGCGACAACCGCTTCACGCTTTACCACAACGGCCGCGAAATCGCTCGTGGCGAGGACGTGACGACTGGCTGGACCGGCACCCTCGATCTGGCCGATGGCGACGTGCTCGCGATCGAAGCCGAGGACCTGGAGAACGGTGACAAGACGGCTGGCTTGTTCGTGTCGATGATCAACCAGGGCAACCACATCCTCGGCACCAAGGATTTCCTTGCCGCGACCGGTGCTGTGCCCGACGACTGGAAAACCAGCCGCGAGTTCGGTGGTTTCTCTTCGCTTTCCTCCAGTAACATCCACCCGGCCCACCGCGGTGCCGCGGAGGACCTCATCGTGATCGATCTCGGTCGCATGGCGATGGCCTATCCGACCATTGAGCTCGATGCTGACGAAGGCAGCACTTTGCAGCTCGAATACGCGCTGCGCTTCGTCGATGGCAAACCGGCGGAAAGCTACGGCATCGGCACCACCTACACCGCCCGCGCCGGCCGCCAGACGTTGCTCGCCGCCGACCAATGGTGCGCCCGCTACGTGACCGTCCGCTGCCTGTCGGGACGCGTGAAGCTGTTAGGAATTCGCATGACCGAGCGCCGATATCCCTACGAGCGGATCGGCAGTTTCGAGTGCAGCGACCCGATGCTCACCCGGCTTTGGGAAATGGCCGTCCGCACCGTTGAGGTCACCACTGACGACGCCCATGGCTCCGACGCACGCGAGCGCAACGAGTGGGTGCAGGATGGCAGCAAGGCGAGTTTTCACACGATGCGCGTCGCCGCCGCTGGACCGGACGGCAAGGGCGACCACCTCCATCCCGACCCGCGCACGCTGCGGAAACTTCTGATCGATGCCGCCGTCTGCCAAATGCCCGACGGCCGGCTTCCCGGCACTTTTCCGACCGATCGCGGTGCGGAGGACCCGCACCATTTCATCGACGACTACGCGCTGCAATGGATCGAGTCGTTGCGCTGGCACCACGAACTCACCGGCGACGACGCCTTCACCCGTCAGATGTGGCCGACGCTCGTCCGGCAGTTGGACTGGTTCTTGGCGCGCGTCACCCCGCGTGGTTTGTTGAAGGCACGCGAATACACGTCCTTCGACAATCCCATCGCCTACCTCAGCTGCGAGGGCACGACCGTCAATGCCTTCCTCCACCACGCCCTGCGCGATGCCGCGTGGCTGGCCGGGCGACTCGGCGAAAACGGCGCGCGCTATCAGGATGCCGCCGATGCACTCGCCAGCGCTTTCAACGCCACGCTCTGGGACGAGCGCGAACAAGCCTACAGCGCCGGTTTCCTCGATGGTGAGAAGCTCCCGCCCTCGGTGCACGCTCAGCTGATGGTTCTTTACAGCGGCATCGTTCCGCCGGCGCGCATCGCCGCCGTCCGCAGGTGGTTCCTCGCGAACTTCCGAAATCCCGGCCCCGAACTGACCGTCGGCCTCAAGGCGGATTTCCGTGAGCTGTTAGGCAATCGCTCCGGCCTCGCCATGCCCATCATGTTCTATTGGGCCTTCACCGAGCTCTACCGAATGAACACGCCGGAAGCGGATCTCCTCGCGCTGTCCGAAATCCGCGCGCGCTGGGGTAACATGGTCCGCTTTCTCCAGGACGCCGGCACGCTCAGCGAGTCCTTCGTCAATGACCAGGGCGGCGGCATGAGCGAGTCCTGCCACAATTATGGCGCGGTGCCCGCCTTCTTCCTCAGCTCGTATCTGTTAGGCGTGCGCGTCGAGCATCCGCTCGAAGAAAAACGCATCGTCCTGAACCCGCGCCCCGGCGACCTGACCAGCGCGCGCGGCGTGGTCGTCACGCCATTTGGTCCGGTCCCGATGGCGTGGACGATCCGCGATGGCGCTTGGGAACTTGAATTCACCGTGCCATCCGGATGCACGGGAGATCTGCGACTGCCGGACCTTGGCGGAAGTCCGATCACACTGAACGGAAACTCTATCAGTATGACCATCATCGGACGGAATGCGGGGATTCAGGTTCCTTCAGGGACATCGAAGATCCGCGCTTTTTTGCGGAAGAATGGCAGCGGAAACGATTGATGGAAACTATGATGGTGCCACGTGGCTGAACCACTTTCCCTTTCGGCGATCCAACCATCCCTTGCTTTGGGACTGGGATCATCAACCCAAGCCTGCTTTCCACCGGATCGTCGAAACCGCCTGTTGCTTTCACGGCGGCCGATCAAGTGTCCTGGTGATCTAGGAGCGTGTTTCGCAAGCGCCGTGTGGCGGTTCGATGTCCTCTTGGAGATGGAATGCCCGAAGTGCATGCAAATGCCGCAAAAGTCCATGCAATGTGAACGGGGGCGTTTCGTAAAATAGACCGGCAAGAAGCTTAACCTGATCGCCTCATCCCTCCATCCCGGACACGGGCCCGCCGGTTTCGATTATCCATCTCTACCCATCACACTTCCATCGATGCAACACCCATTCCAAAAACCAAGTTTCGGATTCCTCAAGGGAATCCTTCTGGCATTTGCCATGATATCGAATCCGTCCATGGCCGCGCCGGAGTCCTACAGGATCACCTGGACCACGCCGTCGATCGATTCGGTCGATTCGATGCCTCTATCAGGCCGATTCGGTGCCGGGGCGAATGTCTGGGTGCAGGATGGATCAATCTGGCTCTATCTCGCCCACAACGGCGCATATGACGAACAAGGCCGGCTTTTGAAGCTGGGGTGCATCCGCCTGACACCGAAGGGTCTTTCGCTCGGCGGGGAAGGCTTCTCACAGGAGCTCGATCCCGCCAGCGGCGCGATCACGATCCAGCAGGCGGACTTCAAGGCAAGGCTATGGTTCGCCGGCGAGACCCTGGTATACGAGTCGAACTCCGCAACCGCCGCGCCGCTGGAGGTGGCCTACGGCACCTGGCGCGAGAAGACCAAGGACGGAATCCGCAACGACATGATGGGAGCCAAGACCACCTTCACTGGTGACCAGGTCAGCGCATCCGCAAGCGGCTTCCTGTGGTTCCATCGCAATGACGATTATCCGATCGATTTGGCGGGCCTTGCGAAAGGCCAGGGAAGTCGGCCGGAGTCGCTGCCGGAGAAAACCACTGTCGGGCGGGTTTCCGGAGCCGCGGTTTGCGTGGATGGCGGCATGTCCCAGCCGGTGGAGTCTGAAGTGCGCTGGCAGTTCTGGAATGGAAAGGCGTGGACCGGCACCACCGCGGCGAGGAAGAATCACCTCGTCACCATGCGCCTCGAAGGCGAGGTGGGCGCGGATCCGAAGAAATGGCCCGGGGAGGCGAAGCGTTTGCTGGATGACAAGGCGCGCGAGGCGGCGAGGAAAGAAGAGGCGAAACGCTGGGACGAGTTCTGGTCGCGCAGCCATGTGGTGATCAATCGTGCGGCAGGAGGAGTGGATCCTGGATTTCTGATCGGTCGCAACTATCAGCTCTTCCGCTACATGCAGGCCGCCAACCGCGATGGAGAACTGCCGCTGCTTTTCAACGGTGGCATTTTCACCACCGACAACAACGGCCGCATCAAGGGTAACAACAACGACGAGCTGCCGACCTTCGAAGGCGAGCCCATCACGCCGGATTTCCGCCGCTGGATGGGCTGCCACTTCATGGCCCAGAACCAACGCTGGCTCGGCTGGCCGACACTCGCGAATGGCGACGCGGATCTGCTTTCGCCGACCACCCGTTTTTATCGGGATCGAGCGAAGATCGCGGAGGATCGTGCAAGGAACCAGGGCGCGGAGGGCGTCGCCTACACCGAACCGCTGAACATCTGGGGCCTTTGCCCGGTCGGCCCGCGGCCGGATGGTCTTTGCGGGGCCACGCACCTCACCTATCACTTCTCGATGGGTGTGGAGAACGCGTGGATGAATCTCCAGGCGCATGATGTGATGGGCATCCCGCTCGGCAAGGATCTCGAATGGATCGCGGGCACCGTTTTGTTCTACGACAGCTTCTATCGCTCCGAACTGAAGAAGAGAGCCGGCAGGGAACACGATGAAAGTGGCCACCTCGTGATGTATCCAGCCAACGGGCTTGAGTTCGCGGGCGACGCCACCGATCCGATCGATGGCGTGGCGGGCTTCACTGCGGTGACGGACGGCCTGCTCCGTTTGAAATCCTTGCCGCCCGCGTTGCGCACGCGGCTGGCATCGATCCGCAAGACGATCCCACCGCTGCCGGTGGCAAGGCGCAGCGGGGTGAAAGCGCTGCTGCCCGCGAAAACCTGGAACTCCGATTACAACAAGTGGGAGCCTATCGAAATGTATGCCGCCTGGCCTTATCGTCTGGTCGGCGTCACGCGGCCGGAGACCATCCAGCTTGCACGCGACACTTGGGACACCGTGCCCGAGGACCGCGCCCGGCTTTGCAAGCAGGACTATTCGTGGATGGCCAACGTTGCCAACATGGCCGCGCTGGCCTCGCCGGAGAAGGCCAAGGAGCGCGTGATCTACAAGATGGCCAACACCGCTGCACCGCAGGCCCGCTTCCCCGCGTTTTTTGGTCCGGGGCATGACTGGCTGCCGGACTTCAACTGGGGCGGCGCAGGCATGACCGGAGTCCAGGAAATGCTGCTGGCACCGGAGCCCGGTTCTAACGGAAAACTCCATCTGTTCCCGGCCTGGCCGGTCGAGTGGGATGTCGATTTCAAACTTCACGCACCCGGCCAAACCCTCGTCGAGGCCTCGCTCAAGGGCGGCAAGCTGGTTTCCCTCAAGGTCACCCCGGAGTCGCGCAAGAAGGACATCGTCAACTGGCTCGGCAAGCACCCCGCATGGGAGCCGCTCAAGCCGCGGCCCTCGCTCGGCCAGGGCAAGCCGATCACCGCATCCAGCCAGTTCACCGAACCCGGCTATGACGCCAAGCTCGCCAACGACGGCGATCCGAAGACCCGCTGGGCTTCCGACTACGGCGCGCGCTCAGGATGGCTGGAAATTGACCTCGGCGGAGAAGTGGAGATCGCTTCAGTCGTCGTTTCCGAAGTTGAGTGGAAGGAGACCCGCCGCTTCAGCATCGAGGTCAAACAGGGCGGCGCATGGAAGGAAGTGGCGAACGGCACCACCATCGGATCGGACAAAGAAATCGCGTTCGCCCCGGTGAAGGCCACCCATGTGCGGCTCAACGTCGCCGAGTCCTCGAATGCCATCAACATCAACGAATTCCAGGTCTTTCCGTTAGAATCTCCATGAAACGACGTGCATGGATTCCTTTTGTGTTGTCGCTGGCAGCGGCATGCCCGCTCGCCGCCGACTCCTCCTTTCCCATCCCCGGCCTGGTCTATCAGCCGGAGGGCGATGCCATCGTGCTGCGCAATGGAACCCGCTGGGACAACCGGCCGCTCTATTGCCACGAACGCATGGCCATCGTGTATGGCGGCGAAATGCCGGCGCTGAATGGCCGCATGGGCACGCTCTACGGCGGTATCGAGCGTGCGGGAAAGCGTTTGCCATTCCACCGCTTCTCAGAGCGGGTGATGCGCTACCTTCCCGGGCGGATCGAGTGGGAGCTGAGCGATCCGTCCCTGCCCGGCCTCAAGGCGCGGCTGACCGGCACCGCGCTGGCGGATGCCACCGGATTCACCGCACGCCTCGCGGTGGTCGGCGCGCTTCCCGGCGATCACGCCTTGTGGGCATTCTTTCCACCGGATGCGGAAAAGGGGGGCTCGTTCCAGATCAAGACGAGCGACCGCGGATATCACCTTGAAAAGGAGCCCGCCGCGCCGCTGTCCACCGTCCTGGGCTCGCTATCGGCGGATGTCCTGCGTTGGGAGCGGATTGCCTATGCCGACCGTGACGGACTTGCGAAGGTTTCACCTGCCACGGATGGCGTCGCCGCCGGCACCGGCCTCATCGCCGTGGTAACCTTGGACAAAGGTCCGCAATCGATCGCCGTTGCCACGGATGACAACGAGGGCAGCTATCTAACAAACATCAGAAAGCCGCTGGATCCCGCCGTGGTGAAGGACGCCGCGAAGGCCTTCGACCTCGGGCTGGCCCGCGTCGCGAAACTCGGAGGAAGCGTGAAGGTGGACACGCCCGATCCCTATCTGAACGCCGCCGCCGGTGCCTCGGTCGCCGCGTCCTACGGGCTCTTCGTGCACGAATGCTTCGTTCACGGCGGATCGATGTGGCGTTTCCAGATGCCCGGTTGGCGCACTATGGGTGGTGCTGTTAGTTACGGATGGACCGATCAAGTCCGTCGCGCGGTGAAGCTCTACGACGAACTTCAGATCAAGAAGGACGACACCAAGACCAAGGCCGAGTTTTCCACCAATGGCGCGCAGCAATGGGGGAACTCGCGCTTCTTTGGCGAAGGCTTCGTCCACTACAAGCAACCGGCGCTCCACTACGAGTTCCAGACGCTGATGTTCGACGACGCGGTGCGCGCCTGGCGTCACACCGCGGACCCGGTGTTGGAAAAGCACCTGCTGCCGATGCTGGAACTGCACCTCAAGCGGGCGCGGGAATGCTTCGATGCCGATGACGACGGCCTCTACGAAAGCTACAACAACACCTGGCCGAACGACTCGATCTGGTTCAATGGCGGCGGCACGCCCGAGCAATCCGCCTACATGTTCACCGGCCACCGCGCCGCTGCGGACATGTGCCGCAGGGCGGGGGACCGGAACGGCGAGGCCCGCCATCGGAAGCAGGCGAAGAAGATCCACGACGCGCTCCACCGCATCCTCTGGCTGCCCGACGAAGGCCACTTCGGATCCTTCCTCGAACCCGGCGGCCACCGCCGCGTGAACCCGAACGCCTGGGTCTATGCCCAGCACGTCCCGATCGAAGCCGGCATGACCACGCCCGAACAAGCCTGGCAGGCGATGTATTACACCGAGTGGGCGATGGAACGCGTGAAGCTGCCCTTCAGCGGCGAAATGCGCCAGACCTCGAACTTCGTGCCCGGCCAGTGGTCGATCCGCGAACTCTATCACGGCGACAATTTCGCGATGGCCCTCGGCTACTTCCTCGCCGGCCAGGGCGACGACGGCTGGGAAATCCTGCGCGGCACCATGCTCCAGTCGATGTATGGCGACCTCGAGCCGAAGAAAGGCTTCAGCCAGGAGAGCGGGAACTTCAACCGCGTGAACATCATCTCGCCCGGCGGCCTCAGCCAGCCGAACTGCGGCATCGACTTCAACGACATCGCCTCGTCCTTCGCCCGCACGCTCGTCGAGGGGCTCTTCGGCTATCGCCCGGACTATCCCAATGGCGTGGTGCGCATCGAGCCGTCGTTTCCCTCGTCGTGGAAACACGCGTCGATCGAGACCCCGGAGTTCGCGCTGCGGCTGAAAGACGACACTTGGCAGCTCAAGCTCGCCAAGCCCGCCGCCGTCCGCTTTGGCCTGCCCATCCTCGCCGACAAAGTCCGCTCGGTGCTCGTCAACGGCAAGGCTGCCAAGTTCACCATCGAGCCCTGGGCCGGTTACGGCATGCTCCGCCTCGATGTGCCCGCCACCACCCGCGTGGATGTAAAACTCGAGCTCGAAGGCGCGGCGGTTTCCGTTCCGGTCGCGGTGGAGAAATCCGAAGGCCGCCCCGGTCACCGGCTCGAACTCCGAAAGGTCGAGGGCGACGTTCCCCGCTACGATGTCTTCAAGGTCCACGTCCCCGCCAAGCCCGACAACCGCTTGCTGCGCGAGGCACCGGCTGAGGCCACTTGGAAAACCATCGATCTCTCCGCCCGCCACAATGGCGACCTGCGCACGATCTATCAGCAGCGCTACGACTCGCCGCGGCCGGACACCTGCTCGATGCGCATCGCCTTCGACGGCTGGAGCGCGTGGACCTTCCCGCACTGGGGCATCGCGACCCCGACCGTCTCAATGGAACATGCGCTCTCCGCCGACGGACCGGCCTTCGAGGTCGTGGATCCCAAACTTGCGAATCCCTCCGCCGAACTCACCGTGGAGGCGTGGATCACTCCGGACACGATGCCCGCCGAGGGCGGCCGGATCCTTGATCGTTCGATTCCTAACAGCCTCGACGGCTTCCTGTTGGACACCCATCCCGGCAACTCGCTGCGCCTCATCACCGCGAACGGCAGCGTCACCGCTCCCAACGTGCTGAGCCCCGGCAAGCGCGTCCACGTCGCCGGGGTCTACGACTCGAAGGCGCGCGTCATGAAACTCTACCTCGATGGCCGTGAAGTGGCGTCGAAGACCGACGGCGACTTCCCGCCGGTCCACGCAATCCCCCGGTCGTTGCGCATCGGAGCCGGTGGCGAGGGCGCACCGGAATTCAAGGGAAGCATCCACCGCGCCGCCGTGCACGATCGCGCGCTCTCCGCCGAAGCGATCGCCGCCCGCGTGAAGGAGGACGCGCCTGCCGCCGGACCGGCCGATTGGAAGCTCGATCGCGACCCCGCCGGCCTGAAGCGCATCGACGGCGGGCGGCAGACGAACACCCTCGTTCAGGGAAACCACCTCGTCACCCCGCAGCAAGCGCGCTTCGCCAAGCCGGATCCTGTTAGAAACATCGCCTTCACCTCGCTCTGGGACAATTGGCCGGACTCCGTAACGGTGCCGATCGACGCGAAAGGAGAAGCCGTTTGGCTGCTCGTCGCCGGCACCACCAATCCCATGCAAGGGAGGATCTCCAACGCCGTCCTTCGTTTCCGCTATGCCGACGGCGTGGAGGAATCCCTCGATCTAACACCTCCGGAGAACTTCTGGTCCCTCTGTGGCTTCGGCCGGGTGGACTACAACTACGAGCGCGACGGATTCGCCCTGCCGAAGACACCGCCCGCTCAAGTCCAGTTGGGCACCAACTGCCGCGCCATGGTCTACGGCTTGAAGCTCAGGCCGGGCGTCGCGCTCAAGGAAATCCAGCTCGAAACCCTTTCCCAGGAAGTCGTCATCGGCCTCATGGGCGTCAGCATCCAGAATCCTTCATGAAATCAATCGCCTCGCGCCTTCTCGGCGCATGCATCGCCATCGGCACCGCACACGCGGCCTTCGTCCCCGATTTCAAGCTCAAGCCGGACGACGTCACCGTGCTGATGGGGGTGGATGCTGAATTGGGAGAGGGCCTGCAACGCGTCAGCCACTCGAGCCACGGCAAGTTCCAGGTCGCCGGTTGGTCCCGCGCCGACCAATCCGCCACCTGGAAAATCACCAGCGACAAGGCCGCCGCGCACGAGGTCTACGTGCTCGTCAAACGCGCCAACCAGCAGCCGCTCGCCTTCAAGCTCGATGCCGCCGGCAAGTCGCTCCGTTGCAGCCTGCCCGCCAATCCGCTGAAATGGCAACGTGTCAAGCTGGAGGGTTTGTTGGACCTGCCCGCCGGGGAATCCACCATTTCCCTGCGCCTCGCCGCCGCCGATGGAGCCCCGGCCTTCAACGCCGAGGTCCACGCCATCGAACTGGTCCGGCCGGAGGTCCGCACGGCTCAGGAAAAGCGAGCGCTGGCGATGCGCGCCGACACCGCCTGGTTCCAATTGGCCCGCTACGGCATGATGGTCCACTGGACCAAGCAGTCGATGCCCCGCAGCGGCGACGCCAAGTCCTACGATCAGGCGGTGGCCGACTTCGATGTCGAAAAGTTCGCCGACCAAATGAAGTCCACCGGCGCGGGCTTCGTCGTCTTCACCACCTCGCACGCCTATCAGTTTTTCCCGGGGCCGAGCAAGGCGCTCGACGCCATCCTGCCCGGCCGCACCGCCAAGCGCGACCTGCCGATGGATCTTGCAGATGCCCTCGCCAAGCGCGGGATGAAACTCTTCCTCTACTTCCACCTTGGCGCCCACGATGACGCCGATTGGCTCAAGTCCAGCGGCTTCTGGGAAACCGACACCACGCCCTTCTTCCGGAATTGGCAGGCCATCATCCGCGAAGCCGGTGAACGTTACGGCGACAAGCTCTCAGGCTGGTGGTTCGACGACGGCAGCACGAACTACTACTATCGCAGTGCTCCCTGGGAATCCCTCGCCAAAGCCGCCAAGGCCGGCAACCCGCGGCGCTTGGTCAGCTTCAACGCCTGGGAACTCAACAACCCGACCCCATTCCACGACTTCTGCACCGGCGAGGCCTGCTACGACCCGCGTGGCATCGACGCGCTGCTGACACCCGCCGCCAAGGGCTTCTACCCTTCCGGCACCCACGCCGGCCTGCAGGCCAGCGCCTGCCTGATCAGCGACGCCAACTGGGTCCACGCCAGCCGCGACACCCCGCCTTCCGGTCCGCGCTGGAATGCGGATCAGCTCGCCGATCTGCTCAAGGGTTTCATCGCCCACAAGAACGTCCCGATCTTTAACCTGGAAATTACCCAGGATGGATATCTTTCGCCGGAGAGTCTCGCGGTTTTCGAGAAAGCCGCTGTTCTTGTCCGATGAAGTCGATGCGGATGAAAACTTCAACGAGGCATCGCCGTTTTGGTTCCACTTCCCAACCATTTCCAGTCATGTCCCGCCTGATTCCCGTTCGCATCCCTTCTTCATCCAGCCAACCAAGTTGGCTTCGACGCCTCTCGGTCCGTCGTCTCCCTATGTGGATTCTTGGCTCGGCCTTGTCGATTTCCACACTGCCTGCGGCGGATTTTCATGTGTCTCCGGAGGGCGTGAAAGGTGCCAAAGGATCCAAAAATTCGCCGTTCCGCACCCTGGCTGAGGCGAGGGATGCGGCCCGTGCCGTGGCGGGCCGGGAGCCGGTCACGATTCATGTCGCGGACGGCGTGTATTACCTGCCGGATTCCCTCGTCCTCGGCGCGGCGGATTCGGGCTCGGACAAACATCCGGTGATCTATCAGGCAGAAAACGAGGGCAAGGCGGTCATCAGCGGTGGTTGGAAGCTTGATCTGAAATGGACCGCCGCCGGCAACGGTGTCTTCAAGGCGAAAACGCCGGACGGGCTGGCGATCGACCAGTTGTTCATCGATGGCAAAAGGCAAAGGATGGCGCGTTACCCGAACTTCGACGCCGCCCGCACCACCGCCGCCTATCAGGGATTCGCGGCGGACGCGTTTTCCAAGGAACGCTCGGAAAAGTGGCGCAATCCCGTGGGTGGCTACATCCATGCCATGCACTCCGCGCGCTGGGGTGGCTATCACTACCGCATCACCGGCAAGAACACGGACGGCTCGGTGGCTTATGAAGGCGGATGGCAGAACAACCGCCAGATGGGCATGCACAAGGAATTCCGGATGGTCGAAAACATCCTGGAGGAACTCGACGCACCCGGTGAGTGGTTCCATGACGCCGTCACAGGTCAGCTGTATTTCATGCCGGAACCCGGCACCGATTCCGCGAGAGCGCTTGTCGAGGTGGTGAGGCTGCGTCACCTCATCGAGTTTCGTGGAACCGAGGAAAAACCCGTGAGACATGTCGCATTCAAGGGTTTCACCTTCCGCCACGCGGCGCGCACTTTCATGGATACGAAGGAACCGCTGCTCCGCTCGGACTGGGCGATTTATCGGGGCGGGGCGGTGCTGCTGGAAGGCACGGAACATGTCAGCATCCTCGACGGAACCTTCGATCAGGTGGGTGGAAACGCGATTTTCGTCAACAACTACAACCGCAAAGCCCTCATCAAGGGCTGCCACATCCGCGACGCGGGGGCCAGCGGCGTTTGTTTCGTCGGTGATCCAAACGCCGTCAGAAGCCCGCTTTTCGAATACGGACAGAAACAGGATCTTGCGGCGATCGACCGCAATCCCGGGCCGAAGACCTCGAACTATCCCGCCGACTCCACCGTCGAGGATTGCCTGATCCACGGCATCGGCCGGGTCGAGCGGCAACCGGCCGGTGTCCAGATCTCCATGTCCTACAAGATCACGGTGAGGGACACGACGATCCACGATTGCGCGCGCGCCGGGATCAACATCAGCGAAGGCACCTGGGGCGGTCATTTGATCGAGCGCTGCGATGTATTCGACACCGTGCTGGAGACGCACGATCACGGTTCCTTCAATTCGTGGGGCCGCGACCGTTTCTGGACAAGCAATCACCGCGGTGTGTCCGAGCCGGAGGTGAAGAAGGATCCGCGCCTTCCTTTCCTCGATGTGATCGAGCCCATCACCATCCGCGACAGCCGATGGCGTTGCGACCACGGATGGGACGTCGACCTGGACGATGGATCATCCAACTACGTGATCTACAACAATCTCATGCTCGCCGGAGGCCTCAAGTTCCGCGAAGGATACGGGCGCAAGGCTTTCAACAATATCATGGTGAACAACGGATTTCACCCGCATGTCTGGTTCGATCAAAGCGACAGCGAGTTCCGCCACAACATCGTCATGAAAGCCCACGCACCGATTGGCCAGCCGAAGGGCTGGGGCGTGCAGGTGGATGAAAACCTGTTTGCCAGCGAGGCACAGCGGGCGAAGCATCTGGACTCCGGTGGCGACGCGAAGTCCGTCGGCGGTGATCCGATGTTCATCGATCCCGCGGCCGGGGATTTCCGGGTAAAGGAAGGTTCGCCGGCATTCCGGGTTGGCTTCAAAAACTTCCCGATGGATCAATTCGGCGTCAAGAAACCGGCGCTCAAGGCGATCGCAAAAACCCCGGTGATTCCCGCGCTTGAGATGCCGGCCGATGAGGCGGTGGCTCAGGACAAGGAACCCCGGCTATACTGGCTCGGCGCACCGCTGCATGGCCTCAAGGGTGAGGAGTTCTCCGCCTTTGGCGTAAGCCGGGATGACCTGGGCGTGCAATTGGTCGAGGTGCCCGCCTCGTCGGCCGCGGCCGCCGTGGGTTTGAAGACGAACGATCTCATCCAGCAGCTTAACGGAACGAAAACCCCGGACACCTCCGCCCTCTTCGCCGCACTCCTGAAATCAGGAGACTCACCGCTCAAGCTGAGGGTGATCCGCAACCAGCAACCGGTCGAGTTGACCCTGCAGGCGGCGCATCACACGCTCGTCGAAAGCGGTTCCGGCAAGGAGTCATTTGCCCGCATCGCGCTTGCGGAAGCCCGTGGTGTCAAGGTCACGGCCAAGCGCCCGTGTGACAATGAACCGCTCACCATCCTGACCGACGGTGCGCTGGGGAAGGGATACGGACCTGTCTTCGGCAATGGCACCCGCGATGGAGCCTACAAGCTGGATCTGGGCTCGCTCCGCCCCGTGCACTCGGTCAATGCCTGGTCGTTCGATCAGAATGGAAACCGCGGAGCGCAGAAGTTCACCCTCTTCGGCTCGCGCTCGGAAAGTGATCCCGGCTGGGACACTGCCGATGCCACGCGCTTTGTGGCCTTGGGCAGCGTGGATACCAGTTCGCTTCCACCGGCCGACTTCACCGCCTCCTCGCTGCGAGCGGCCAAGGGCGGGAAACTCGGCGATTTCCGCTGGATCGTCATCGAAACCCTGCCGGTCACCGCATTGCAGGAAAACACGGCATGGAGGGAGTTCCATGTCGAGACCCGCCCGTAATGCGCGTGCGACTTCGGCACCGGAGGGTCTTTTTCACCCACGCGGCTTTGCATTCACTGCTTTTTCATCACTCCTGTCCCGATCATGAAAACATCTGCTAGATATCAAATTCTGACCCACCCTTTCACGAAAGGAAGAACGGCGCGCATTTCGTTGGCGTTCATGCTTGCCGCGCTGGCCCCGGCCACGGGTGACGACCTGTCCAAGGAGGCGGAGACCCAGGGAGACCGATCGCCCGCAGATGCGTACGGCGGCAACCGCAAGGTCGCACAACCGCTGACACCCGCTGAGGCTAAGGTTCCTTACCTCATCCCGGATGAAATCGCTTCCGGCCCTTTTTCGGCGGATTGGAAATCCTTCACCGCCGACAAAATCCAGCGCGAACCCTCATGGTGGCGGGAGGCGAAGATCGGGGTCTGGTTTCACTGGGGCCCGCAGTCGATGGGGCGCAACGGCGATTGGTACGCCCGCTTCCTCTATCAGCAGGCACCGCAGGGCCGCCAGGGGCGAGCCAACGGCCGCTGGATGTATGACCAGCATCTCAAACAGTTCGGACATCCCTCGGAGTTCGGATACATGGACGTGCTCAATGCCTGGAAAGCTCCAAAATTCGATGCAGCCAAACTGATGAAACTCTACGCGGAATCCGGTGCCCGCTACATTCTCGTGCAAGGAGCCCATCACGATAACTTCGATCTCTGGAATTCGCCCCATCAACCATGGAACTCGGTGAATGTCGGCCCGAAACGCGACATCGTCGGCGAGATGTTCCGCGAGGCCCGCAAGTACGACTTCCGCACCGGCATGGCCTTCCACGCGGATTACTCACTATGGTGGTTCCAACCGGCCTTCGGTGCCGACAAGAACGGTCCCAAGGCCGGTGTGCCCTACGATGCCGCCACCCGAACCAAGGAGAACGGAAAGGGGACCTGGTGGGAAGGACTCGATCCCAAGGACCTCTACGGCATCGACCTCCAGGCCGAAGTGCTGCCCGGCCAGAACATCCGCGACGGATTCTTCACCCCCGTCCGTGACATCTTCATCCAGCCGGAAACCCGCGCCTTTGCCAAGGAATACACCCTCAAGTGGTTCCGCCGCGTGAAGCAGTTCGTCGATGACTACGATCCGGACATGCTTTACACCGACGGCACCGAACCCTTTACCGGCGGCGGCACCGCCAAGGGGGTGATCAGCGATGCCACCGTCAAGGCGGTGGCTCACATGTACAACAAGCGCGCCGTGAAAAACGGCGGACCGGTCGACTGCATGGCCGTCATCAAGGGCGGCCCGCGCATTCCCGGCATCGCCGCGCCGCACGAAAACGGCTACACCGGCCCCATCAAGCGCGACCCCTGGGTCTGGGAAAACACCCTCGGCGAGTGGTTCTTCGAGGACAACACGCTGTATGACAGCCGTAGCATGATCTTCCAGATGATCGAGGCGATCTCGCGCGACGGGAACTACAACCTCAACATCGGACTCACGCCCGAGGGTGAGCTCGAACCCGGCGGCGTGAAGATGTGGCAGGACTTCGGTGAATTCACCCGCCGCAACGCCGCCGCGATCTATGGCAGCAGTGCGTGGAAGATCATCGGCGAGGATGCGACGCACGGCCGATCGCCGTCCGGAAAGGATGTGACCGCGGAGGTCCGCTCGCTCCTGGCCGGTGGCAATCGCGAACTCACCGTGAGCGTTCAGAACCTCGGCGGCGATCCCGCTCCCGGAATCCCGAAGGATCTAACAGTAAACTGCAAGATCAACGGCAGGCCCGCCACGATTTCACGTGCTGAGAATGAACGCATGCTCATCGCCGGAGACGGCCCGCTGGAGATCCTCGACGCCCGCTTCGGCCCCGCCGCCGGCGCCACCATCCCGCGCGCCTTCCCCTCTGGCCCGATCGTCCGCGAACACGCCGAGTTCGCCATGGCCACCAGCGACATCCGATTCACGCAGGGCAAGGACGGTGCGGTCTACGCCTTCATCATGGCGGTTCCGAAGGCCGGCGAGACCCTGAAGATCCGCGCGCTTGGCAAAGAGGCGGGTCTTCTCGGGAAACCCGTCGAGCGAGTCACTCTCTTGGGCGCGGACGACCTGATCCGCTGGAAGCAGGAGCGGGATGCCCTGGTCATCGACTACCCGGGTTCGGCCGATTTTCCTTTCGGGGTTGTGTTCCGGATCGAATGATTGCGGAGTGTTGTCCTGCCGCCCCACGGCTCATGGGATCTTGTTTCGAATCCTCCGAGCCTGTAGGGGATCCCAAGCCTCCAAGCGATGAACGAACCCTATCCGCTCCCGGAATCCGAACCGCGTTCGAAGTCTACACGATGGCTTCCCGAGGTGTACGAGGAGCTGCGCCACTTGGCGGCCGCCCGCATGGCAAGCGAATCGGACGGGCTGACGCTCCAGCCGACCGCGCTGGTCCACGAGGCTTGGATCAAGTTGACCCTTCGCGACGACCGCAAGTGGAACGACCGCGAACACTTCTTCCGCTCCGCGGCACTGGCCATGCGCCGCATCCTGGTGGAGAGCGCGCGCCGCAAACGCCGCCGGGGCTCGGCGCTGCGGTCCCACCTCGAACAGGACGAGGTGCTGAAAAGCAGCTCCCCGAGTCCCGAGGAACGCCTGATCCGGATCGATGACAGCCTCAGGAAGCTCGAACTCGAGGACCCCGAGAGCGCCCAGGTGGTCGTCCTCAAGTTCTTCGGCGGACTTACCAACCGCGAGGTGGCGGAGTCGCTCGGCGTGTCCGAGCGCACCGTTGAAAGGCAGTGGTCCTATGCGAGGTCCATCTTGTTCACCATGATCCAGGCTGAGGAAAAAAAACCCGCGAATCCGTGATGGCAGACGCTTCGCGCCAGATCGAAATGCTTCTGTTCGATGCCGCCCTGCAGATCGGCGACGAATCGATGCGCGCCACCTTCCTCGACCTGACCTGCGCCGCCCGGCCTGACCTGCGCGTCCGGCTCGAAGCGTTGCTGGAGGCCCGCTTGCAAAGCGATGCCTATTTCTCCGGCGTCACCGAGGCCTGCACGGTCGACGTCGAGCCCTTCGACCCGACTGCTTTCGCGGATGGACCTGCCCCGTCCGATCGCATCGGACCCTACCGGCTTTTGGAGCGCATCGGCGAGGGAGGCTGTGGAGTTGTTTACCTCGCCGAACAGGAGTCGCCGGTGAGGCGCCGGGTCGCGCTCAAGGTGATCCGTCTGGGCATGGACACGGAACGAGTGATCGCCCGCTTCGAGGTCGAGCGTCAGGCGCTCGCGATGATGGATCATCCGCACATCGCCCACGTGCTCGACGCCGGCACCACCCCGACCGGCCGTCCTTACTTCGCCATGGAATGGGTGCGCGGGCGGAAAATCACGGATTTCTGCGATGAACACCGGCTCGGCATCCGGCCGCGACTCGAATTGTTCATCGAAGTCTGCCAAGCCATCCAGCACGCCCACCAGAAAGGTGTGATCCACCGCGACATCAAGCCGTCGAACGTGCTCGTCTCGATGCAGGACGGAAAAATGGAGCCCAAGGTCATCGATTTCGGCATCGCCAAAGCCACCGATGGTTCGGAATTGACGCCCGGCCTGACGGAAGCCGGCGGCCAGCCGATGGGCACGCTCGCTTCGATGAGTCCCGAGCAGGCGGCTAGCGGCGGCATCGATGTGGATACCCGCAGCGACGTCTATAGCCTTGGCATCCTGCTCCACGAGTTGTTAGTCGGCCGCCCGGTCTTCGATCCGGTTGAACTCGGCGCGGCGGGCTACCCGGCCGCGTTGGAAATTCTCCTCCACCGCGAAATTCCGATTCCATCCTCGGACATTGCGGCCCTGTATCCTGCGGATGCAGCCGCTCTTGCCGGGTGCCGCGGCACGGATGTGGCCAAATGGATCTCCACCGTCAGGGGCGATCTCGACCAGGTGGTCCTCAAGTGCCTCGAAAAAGACCGCTCCCGCCGCTACGAAACCGTCAACGGCCTGGCCCTCGACTTGGCGCGCTTCCTCGCCAACGAGCCGGTGCTGGCTCGCCCAGCGGGCAGACTCTATCGATTCCGCAAGTTCGTGGATCGCAACCGCGCGGCCTGTGTTTCCGTACTGCTCATCACCCTCACCGTGCTGGCAGGCTTCGCCGTTTCCACCGGCATGTATCTTCGGGAAAATGCCGCGCTGAAGGAACAACAGCGTCTGCGCCAGATCGCGGAAACCGCCCGTTCCGCGGAGGCAAAGCTGCGCCAGCAAGCCCAGGCCCGCGCCAATGTTTCCAAGGCATCCCTGCTCCTCAGCCAGGGCAAGACCGACGAGGCCGACGCCGTGCTCCGCCAGACCCCGCTCGACACCATCGAGCCCTCACAGGAGGCCACCGGCGTTTTCCGCGGCTTGGGTGACTGGCACCTGCTGCACCACCGCTGGAAGGCCGCCGCCGAATGTTACATGCTTTTGCCACTCGCCAATCGCTTCATTCCGAGCGAGGCGATCCCCGACACCGGCGACATGATCCGCACCGCCCCGGCATTGGTCATGGCGGGCATGGGTGACGCCTACGAAGAGCACCGCGCGCTCCTTCTTGACCGATTCACCGGAACCAGCAATCCCAACGCCGCCGAGCAGCTCATCAAAATGTGCCTGCTCAGACCCGCCTCGCCGGAACTCATCCAGCGCCTGCAAGCGTCGGCGGAATTTCTCAGAAAACAGTCCGCAGCCGAAAATCCTTGGAGGCCCATGTTGGTGAATACCGCCCTCGCACTCTATGAACTGCGGTGCGGCAATCCGGAAGAGGCCATCGTCTGGGCCGACCTTGCCCTGCCCCTCGTGGAGAGCGATCCATCAGCCGGCAGCGGCGACTACCAGGCATACCTCCACTCCATCCTGCTGATGGCCTGTCGGCAAACCGGCGACAGCACCCGCGCTGCTGCGGAAAAGGATGCCGTTGAAAGCTATCTGGAAGCCCACGGCGAGGAGTTCATCAAGCTCTCGCCCGCCGCAAATACCAACTTTGTGCCCGTCGTCGAACGCGCCCTGGCCGTGATCCTCGTCCGCGAGGCGCTTGGCGCGGAGTGAGAAGGTGCATCGGCAAGGAAGGGCGAAATATGTCCCCCCACGGGCTGGCTCCTGCGACAAGGGAGAGTCGATCTGGAGAGGGTTGGGAAAGTAGGCTCAAATCGGGAGATTTTGAACCACCGGGGACGCTCAGGGATCAATTTTTTCGTCACTAAACTCCCCTTGGCGCACTTGGTTCCATGGCGGTAAAGCACTGAAATGTAATGGTTTATGGAGCGCGCTCCGGCCATGATACGGGCTCTGCAGGGCGCTCGTGATCCATTCATCCGTCGACGGGTGAAATTGTTTTCAGAAACCGTGTCGGGTTTTTGCCCGGTCATCCCCTTCTCCGGATGAAGTCGGTTTTCCCAAATCCTCCCTAACCGCTTCCGACCTCCAGAATCCAGCCCATCCGCACCGACCAAACCCCGAAAATCCCATGAAATCCAAATCCAATCCCTTCTTCCGCTCGGCTCTCCTTACAACCGCCGTTCTGGGACTCGCCACCGTCTCGGTTGAGGCTGACGTGTTGTTGACCGACAATTTTGACACAAACCAGGATGGGGCAAGCTTCATTGCTCAGCCTGGCTTGAGCAATGATCAGGGAGGCACCTTGGACCCTGTCACCTCCACCAATAGTTACGCAGGTGGTCGTACTTGGACCGTTCGCCGCGGCTTCACGGATGGCGGCAGCTACGTGAGCGAAATGGCCGTGATCGGCAACGGTACTCCCTACGGTGATGCGAACGGATTCAATACCTATTCCAGCCTGGACCATGACTTTGCGAGCGATGCGAACACCGCGAACGCGCTCCTTGAAGTGAAGTTCAACATCAAAGTGGTGGCCTCACTCGCCGGAGACGGCAGTGACTGGGGTGCCATCCAGGTCGGCAGCAGCCAGAATTCGTTTATTACCGGTGCAAGCAACAAATTCGCCAGCCTGTTCAGGGATAGCGGCGGAACGCAACAGTTCAGCGCAGGAACGGCCGTCGGCAGCGCCATTACCTTCGCCGACGGCGATCTGATCACCCTGACTCTCTCGAACGCCGCGGGGACCGGTTCAGCGTTCAACAGTGACGGCGCTACCGATGTGGCCAAAATCTACGTCAACAACACCTTGGTCGGCACGTGGACCAATCTGGACTTTGGATCGGCCGACGGTTACCTCACCTTCGCATCCCACAATGCCAACCTGGCAGTTGACAATCTGGTCATCACCACGGTGCCTGGTGCTCCGCCCGCGCAGAACGACGGAACGTGGATAGCAGGAGCCGGCAACTGGAGTGACACCGCCAATTGGTTGAGTGCCACCATCGCGCAAGGTGCGGACCAAACAGCCACCTTCAATGGTGCAAGCCCTGCCACGGCAACCATGGACTCGGTGTTTTCAATCGGCACCCTGCTGTTCTCCGGTGCGGATCACACGATCGCCGCTGGCGCAGGCAGTCTGGTTTTGCAGGGTGCGGCTCCATCAATCTCAGTCGGATCGGGCCGGGTCGCTACCATTGCGTCCAGCCTGAATGGCATCAACGGAATGCAAAAAAACAATGCCGGCACATTGGTCATCTCCGGAAGCAATGCCTACACCGGTGCGACGGACGTCACCGACGGCATGCTGAAATTGCTGAATTCCTATGCCAGCAGCAGCTTTGCGGTGGCCAGTGGCGCGGTGTTGGAACTGAATGGCGGCTGGGATGGCGTGACCACCACCTTTTCCGGTCTTGGCACACTGCGCAAGACGGGTGCGGGCAATTTCGTGTGGGGGGCGGGGATTGCGACTTTCGCACTGGACTCCGGCTCGCTGATTGACGTGCAGGAGGGCTCATTCACCGCCGGTTCCTCTGCCAATGAAAACTGGAGCGGCAACTTCTCCGACTTGAATGTGGCCAGCGGGGCGACGCTCAACACCGTCGAGGCCAATGTCCGTGTGAACAAAATCACGGGCAGTGGAATCATTGGGACCGGCTATAACAGCGGGGGCTACTCGAACCTCACCATCGGCGTCGACAACGGAAGCAGCAACTTCGACGGGGTGATTCAGAATACCGGGAACAATCCAAGCTGGGTGGGGAATCTGGTCAAGGAAGGCGCGGGCACGATCACATTGACCGGCACCAACAGCTACACCGGCAACACCACGGTCAACGACGGCGCTCTTGTATTCACCGATACCTCGCAGTTGCAATTCGTCGTTACCGAAGCTCCCGCCTCCAACATGGTCACCGGAGCCGGAACTGTGACCTTCAACGGCAGTTTCAACATCGACACCGCCAGCGTCAGCGGAACGACGGGCTACATCTGGCTCCTTGTGGATCGCGCAACCCTCAACGGCGAGACCTTCGGCTCCGCCTTCAGCGTGGCCGGATTCACCCAGCAGCTCGATGGAGTCACATGGACCATGACCGACGCCAAGGGCAATTGGTCATTCTCCGAGGATACCGGCGAACTCACCCTCGACATTGGCAGCGACTACGACGCTTGGAAGACCGCCAACGGCGTCATCGGCGGCGAGAATGACGACGACGACAACGATGGACTGACCAATCACGAGGAATACGCCTTCGGCCTCGATCCCACCGGCGGATCCTCGGTGAACCCGATCACCAGCCCTCTCAACAAGTCGAACGGCAAGTTCAGCTACACCCGTCGTGCTCTGGGCCTGCCCGACCCCGCACTGGCCTACACGGTCTGGTATTCCACCGACCTCTCCACCTGGGCGCAGGACAATGGTGCCACCGAGGGCGCCCCGAGTCTGGCTGGCGAAGTTGAGACGATCGAGGTCACCGTGTCGCCCGCCCTCCTCATCAACCCCAAACTCTTCATCCAGGTCCGCGCCAACTGAATCTCAAATATAACCCAACAAGACAAGAAATCATGAAATTGAGAGCCTCCCACCTCGCCTCCCTCGCGGCAATCACGCTCGCCGGTCCGGCTTCAGCTGTTGTGCTGCTGACCGATAACTTCAATACGGCCCAAGATGGGGCGAACTTCAATGACCAGCCTGGCTTGAGCAATGATCAGGGCGGCACATTGGATCCACTAACCTCCTCCATCAGTTACACAGGAAGTCGTCCTTGGTCCGTGCGCCGCGGCTTCACGGATGGCGGAAGTTATGTGAGCGAAATGGCATTGATCGGCAACGGAACTCCCTATGGGGATCCTAATGGTCTCAACACCTATTCCAGCTTGGATCGCAACTTCGCGACCGACGCGAACAATGCGGGCGCGCTCTTGGAAGTGAAGTTCAACATCAAGGTGTTCGCGGGACTCGATCCAAGCGACTGGGGTGCCGTTCAAATCGGCAGCGTCCAGAATTCCTTCATTACAGGCGCAAGCAACAACTTCGGCAGCCTGTTCAGGGATAATGGCGCGACCCAGCAGTTCAACGCCGGAACGACTGTTGGCAGTACTGTGACCTTCAACGACGGTGATCTGATCACCCTGTTGCTCTCGAACGCCGCCGGAACCGGCTCCGCGTTCAACAGCGATGGTGCTACCGATGTTCTGAAAATGTATGTCAACAACACCTTGGCCGACACCTGGACGAACTTGAACTTCGGATCTGGCGACGGTTACCTCACTTTCGCGTCCCATAATGGCAACCTTGCAATCGACAACCTCGTCATCAGCGCAATTCCCGAGCCCGGCGCCGCGTTTCTCGGCGGTTTCGGCATGTTCGCCCTCCTTCGCCGCAGGAGGTGATTTTCATGTTGGATTCGGAATGGAAGAGAGAAAGGTCCAGCGGCTTCGGCAACTTTCTCTTTATCTTCCTGAAGAATAAAAAATTCAAACTAGCAACTTTAAGCAACCTTGCTTCTGGAGGGGAAATTCCCGGGTGGCGTACGGTATGGGTTTCCGCGCGCTGCCCTTTTTTCCGCCATGCCGGGTCCGCATCCCTGAAAACACAGCATATCCCTGAATATCTTGTTCCTGCCACATGAAGCCGATTTCATTCGTTATATCCATCCTCACCTCCTTGACATTTGCCGATTTTCTCACATCACCAGCATACGCGGCAGCCATTCCCAAGATTTCCTCGCCCGACGGCAAGATATCGGTATCCATCCAGAGCACGAATGGCCTGACCTATTCCATCGATCTCGATGGCGCGCCTCTCCTTATTCCTTCCAAACTCGGCCTGGCCTTTGAGGGCGGACTCCAGTTGGGTGAAAATGTGCAGGTGCTCGACACCAAAGTCCGTGCGAACAACACCGCTTGGAGAGACGACTTCGGCAAGTTCAGCACGGTGAAGGACCGCTACCGCGAGTTGACCCTGCGCCTGCGGGAAAAGCGCCCGGCTCCCACCGAAGCTGTCGATTTCGAGGTGCTCGTGCGTGCCTACGACGATGGCGTGGCGCTGCGCTACGTGTTGCCGAAACAGCAGTCTCTCGGACAGTTCAAACTCGTGGACGACAAGACGGAATTCCTCTTCACCGGCGATCATCGGGCGTGGATCGGCGCGTCAGCGGAAGCGGAATGTGTTTATCCCGAGATTCGGTTGAGCCAAATGCCGGGCGACCGCCGCATTCTGCCGCTTGTGGTCGAGGCACCCAACGCATGGGTCGCAGTGGGCGAGGCGGATGTACGCGATTGGTCCGGTTCCTTTCTGACCTCTACCGGCAAGCCCGGTGTCTTCGGTGCGAAGGCATCGCTGGTTTCGGCGGTGGAATCCACAACACCCCGCGAGTCGGCCTGGCATGCCTTGATCATCGCTCGCAAGGCGGGCGATCTGACCGTTTCCACCCTCTTGACCAACCTCGCCACGCCCTCGCAGATCAAGGACACATCGTGGATCAAACCCGGAATTTCCGCATGGGATGCGTGGTGGACCGGTCGCAACCGTCATTGGGACCAATACAGCGGTCTGCATTCGCGCGGCAACACGCAGTCACATAAAGAGTATATCGACTTCGCTGCGGAAATGGGCTGGAGTTATATGTTGGTCGATTGGTTCTGGTATGATCAGGAAAGCCCCGATCCGGAAACCGCGATCAAGCCGCAAGGTCACATCGACATGCCGGAGCTGATGGCCTATGCAAAAACCAAGGGAGTGAAACTCATCCTCTGGGTGAACTCGAAAAACATCCCGTCCATCGGCGCGGACAAATTGTTCGCCACTTACGCGAAATGGGGCGCGGTGGGCGTGAAGATCGATTTCTTCCAAAACAATGGCTCCCAAGGGACGCAACGCTGGCATGAAGAGTTGCTGGCCGCCGCTGCCAAACACCAACTCGTGGTGGACTTTCACGGAGTTTATACCTCCACCGGCCTTTCGCGCACCTGGCCGAATCTGCTCACGCAAGAGGGGGTGCTCGGCGTGGAATATGTCAAACTCGGCAATGCCTTCACCCCATCGCACATGATGATGCTGCCCTTCACGCGCGGACTGTTAGGTCCGGCTGATGTCACGCCGGGAGCCTTCCTCAATGTGCGTGAAGATGCATTCGTTCCCAACTCGATTCCCGCAACGTCTCCCGGCACCCGCGCCCGGCAGTTGGCCCTGGCAGTGTTGATAGATTCGCCCTTCCTGTGCCTGTGCGATGATCCGATCCACTACCGCGGCCAACCTGGCATCGGATTCTATCGGAATCTTCCCACCACTTGGGATGAAACCCGCGCGCTTTCGTCAGAAATCATGAAACACCTCGTTCAGGCGCGCCGTAAACGAAATGGCTGGTGGATCGCCGGCATGAACCACCAACAGCCGCTCGAACTCGACATCAAACTCGATTTTCTCGGTGAAGGAAGTTATACTCTAACAACCTATGCGGATACCCCGGAATCTGTCCAACGGCCTTCGTCTCTCGCGGAAAACACCCGTGAGGTGAAACGCGGCGACACCATCCGCATCCGCATGGAAAACGCCGGTGGCTATGCCGCGACGCTCCAGCCGAAGTAACTGACATTTCATTCCTATGCGATTGCGCACAATCCCTCACTGCAAACTCAGCCTTGGCCTCCACCAACATCCGGTATTCCAGATGCTGGTGATGGTTGCGGCACTCGCCGGTCCATTGCTGGCTGGCATGACCACCGGCAACTTGCGTTGCGAGTATCTCACCAATCCGGTGGGCATCGATGTGATGCAGCCGCGGCTCTCATGGTGGCTGGAGTCCGACCGACGCGGCGAGAAACAAACCGCATATCAGATCCTGGTGGCCTCTTCCGCGAAGGAACTGGCGGCGGATCGTGGTGATTTGTGGGATAGCGGCAAGGTGGTGAGCGATGCGACGAGCCAGGTGGCATATGCGGGTGCCGCCTTGAAGTCGCGGATGGCGTGTTTCTGGAAAGTGCGGGCTTGGGACAGGGATGGCGAGCCGTCAGCATGGAGTCAACCCGCGTCGTGGACCGTCGGCCTGCTCGATGCGGGGGACTGGAGCGCCAAATGGATTGATGGTTCGGCGATCGTGCCTGCGAATTCACCCACTCCGCTGATCCGGCGAGCCTTGTATGAGGCGGACGGTGGCGGCGGGCATCTTGATGTGACAGTCCAACTGCGCGAAAAGCTGAAAGCCGGACCTTTTACTCTGCAAGTGACCAATGAAAGTTTCGGCAAGGACCCGGCGGAGCAGAAACTGAAACATCTGCGGGTGGAATTCGATCTCGCAGGCAAAAACAAGGTTCTCTCATTCAACGAAAAGGCTACGGTGAATTTCCCGGCGGATCTGCTGCCACCTCCAGCTCGGCCTTATCTGCGCAAAGGTTTCACCGTTGCCAAGCCGATCGCCAAGGCCACGCTCTATGCCACCGCTCTCGGACTCTATGAGCTGCGTCTCAATGGACGGCGGGTCGGAAATCATGTTCTCGCTCCTGAATGGACCGACTATGCCAAGCGCCTTCGCTATCAGGAATATGACGTCACAGCCATGCTCTCCAATGGGCAGAACGTGCTGGGCGCTCAGGTGGCCAACGGGTGGTATGCCGGTCACATCGGCAATGGCGGTTTTCAACGCTGGGGCAAAAGCCCGGCCTTGTTCGCCCAGTTGGAGCTGACCTATCAAGATGGCGGCAGCGAGCGCATCGTTACCGATGAAACATGGAAATCCCAGGCTAGCCCGCTGCTGGCCACGGATTTCATGCACGGCGAACACTACGACGCCACCCGTGAAATCCCGCATTGGGATCGACCGGGTTTCAACGATGCGGCGTGGTCGCCCGTGGTCGTGCGCGAGGAACCCACACGTCCGCTCAATGGCCAGGTGATGGAGCCGTCGCGCGAGCTGGCCCAACTCCGGGCAAAAAAACTCACCGAACCAAAGCCCGGCCAATGGACCTTTGATTTGGGACAAAACATGGTCGGAGTGGTCCGCCTCAAGATTTCCGCTGCGGCGGGCACCACCATCACCTTGCGCCATGCGGAAATGCTCAATCCTGACGGCACCGTTTACACCACCAATCTGCGTGGCGCGCCGTCCATCGACACCTACGTCTGCAAGGGCGGCGGGACCGAAACCTGGCAACCGAAGTTTACCTTCCACGGCTTCCGTTATGTCGAACTCACCGGTCTCTCCAGCAAGCCGCCGCTCGATGCCGTCACCGGAATCGTCATCGGCTCGGACACCCCGCGCTGCGGCACATTCACCTGCTCGGACGCCCGCATCAACCAACTGCAAGCCAACATCGAATGGGGCCAGCGCGGAAATTTCCTAAGTGTGCCCACTGATTGCCCGCAACGTGACGAGCGCTTGGGCTGGCTGGGCGACGCCCAGGTCTTTCTCCGCACCGCCACCTACAATGCCGACGTCGCCGCGTTTTTCACCAAGTGGCTTGTCGATGTCACCGACAACCAAGCAGACAACGGTGCATTCACAGACGTCGCTCCGGCCGGCAACTCCGCCGGCACTCCGGGCTGGGGTGATGCCGGGGTGATTTGCCCTTGGATAATCTATCAAACCTACGGTGATCTGCGCCTTCTGGGGCGCCAATATCCGTCGATGGTTAAATGGCTGGAGTTCTGCCAACAACAAAGTACGGACTCGATCCGCAGCGGTCATCGCGGCGGTGATTACGGCGATTGGCTATCCATCAACGCCAACACCGACAAGGAACTCATCGGCACCGCCTATTTTGCATACTCCGCCAGCCTGGTGGCCAAGGCTGCGCGGGCGGTTGGCAAAACAGACGATGCCGCCACCTACGAAGCCCTTTTTCAGACCATCAAGAACGCCTTCATCGCCAAATACGTCAGCGCCGACGGCCAGATCACCGGCAACACCCAGTGCGCGTATCTCATGGCGCTCAAGTTCGATCTCCTGCCCGAACCGCTGCGCGCCAAGGCCATCGATCATCTGGAGGCAGACATCATCGCCAAGGGATACCATCTATCGACCGGATTCATCGGCGTGAGTTATCTGTTGCCCGAGTTGAGTAAAGCGGGCAAATTCGACACCGCCTACCGACTGCTGTTACAAGACAGTTTTCCGTCGTGGTTGTTTTCAGTCAAGATGGGTGCCACCACCATTTGGGAGCGCTGGGACGGCTGGACGCCTGAAAAGGGATTCCAGGATCCCAGCATGAATTCGTTCAACCACTATTCGTTGGGCTCATGTGGCGAGTGGCTCTACGACAGCGTGGCGGGTATCGACCAAGATCCCGTCCAACCCGGGTTCAAACAAATCATCATCCACCCAATCCTCGGCGGCGGACTTACCTCTGCCAAGGGTCAACTCCGCTCCATCCACGGTCTGATTACCAGCGAGTGGAAGATCGCCAACGGCCAGTTCACCCTGAACACACGCATCCCCACGAACACCACCGCCACCATCCATGTGCCCACCAAGGACGCCGCCAACGTGCGCGAGAGCGGCAAACCCGCCGCCTCCGTCGATGGTCTGCGCTTCCTACGCATGGAAAACGGGGCAGCCGTCTTCGCCGCCGCGTCCGGCAACTATCAGTTCAGCGCCCCGCAGTGACGGGGGCCGTCTGATTCACACCAATATCAACAACAACATGACACAGTGTGTTGCGAAAGGTGCCTGCCATTTTGCCCTCGGAATCGCCTTCGCGGATCCCATCAACGCGGCAACCTGCGCACCGTGATGCGCCGACCGGAGAAATGCCTTTCGCCTTCAATCGTTCATTCAAGTTCCTTTCTTCCTTCACATGACCAAGCCGTTTTTCACGCCACTCCTGCGATCCATCCCACTTGCCTGTTTTCTTAGCTTCACCGGTGCTTGCTGCGCATCCGGAGCGGCAGACTGGACCAAGCTCGCCGGGGTGATGCCCAATCCGAATCGACCGGGATTCATCATGAAATCCGCGTCCACGACTTTAAAAGTCGAGGACAAGGTGGTGATACCACACGACGTCTTTTCGGTATGCTCGTTCACCGTGGAAGATGGCACTGCGGCGACCGACCTGCTGCTATCCAACGGGATCGCCGAAACAGGCGGCACCTGCGGCTTCGTGAAGGACGGCCCGGGAACGATGGCTGTGGAGGGGTCGGTGAAACTTGCCGGTGTTATCACCGTCTATGATGGCACGCTGGATTTTTCCAAAGGGGCTCTCGTTCCGGGGATTCGCGTGAACGTGCTCGGCACCGCCAAACTCATCCCTCCGATTTCCGGAACGCCGATTTCAGAAATTTATATCAATAACGAAAAGCTCAAGCCCGGCCTCTGGGGTGCTCCGGGCAGCGTGGCGGCAGGCAAGGCGAACTTTGAATCGCCGCAACTTGGTGGTGTCGTCAAGATTCCCGATACCGGTCCATCGCGACGCGAAACCTGGATGCGTCTCAAATACGGCATCTTCAGCCATTACGTCTGGAACGGCTATGGGATGGCGCCCGGTTGGCCGAATGCGGACGGTTCCAATGCCGCGAACATCGATGAGTTTGCCGAGATTCTGGATGTCCCGAACTACGTGGATCAACTGGTGAAGGCGGGTGCGCAGTATTGCGTCTTCACCGCGTGGCACTCTGGCACCTGCCCGCTCTTTCCCAGCGCGGCGATGGCCAAGTGGGCGCCGGACCGGAAGAGCTGTCCGAAACGCGACCTGCTCGGTGATCTGGCGGACGCCTGCCGCGCCAAGGGGATCCGCTTCTACTTCTATGTCCATCCCTACCAGCCGGTGAGTTCGCCGCACGATGACTGGCTCAACGATTTGTTCGCCGAGTTGATCGATCGCTACGGCGATCGGCTGGACGGCTTATGGATGGACGAGAATTTCACAGATGGCACGCAGGACCGGGCGGTTGACTATCCGCGCCTGATGAAAACCATCCGGGAACGCAATCCCGACCTCGTGCTGTTGCAGAATGGCGGTGCGAACTACGGGGTGGACGGCGTGCAGGAGGTGCAATGGGAGGTGGAGGAAGGTCGCGCGATTTCCACCTACCAGCTCATCTACAACACCGGGCGCAATCCCGAGTCGATGCTCATCACGACGGTCATCCAGGCGGCCGCCAATTCCCAAGGCGGTGGCGTCCAGTGGAGCCCGAACGCGGAAGGGGCGGGCAAGGGGATACGCGGTGGGATCGACCACACCCAGGCTCCGTTGATTGATGGCTTGGCGAAATTGTTGGAGCCGATCGCCGAGTCGGTGAAAAACACCAACCCAAGCAGCTCATTCCCGCCGCCCTTCCAAGGCGTGGTGGTGCGGAAGTCGGGCTTGAAATGGGGCGTGGCCACCAAGGCCCATGACGACAGCCGGGAATACCTCCATGTCCTCGTTCCACCGACTGGCAACACATTGACACTGCCGCCGCCCGCCGACGGCAAGGTGTTCACCAACGCCCGGCTCCTTGCCACCGGCCGCCCGGTCAAGCTGGTTCAGGACAACCGTGGAATCTCCCTCACGCTGCCGGACGGGACTCCGTGGGTGACGCCTAACACGGTCATCGCCATGGACGTCCTTTGCCCCGGTGGCGCGGGATTGGTGAACAACACCAGCCGTGCGATCAGCTATCGCGGCAGCTCCTGGGCCTATCAGCCGAACCGCAATCTCCGCGAATTCCGCAACGACGCACACTCCGCCACTGCCGACGGGGATTCGTTCACCTTCACCTTCACCGGCACCGACGTGGAATGGATCAGCAGCCGCGGACCGGATCGCGGGGTGGTGGAACTCGCCATCGATGGGGTTTCCCAAGGAACGGTCGATCTCTCCATAGGCAGCGGAAGTTTCCAGAAGGTCTTTGCCAAGTCCGGCCTGCCACGCGGCACGCACACGCTCACCGGCACCAAGCGCGGCGGTGTCGTGATGACGGTGGATGCCTTCAAGGTCACCGAACTGGTCAACGACAGCGACCCAGGTGTGGACTTCGCCGATACCCGCTGGTTCGGTGTCACAAGCGCTCAACTCGGTGGTTCCTGGGAACCGCGCGGCAACACTTGGATCAACGGCCAGTCGTTCAGCTTCGATTTCGAGGGCACCGAGGTGGAACTCTTTGGAGGCTCCGCCTGGAACTATGCCGATCTGGAACTCACGCTCGACGGCAAGCCGCATTCCACCATCCACATCAGCGGGGACAACCCGAACCGCAGCCTCGCGAAGATCACGGGTCTCAAGCTCGGCAAGCATACCCTGGCGGGGAACTACACCAACCGCTGCCCGGGTGGCTTCCAAGGGGCTTTGGACGGATTCAAAGTCACGCGCCCCGACTACTGGAACCGCAAGTCGAAGCGCGGTTCCGGCAATGATCAGGACGACGTGCATTACTGCGACCGACGCGGTGGCAGCGGCAGCTACACCTTCAACGGATCCGGCGTCGAGGTCATCGTTACCCGGGACCCCGATTCGCGCACCGCTTACTACACCTTGGACGGCAATGGCAGCCGGATGTGGGTTTCGCTCAATCATTACGCCCCGGTCCGGATTCCAAAATCCAGTGTCTTTCGCTACCCCAACCTGGTGCCCGGCACCTATACGGTCGGCTTCGAGAACGGCGGCAACCATCAGGGGATCAACTTCTCCTTCGTACGTCTGACCATCGATGCCTTCCGCATTTACAAGGCGGAATCCTCCTCGGCGACACCGCTCCTGTGGGGTGAGAATGGCCAAGGCGGCGACGGCACCTGGGACGTCAATGGCACCGCCAACTGGCGCGACATCACGGGTTCCGTGAAATGGCTCGACTTCGGAGCCAACGACCACAGCGCCGATTTCGCAGGAAAAGGCGGGAACATCCGTGTCGCCGCTCCGGTTCGCGTCAACCGCTTGGCATTCCGCAGCGACCGATACGTGCTGAGCGGTCAGTCGCTGGATCTCACCGGTGACAAGCCGATGATCTACGTCGCCGATGGAACAAAAGCCGTTCTCGCGCTTCCCGTCCGGATGCCCGACGGCAAGCCACTCGCCGCAGGGACCTACACCGCCACCTCCCACCCGAATCTGGTCACAGGTGGCGGAGTATTGTCGGTGGAAGCTCCGCGCTGAACCTCACAGAACCATCCTCTTCCAACGCATGAAACACATCCTATTCAGCGTCCTCTTCGCGGCGTCTCTGGCCGCCGGCCATGCTGCGGAGCTGCTCAAACCATTCGTCCCTGGCGAAATCTGGCCGGATAACAATGGCGTCCACATCAATGCCCACGGCGGCGGCATTCTGTTCCACGAGGGGACGTATTACTGGTTCGGCCAGCACATGGTCGCGGGCGGGGCGGGCAACGTCGCTCACGTCGGCGTCAGCGTGTATTCTTCAAAGGACCTCTACAACTGGATGGACGATGGCATCGCCTTACCCGTTTCGGAAGACTCGCAAAGTGAGATTACCAAGGGCTGTATCCTGGAAAGGCCCAAAGTCATCTACAACAAGAAGACCGGCAAGTTCGTCATGTGGTTTCACCTCGAACTCAAGGACCAAGGCTACAACGCAGCCCGCAGCGGTGTGGCCGTGGCGGACAAAGTCACCGGCCCGTATCAGTATCTCGGCAGCTTCCGCCCGAACGCCGGCGTCTGGCCCGCGAATGTTCCCGATGACCGGAAGAAACCGCTCACGGAAGAAGAAGCCGCGGCCATTTCCAAAATCCATCTTCCCGGTGGCCCGGTCCCCGATTACCCGAAGGAATCGCTCTTCCGCCTCCATCACGAGTGCGGTCAGATGGCCCGCGATATGAACCTCTTCGTCGATGACGACGGCAAGGCCTATCATCTCTATTCGTCCGAGCACAATGGTACGCTCCACATTTCCCAACTCACCGATGACTATCTGAAACCCGCAGGCAAATACATCCGCATCTTCCCGGGAGATTTCAACGAAGCCCCTGCGATGTTCAAGCATCAGGGGAAATACTACATCATCAGCTCCGGCTGCACCGGTTGGTCTCACAACCCCGCACGTCTCAGTATGGCCGACAGCATTTGGGGGCCATGGAAATCGCTTGGCCATCCCGCCGTTGGCACGGACGAGCAGAAAGCGACGACCTTTGAATCCCAGTCCACTTTCGTGTTGCCAGTGCAGGGCAAGAAAGACGCCTTTATCCTGATGTCCGATCGCTGGAAGCCGGAAAATGCGATCGATGGCCGCTACATCTGGCTGCCGCTCCAGTTCAACGACGACGGCCTGCCCTTCAGCGAGTGGAAGGACAAGTGGGATCTGGGAGAGTTTGAAAAGCCATGACTGCACGGGGATTCCGGTGGCATTTGACAAGCGTTCGACGGTCGTCGCGGAATCCGGAAGGCTGGCTCCGGTGCTAAGGGACGCTTGGCAAAGGCAATCTTGATTGTACTCTGTTGCAAGTGATGCGCCACCTATTCCCTCGACTCGCCGCACTCTTGGTGATGGCCGTGGCGGGTTGTGGTCAGTCGATTGGTGAGGATGCCCGGCTATCTGCCGATGGACGTTCATTCACGATCTCCGCGCCGGGTCTGACGATGCTTCGGGCCGGGTTTGCGGCAAACGTGGAAATTAACGGTGGGGGCCGTTCTCTCAATTCGACTTCTGGCAAGGTCGTTGAAACCAAAACGGCGACTGAGTCGGGGGCATATGGCTCCACCATGGTGACGACTTCGGTGATCCGCTTCGAGGAAGAACGGCTCGAATTGTTGTTCCGCCTTGGAACGGTTGCCGACACTCCGCAAGTGGTGTTGGTGCAAGCGGGAATCCGCAATTTCGGCGAACAGTCGGTCAGGCTGGCGGAGCTTGTGCCGCTGGTGATGAACGATGCTCCGCTGACCGGCATTGCCGCCGGTGCCGGACGTTTTCTTCAAGTAGATGGCAAGCCCGAGGATTGGTTCCTGACAGGGCTGCATGCAAAGACGTCCGTTCAGCTGATTCTCGGTGAAATGAAAACTGCTTCTTGGATCCACGAACAGGGTGGCTTCTACCGCGGTGACAGGGCGGGATTTTTGTTCGGACCGGTTGGCGAGCCCGTGAGCTATCTTTCCACGCTGGTTTCTCCGCTGGGGGATGGTCGGGCCGGCATGATCCTGGTTTCCTCGATGGACTTGGTGCGCGTCGATCCAGGGCAGACCCGCTGGGGGCAGCAGGCCGGGCTGTTTTTCGAGCCTCCGCGGACGGCGATGGCACGCTGGGCGGAATGGGTGGCCCGGACGCACGGGTCGCGGACAGCCAAGGGAGCCCTCAGCGGATGGAGCAGCGTGTATTCGCCCGAACGGATCGCCCGTGGCACGGACGTACTCGGTGTGGTCGCGCAAATCGGGAAGTCGGACGGACGGCTGCGGCCCGATGTCATCCAGATCGGCGAGAACTACGAAGCTGACCCAGGAAAACCCATGGACATCGCTGACTTCTATCCAGAGGGATTTTCCTACTACGCGCGGAAAATCTCCGCCGCAGGTCAGCGGGCGGGCCTCAAACTGGATTTTGACATGTCGAAAACAGACATCAACCGGTGCATCGCGGACGTGCGGCAGGCGGTCCGAGATGGCTTTTCGTATTTGAAGATTGGCTATCACCAGCCCAATGCGTTTCGCAAAACGCTTGCCGGGGGAGAAAAGACCAGTTTGGAGGTGTTCCGTGAAAACTTCCAGGCTCTCCGGGAGGCAGCGGGGGAGGATACCTACATTCTGTTTTGCGATTGGTTCACAGACCGTGCCACCTTGGGGCTGGTCGATGCCAGCCGCACCGGCCCCGTCACTACCCGCAGCGGTGTGAGAGATGTCATGCGGCACGTTCTGAATTCCTATCAGCTCAACGGGCGTTGGTTCGCCGTGGACAATGACTGTTATTACATGGCGACGGAGTTGAAGGACGTGAGTCCGGTGGTGGGTGGCTGGCCGTTGGCGCGGACTTGGATCAGCATGGTGGGGCTGTCATGCGGGGCGGCGTTCACATCGGACACTTGGAATCAGGAAAAGTACAAGCCCTACTGGCGCAATGTCGAGGTGCTGTCTCCTCCAGCTCAGGAACGAACGGAAGTGCTGGACATCGGCACGGCGAAGGAATGGCCGCGGCTGGTCGGGCAGGTGAAAAGGGACTGGGGTGATTCCACGGTGGCGTTGTTGTGGAATCCATCAGACAAGGAGCAGGTGGTGACGCTCGATTTTGCACAAGCCAGGCTGGACCCGAAGCAGCGCTGCGCCGTCTGGTCGTTTTGGGAGAACCGCTACCTCGGCCTGGCCCAGGAGTTCTGGAGCACGCCGCAGTTGGCTCCATCCGCTTCCCAGCACCTGTGCTTCACGCCGATACCGGAATCTTCAATACCCGTGCTGATTGGTTCAAACCTTCATGTCTACTGCGGCGCGGCCGAAATCAAAGCCATCCGCAGCTCCCGCTCGTCCATGGCGATCGAACTGACAGACGCTGGGGCCCGCGCCGGAGACCTTTTTGTATACAGCCGTTTCCTGCCTGTCCTCGGTGCGACCTCAGGTCTCGTCGTCACCGCCATCGACCAAGCCGGCGAGAATGTCTGGCGAATCCGAATGCGCGACCGCCAATATGGATCGCCCCAACGCATCGATCTTTCCATCCAACTGCCCGTCACCCGCCAGTGGTGGTTCTGGTCGATGGTCGCCGTGATGGTCGGCAGCGTGATCACCGCCGCCTGGCGCTATGTTGCCTGGCTCCAGCTTGACCGCCAACATTCGCTGGCGGTGGAGCGAACACGCATCGCCCGCGATCTTCATGATGATCTGGGCGCCAACCTCGCAGAGATCGCCATGATCAGCGACCTCGCGCAGGAGCAACTGCCTGAGCATGATCCGTCACGCCAATCCCTGAATGAAATCTTCATTCGCGCCGAATCCAATGCCCGCCGCCTCGGCGAGATTGTCTGGGCCATCAATCCCGCGAACGACACGTTGGAACGCTTCGCCGGATTCCTCTGCAAGTTCACCCAGGATTACCTCGCACTCGCCCGCGTCGGCTGCCGTCTCGATGTGCCTGAGCAACTGCCTCCACGGCCCCTGAATTCCATCCAGCGCCACAACTTGTTCCTTGCCGCCAAGGAGGCCATCCACAATGCGGTGCGCCACGGCAAGCCCGCTGAAATCACATTGCGCATCGTCCTCCACGGTGATCATGTTTCCCTCGTCATCGAGGACAGTGGCTGCGGATTCGATTCATCGGAGCAGGCCGCCGCCGTCCGCGGGACGCGCAACATGCGTGAGCGCATGGAGAAAATCGGTGGCACCTTCACCTGCCAAAGCTCGCCCGGCCATGGCACCATCGTCACTTTCACTGCTCCTCTGAAATCTTGAAAACCGCCCTCATGCCCTCCGAGCCCGTCACCATCGCCATCGTCGAAGACAGCCCCGGCCTGCGCCGCAATCTGCAAACCATTGTGGAACGCGCGGAGGGGTTTCAATGCATCGGCTCCTTCGAGGATGGCGAGCAGGCCGTGGCCGCGCTCCCCGCGCTTCGACCCAAGGTCGTGTTGATGGACATCAATCTGCCAGGCATGAATGGAGTGCAATGCGTCGAGAGGCTCTCCTTGGAATTACCGGACACCCACATGATCATGATCACGGTGTATGACGACACCGACGCCATCTTCAATTCCCTCGCCGCCGGTGCCGGTGGCTACCTGCTCAAGCCGGTGCGCTCCGCCCAGCTCATCGCAGCCATCAAGGAAATCCTCGCCGGCGGCGCGCCCATGTCGTCCAATATTGCCCGCCGGGTCATCCAGACCTTCCGGAAACCTGCCCCACCCACCTCCGTCGCCGCCGCCCCGGATGGAATGACCCAGCTTTCCGCTCGCGAAAACGATGTGTTGGAATTGCTGGTCAAGGGTTTGCTCCAGAAGGAGATCGCTAATCAACTCGGCATCAGCTACTGGACCGTGCAAACCCACATCGCCCGGATCTACGAGAAACTCCACGTCCACTCGCGCGCCCAGGCCGTCGCCAAGTACCACGGCGAGTGAAAAAGCCCTGTAGCGTCGGTCCATGACCGTCGCTAACTCCCCCTGAAGGCGAAGTTGGAAAGGGAAAACCAATGAAGAAGCTCCCTTCTCCCCTCCGGTATCCCTAGTTTTAGGGACATGACGGACTCCCTGAATCTGGCAGGCTGAGGAACCTATTTCGATTCCATCTCGGGATTCGCGTCGCTAGAGAACCCATGCCGGATCCTGCCAGGGTCCCCATGCGCCCATTTCCTCCATTTCCAAATCAGACTCCTCATGAAAAACCAGATCCAGCGGATCCTTTGCGCCTTCCACCTCACCAGCGCCACACTCGCTTTCTGCCTTTCCGCCCACGCGGGGATCTACAACTGGAACACAACTTCCGGTAATTGGAATACGACCACGGCCAACTGGACCGGGGCGGGAGCAACCTGGGTCAACGGCAATGACGCTGTGTTCAGTAACACAGCCACGCCATCCACCATCACTCTCAGCGGCACGATCAGCGCCACCAGCCTGCTGTTTGGAAATGGCAGCAACAACGCCAACTACTCGCTCACCGGTGGCACGCTCAATAGCAGCGGCACGCTGACCGTTCAGGGAAATGGCGGCAACAGCGGCGCCTACTTCAACAACCCCACCGTCACCATCAACTCGGCGGTTGCCATCAGTGGAGACACGGCCATCGGACGCGCCAATTTCACCATCTCGGGCGGCACCTACACGACCAACCGCTTCATTTCCAATGCTGCCAGTGCCGATTGGGCAAATCTGACCATCTCCGGAGGCACGGTGACCTCAACCAACGGGATCGACGGCAGTGTGAACACCGGGGCGACCTTCTCACTCAATCTCGACGGCGGAACGCTCTACACGCCTTCCATCAAAGTCGCCGACCGCGAGGTTGGCACGAACAACAACTCGTGGTTGACGTTCAATGGCACCACCGTGAAAGCCACTGCCGACACGACGAACTTCATCACCCTGTACGGTGGCAACCAGAACGCCTACATCTCCAATGGCGGGGCGATCATCGACACCTTCGACGGCATTACTGCCCGCAATATCACCATCGGCGTCATTCTGAGAAACACGGACGTACAAACTGGCACATTAACCAAGCAGGGCGCAGGGACACTGACACTTTCCGCCGCCAACACCTACACCGGCGGCACCACCGTGGACTCCGGCATTCTCGAACTCTCCGGTGCCAACAGCGGAACCAGTCGCATCCGCGGACCGCTCACCGTGAATGCCGGCGCGGAAGTTCGCCTCACCAACGATGACGGCACGGGCTTTGGCTACACCGATGCCCGCATCAGCTCGCTTTCGATCCATGGCGGTCTGGTCAGTTCGGCGGGCACCATTCACATCTGGAACGTCGCGGGCGGTGTGAACCTCTCCGGCGGCACGCTTTCCAGCAACGGCGGCGTTTCATCGGTTTCCGCCGCTCAACTCGAATGGGGAAACACCCCACTCACCAGCCAAGCGAGCGCCACCACCTCGACGGTCAACGGCCGCATCCACATCAGGCGCGACGCGGCCCCGATGCTGCGCGTCGACGTCGCCAATGGAGCCGCCGCCACCGACCTCCTCATTTCCGCCGCGCTCACCGAGTCGGGCTCGGGTTGCGGTTTGGTGAAATCCGGCGCGGGCACGCTGAAACTGGGCGGGGCGGTCAATCTAACCGGTTGCCTCACCGTCAACGCAGGCACGCTGGATCTCTCTTCAGCCACGCTTCCAGCAGGCGTCCGCATCAATGTGCTCTCCGGTGCGAATTTCATCCCCCCGGCCAGCGGACTTCCTTCCATGGCGGCACTATATGTCAACGGCGAGAAACTATCACCCGGCACCTGGGGCGCGCCGGGCAGCGTCGCCGCCGGCCTTGCTCAATTCGAGTCGCCGGCCATTTCCGGCTCCACGGTGATCACCGTCCCGGACACCGGCATCTCGAACCGCGAACGCTGGAAATCCCTGAAATACGGCATTTTCAGCCACTATATGTGGATGGGATATCTTGGCGGAGGCGTTCCGGACATCAATGGGGTGTATCCTCAAACCGTCGATGAACAAGCCGACAAGTTCAACGCCACCGCGTATGCCAACGACGTCGCAGAGGCGGGTGTTCAGTATGTGGTATTCACGGCATGGCATGCCAACACTCGGCCGATGTGGCCAAGTTCGACCATGGCGAAGTATGGGCAAGCTGGCGGGAGTCCGACATCGCGGGATGTGATCGGCGATATGATCGACGCCGTCAAAGCCAAGGGCATCCGGGTCTTTCTTTACACCCACCCCTACCAGCCCGTGGCTTCTCCGTGGGAGGAATTTATCAATGAACTGTATGCCGAAACGATGGCTCGTTATGGTTCACGCATCGATGGCTTGTGGATTGACGAGAATACGACCAATGCCACCCAGGACAGCCTGGTGGACTACAAACGCCTGATGAACACCATCAAGGAGGGCAATCCGGATCTGGTGACCATGCAAAACGGCGGGCAGCTCTACACCAACGACACGGGCGGGCCCGAGGTCGCCAACTGGTGGAATTTTGGCTGGTCGGAAAGCCAGTATAACTATGTCAACGGTCCCGGAATTGGGGCCGGAACCGATGATATGCTTCGCACCACCGTGCTTGAGGCAGCCGCCAACTTTGAGGGCGGCGGCGTCCACTGGAGCATTGATGGCATTGGGCTGGGAGGATTAAAGGAAACCACCCGAATTTTCGCTCTTGGCCGTTATCTCGCTCCAATCCGTCCGTCGGTCTGCGAAACCACGCCTAGCACCAGCTTCCCACCGCCCTATAAAAACGGCAGAACCATCACCTACGATACTGTGGACTGGGTGGCGACGACCTCGATGGATGACACCAAGGAATTCATCCACGTCCTCAAACCGCAATCCGGCAACACGCTCACGCTGCCTGCCGCAGTCGATGGCAAGGTGTTCAGCCGCGCGACCTTGATGGCCTCGTTGGAACCCGGCGGCGGCACCCAGCAATACCTCGGCCTGCCGATGGCCATGCTCCAGACCCCGCGCGGCATCCAACTGACACTTCCCAGTGGTGTTTCCTGGAGTTCTCTCGATACCGTGATCCAGCTCGACGTCGCATCCAAAGGTGGCGCGGGCATGGTGAACAACACCAGCACGGCGATCACCTATAACGGCGCATCCTGGACCTATCAAAATCACCGCGGAGCAGGGGAATACAATGACGACGCCCACATCGCCACCGCCAACGGCGACTCGTTCACCTTCACCTTTTCCGGCACCGATGTGGAATACATCGCCACCCGCGCCGCCGATCGTGGTCCGGTGGACATTTACCTCGACGATGTGTTTCAGGCCACCGTCAATCTATCCAGCGGCACTCCGATCGGAAGCCGCCAAGTTGCCTTCCGTAAATCCGGTCTTGCCCGTGGCACCCACACGCTTCGAGCGGTGAAAATGGGCGGCACTTCCATGGATGCCGACGCCTTTCGCGTGAGCGACCTCGTCAATGACAGCGACCCGGAAATGGCCGGCGCATTCCTGACGACAACCGAATATGGACCCGGTGCCGCGGGACACTACGGCTGGCCCAATTCAGAATGGCAGAACGGAAACAATGTCGTGCGCTGGATCACCCCGCACGTGAATTACTATGGCGGCAACGAGCCGTTGAACGACCCGCTCAACAACGAACCCGTCAGCGACTACTTCGAATTCACCTTCACCGGCACGGGCGTCCGCATCCCGCTCGGCAGTGCCTTCAGTTACGCCTACTTCTACATGAAAGTGGACGGCGTCTATCACAGCAACGTCGCCGTCTCTGATAGGCAGATTTCCTACTTCGACGTTCAGGGCCTCCCTCCCGGCACCCATACCGTCCGCGGCATCACCTGGAAATCAACGTTTGATCCCAGCCAACCCGGCTTCAATGGATTCACGGTCACCCGACCGGATCTCTGGAACACGGCCAGCGGCCGCGGCTTCGGCGAGATCGGCGACGACGTCCATTACACCGACATCAATCCAGCGCGTCTTGTCTGGAATTTCAATGGTTCCGGCGTGGATGTGATCACCACCCGCGATTCCGACGCGCGCATGGCTTGGTTCAGCGTTGCCGGCATGGGCCGCCATGTCGGTGCCCGCCGCAACAACTATTCGGCGGCCCGCCAAACCGGCACCAGCGTGTTCAGCATGCCGAACCTGACTCCCGGCTCGCACAGCGTCTATGTCGAGCATGGTGCCAACACCTCGGGAGCGAACTTCTCCTTCGCCCGCCTGGCCATCGATGCGCTCCGCGTTTACAAGGGCGAGTCGCTGTCCGCCGCCCCGCTGCTCTGGGGTGCCACCGGCAACGGCGGCTCCGGCACCTGGGACATCGGCAGCACCGCCAACTGGAACGACGGCGGATCATCCACCGCCTGGCATGACTTCGGCGGAAGCGACTATACCGCCGTCTTCACCGGCACGGGGGGAACGGTGAACCTCGCGTCCAACATCAACGCGAACCGCATCAGCTTTAAAACCGCCGGCTACACGCTGCAAGGCAACAGCCTTACCCTCAACGGCAGTGCGCCGACACTGATCACGGAGGCCAACGCCACGATCGCCTCCGCCCTCAATGGTTCCTCCGGCCTGACCAAAGCAGGCACCGCCACGCTGTCCGTCACCGGTCCTAACAACTACACCGGAGCCACCACCATTGCCGGCGGCACGCTGGCCCTGAATGGCCCCTATGCCACGCCGTCCTTCGTCATCGCCTCGGGTGCGGTGCTGGATATCATTGCCGCCACCTCGCTGGACCTGCCCGCCGTCACCTTTTCCGGTGCCGGGACCCTGCGGAAGTCGGGCTCGGCAGATCTGGTTTGGGGCCCCACTTCCGCCATCTTCGCCCTCGGTTCCGGCTCGCTCATCGACGTCCAAGCCGGCACCTTCATCGGCGGCTCTTATGCGAATGAGAACTGGGTCGCCAACCTCTCCGATCTCAACGTCGCCTCCGGTGCGGTCTTCAAGGGAGTCGAGGCAAACGTCCGTGTGAACCGGCTCACCGGCTCAGGCACCATCGGCACCGGATACGGCGGAGCGGGCTACCAAAACCTGAGCATCGGCGTGGACAATGGCACGGCCACTTTCACGGGCTCCATCACCAACACCGACAACAATCCCTCATGGCCGGGCAACTTGGTGAAACTCGGCAGCGGCACCCAGACCCTCGCAGGTTCGAATACCTATACCGGCACCACCACTGTCAACGAAGGCAAGCTCATCATCACCGGCAGCCTGAACCACACCTCGTCGGTCACCATCGCCACCGGCGCGACCTTGGAAATCTCCGGCTCGCTCGCCGTCACCGGCAACATCATCAACAACGGCACGCTCATCCTCACCGGCACGCCGCAAATGAGCGCCGGCGGCACCATCACGAACAACGGCACGATCATCAACCTCGCGCCGGGATTCGCGCTTCCGCCCAACCTCGTGAACAACGGCTCGATTCTACCCGGACCCGGCGTGTCGGTTGACTACGCGACATGGGCCTTCAACGCCGGTGTCGGCGGTGCCCCAGATGCAGACGACGATGGCGACGGCCTCGACAACCGCAGCGAATACGCCTTCGCGCTCAACCCGAAATCCGGCAGCTCCGCCAATCCGATCACCATCCCGCTCAAGCCCGCCGACGGCACCTTCACCTACACCCGCCGAGATCCCGCGCTTGGAACCAACCTCGCCTACACCATCTGGACATCCCCGGACCTGGCAAGCTGGACGCAAGACGCATCCGCCAGCCAGACCGTGACCGCCACCCAAGGCGACGTACAATCCGTCCGCGTCAACATCTCCCCAAGCCGTCTTTCCAATTCCAAACTCTTCATTCAAGTCCGCGCCAGCACGCCGTAAGCATGTTCACTCCTATCAAACACATGACCTTGACCCGGCAACTCATAAAAGCCGCCTCCCTCTTCACACTCGGACTCAGCATTGCAGCTCCTGCAATCGCCGCCGACATGGAGAAAATCAATGTCCCGATCGCGCCGGGTCCGTGTGAACCGACCTGGAACTCGCTCGGCGACCATTTCAAACAACCGAAGTGGTGGCGGGAAGCGAAGATCGGGATGTGGCTGCACTGGGGTCCGCAGTCGGTCGGTGAGGATGGCGACTGGTATGCGAAATGGATTTATATGCCGCGCGAGGCGTGGGGGCCATACACGGAGGTGTATTCCAACCATCTCCAGCGCTTCGGCCACCCGAGCGAGTCTGGCTACAAGGACAAGCTTCCACTCTGGAAGGCGGAAAAGTGGGATCCAAACAAGTTGATGGCACTCTACAAACGCGCCGGTGCGAGATATGTCATCGGACAGGGAATGCACCACGACAACTTCGACCTGTGGAATTCCAAATACCAACCGTGGAACTCGGTGAAGATCGGCCCCAAACGTGACATCCTCAGTGGCTGGGAAAAAGCCGCCCGTGCGCAGGGCATCCGCTTTGGCATCGCCTTCCACGGCGACTACTCGCTCTGGTGGTATCAACCGGCGTTTCTTCACGACCTTGACGGACCGAAGAAAGGCGTGCCCTATGACGCCGCGCAAAACTACGACGGCAAGAAGACCTGGTGGAAGGACATGGGGCTGGACTTGAAGGATCTTTACGGCATCGACCTCAAGGAGGATGTGGCCTATCCGGACGACAAAAAAACGGATGACGAGCGTACCGCCTGGCGTTTCCGCGATCCGCTTTCACACGGCATCCCGAACGGCGATCTGAAAGTCCACCGCGATTTCGCGGTCTGGTATGCCACCAAGTGGACGAACCGCGTGATCGACGCCATCGACCAGTTTTCGCCGGACTTCATCTATTTCGATGGCGGTGGCAGCTACCCGTTCTGTGGCCACGGCACCGGCAAAGGCCTGCGCGCCGATGCCACGCCGCGCGTCATCGCCCACCTTTACAACAAGAACATGAAGAAGAATGGCGGCAAACTGGAAGCCATGGCCTTCACCAAGGGCAACGAAGACCCTCGTGCCGTTGCGGTGAACATCGAGTCCAGCGTCCCTGGCGAAATCAAAAAGGACTGCACCTGGCAGACCGAGACCGGTCTCGGCGAGTGGTTCTATAAGGCCGGAACTTTCTACGACAGCGGCATGGTGATCCACCAGATGCTCGAAGCGGTTTCCCGCGATGGGAACTACGCCATCAACATCCCACTCAAGCCATCCGGCGAACTCGATCCCGGCGGTCTGAAGACGCTGCAGGACATGGGCGACTGGATGGACGTCAACAGCGAGGGAATCCACGGGTCCAGCGCGTGGGACGTCTGGGGCGAGGGGCGGGTGGTGATGGAGCACGGCAACCTAAGGCCTAACCACGCGCAAACGCCATACACCGGGGCGGACATCCGATTCACGACTAACAATGGCGCTCTGTATGCCTACCTGATGGCTTGGCCGACCGAAGGCAAAGCGGTGATCCGCTCGTTGGCCGAGGGCGCTGGCAAGATCACCGACGTGAAACTGCTCGGCAGTCGCGAAAAACTCACCTGGCAGCAAACCGAAGATGGACTGGTCGTCACGCTTCCAGCCAAGAAACCGGGCAATTTCGCCTACGGCCTGAAGGTCACCGGCACCAACCTCAAGGCCGTGTCGCTCAAGGCCCTGGTCGTCAAGCCCGCCGCCGATGGTTCCCTGAACCTGACTCCCGAGACTGCCGGCACGCATGGCAACATCCGGAGCGAAGAGCGCAACGGCCAGACCAACCTCGGCTATTGGAACAACGGCAGTGATTCTGTCGAGTGGAGGGTGAGTTTCGCCAATGCCGGGAAATACAGAATTTCCGCGTCGGCTGCCACGCAGGAATCCGGCATCGCGGTGGTTCTGGAAGCAGCTGGATCACCCATCCGCGCGGAGGTGACCAAGACCGCATCCTACGACGATTACGCGCCACTTGATTTTGGCACGCTCGAAGTCAAGGCACCCGGTCAGCAAGTCATCCGTATCCGTGCCGCCGACCCACAGGCATGGAAAACCATCAACCTGCGGGTCGTCACACTCCGCCCGGAGTAAGATATCCATCATGATGAATTACGAATACTCGCAGGTTTCAAACCTTACATTATCCTGCAAAATTACATCGGATCAATGACGGTTAAACTCACAGGATATCGGCCTCTTTCAATCCTGCATTACGGGCCTGCAAGCTGAAACCTCCATCCATGAAACCTGAAATCTGCACACTAACAGCCTTCGCTGTCACCGCTTTCTCGCTCTGCCAGTCGCTTCACAGTCAGACTTCGGTCCGTGGTCCATTGTTGCCGGAGCACAACCCGCCCCATAAGTTCCAGACGTTCTCCGAAGAGCGCTGGGACGCCAGTTCCTTCGCGCCGAAGGGCACCGAGAAATGGTGGCAGGACGCCCGCTTTGGCATGTTCATCCACTTTGGGGTGGCCAGCTTGAAAGGCGTGGAACTGGGGTGGGGGAGGCAAACGCGGATCAAACCCGATGGCGGAGTCGGGCCGATCCCGGATGAAATCTACGACAGTCTCTACAAGGATTTCACCATCGAGAAGTTCGACGCGAAGAAGTGGGTGGAACTGGCCCGGAAGACCGGCATGAAATACATCGTCGTGATCACCAAGCACCACGACGGCTTCCACATGTGGGACACGGCATTCTCGGATTACAAGATCACCCAAAGCCCCTTCGGTCGCGATTACCTCAAGGAACTGGTCGATGCGGCCCACGCGGCCAAGATGCCGATCGGCTTCTACTTCGCCCAGCGCGAATGGTATCATCCGCAGTATGACCCGCGCGGAACGGATCCAGCGCGCGATCACAAGAAATACATCGAATACCAATTCAATGCGGTCCGCGAGTTGCTGATGAAATACGGCAAGATCGACATCCTCTGGTTCGACGCCGCTTGGTGGGGCGGCATGTTCAAGGAGGAGGATTGGGACTCCGAGCGGCTTTACCGGATGGTCCGTGAATTGCAGCCGAACATCCTCATCAACAACCGCGCCTCGATCCCCGGAGATTTTGATACGCCTGAGCAACACGTGGGTGCTTTTCAAGCGCATCGGCCATGGGAGTCGTGTGTCACGCTTACCGGCAGTTGGGGATATGAACCGAATTCCCCGGTCAAGACACCCAAGCAGGTCATCGATCTGCTGATCCAGTGCGTCACGGGCGACGGCAACCTGATGCTGAACGTCGGCCCGATGCCCACAGGCGAAGTTGCTCCGAAGGAGATTGAGGTGCTTAAGGTCGTCGGTGACTGGATGGAAAAATACGGTGGTAGTGTTTACCAAACACGCGGCGGTCCTCTGCGCAACGCCGCTTGGGGTGGCACGACTTACCGGGGCGATACGGTGTTCGTCCACGTCCTGAGTTGGCCGGGTGAAACGCTCTCGCTCCCGCCGATTGAAGGGAAAATCCTTTACGCCAAAACCCTCACCGGGGGCACGGTGAAGTTCGAACAAACCCCGACAGGTATTTCACTGACCCTCGCGGAGAAAGACCGCAACCCGCTGAACACGGTGATCGAACTCAAGCTGGATCGCCCGGTTTCCAAAACTTCCCCGGATCGAGGAGTGGCGTCGATCTTCGATGGTCCTGGCTACGGCCAATTGATTTCTGGCACAGCCAAGCTCGAAACCAGTTCCACCGAAACCGGCAAGGACGCAACCATTGCCATCCAAACCAACAGCGAAACGAGCCCGTGGGCCGTCATCGACTTGGGAGCACGCAAAAACGTGAAAGGCGTGCGCATCACCAACCCTCCCGGCAGCACCGGGGCGAAGGGACTGGAACTGCTCATCTCAGAGAACAAGGCAACATGGACCTCCGTTTGGAAAGCAGACTCGGATGCCGCCGTGTGGGATGTGCCGGTTACCCAGTTCACGGCCGGAGCGCATATTCCCGGCGTTGCGGCTCGGTATGTGAAACTTCAGATTCACTCCGCAAGTGCCGCGCCTCTTTTCATCAAGCAAGTGGAAGTCTTCGGCGACCCCGGCAACCCCTGAGTCCCTGCATCCGCACTCGGCTTCGCCGTTCCCGGCCCAGCTCGTGATTCCTCTCATTCCATGACAATCACACTCCGCTCGCTGTTCTTCGGTGGGGCTGCCATCTTCGACGCCACAGCACCTGTAACGGATGTTCCGGAAATAGCAGGCTTTTAACGATGAGAAATCCTGCCTCAAGCCTGAATTCGGCAACTCGATGCTGAGGTGTGCCCCCTTCATCCCCAGCGGCTGGACAGAAGGTTGGTTCAGTGCAGCCATGGGTTACGCTTCGTCAAAAGACTTCGTGATTTGGTCGGAGCAAAGAGCCATGCCGGTCATGACCAAGAAGACCTCCGCGCGAAACTGCGGGGCCCGTATCGATATGCCTGTGAATGCGCAACAACCTTCTTTTTGTCACGCCGACGGTTTTCGCCGGTTTTCAAGGCTTTTGATGTGGAAAACGGCGTTCGTTCACCGGGTGCATGACAACACCGGAAAAGTCCATGGAATCGCCAGAGTGCCAGTGACAGACTTGCACAAGGTCGGCCGTTTGTTGCAGCAGGTCCTCTCAATCTCCGGATGAAATCAAACATCGATTGCGCGCTGGCGCCCATCTACGTCTTTCTAACATTCGCTGCGTTTTTCGTCGATGCCAAGGCAGATCTGGCGAAGATGGCCGGGGTTTCCACGGATCCAGCCCGGCCGGGATTCACGTTCAATTCGGAGGAGGCGCTGAAGGTAACCGATCCGGTGCGCATTCCGCGCGAGGTTTCCTCGGTATGCGCTTTCACGGTCGCTGACGGCCCGGGCGCTGTGGATCTGGCTTTTGAAGGTGGCATTCTGGAAACCGGGGGTGCCTGTGGTTTTGTCAAAGATGGCCCCGGCACTTTGAAGATCGCGGGTGAGGTCCGCATCTCGGGATTCATCACGGTTTATGAGGGCGTGCTCGATCTATCCGCCGCGCGCATCCCGGACGACCTGCGGGTCCATCTCATGGGCAAGGCCCGGTTTGTGCCGCCGCCTGGCAATCGCCGGATCGATCTCCATCAGAATGGCGAACGCCTGGCACCGGGCGTTTGGGGGCCGCTCGGCGAAGGGCCCCTTGAGTCCGCCGCACTTGCCGGAAAGCTTGTCGTTCCAGAACGCGGACCTACCAGGCGCGAACAATGGCAGGACCTCAAATACGGTATCTTCAGCCACTATGTCTGGAACGGTTACGGCATGACCGCAGGCATGCCGAATGCCGACGGGTCCGTTGCCAAATCCATCGATGAACTCGCCGACTCCTTCGACGTTCCCAACTACGTCAACCAACTGGTCGAAGCCGGCGCGCAGTATGTGGTCTTCACCGCGTGGCACTCGGGAACCTGTCCGCTGTTTCCCAGCACCGCAATGGACAAGTGGGCCCCCGGCAGGCCGGACTCTCCGAAGCGGGATTTGCTGGGCGACCTGTTGGATGAGTGCCGGAAACGCGGCGTGCGCGCGTTTTTCTACTGTCACCCCTATCAGCCGGTGGCTGAACCCCACAACGATTGGATCAACGACCTGTTTGCCGAACTGGTCGACCGTTATGGAGAGCGCCTGGACGGGCTTTGGCTCGATGAAAACTTCCAGGACTGCACCCAGGACAAGGTCGTCGATTACCGCCGCCTGATGCGTACGATCAAGGAGCGCAATCCGGAGCTTGTGCTCACCCACAACAATGGCGGATTCCAGAGTTATGGCGTCGATGGCGGAGTGCAGGAAGTCCAGTGGGAGTTCCATGAAGGGCGCATGGCATCGCAATACCAGATTTTCCACCAAACCGCAAAGTCGGCGGAGGACATGCTGATCACCACCGTCATCCAGGCCGCGGCGAACACGCAGGGCGGCGGCATCCAATGGAGCATCGATGCCCATGGTCCCGGCGCAGGGACCCGCGGCGGCCTCGATGCGAAGGCGCGGCCGATCCTCGTTGGCTTTGTGAAGCTTCTGAAGCCGATCGCGGAGTCGGTCAGGAACACCCGCCCGAGCACGTCCTATCCGGCTCCATTCAGCGGAGCGGTGGTGAAGCTTTCGAATCTGTCCTGGGGAGTCGCCACGAAATCGGCGGATGACCGGCGCGAGTTCCTGCATGTGCTCAAGGCTCCGGTTGGCAACACGCTCACGCTTCCGCCGCCGGCCGATGGCAAGGTGTTTGGCACGGCGGTGCTGCTGGATGGCGGGCAGAAGCTGGGTCTCTATCAGAGCAACCGCGGCGTCACCCTGACGCTGCCGGATGGCATGACTTGGCGCAAACCCGATACCGTGATCGCGCTGGAGGTGATCGCCCCGGGCGGCGTGGGCTTCGTCAACAACACCAGCCGCGCCGTGAACTACAACGGCGGCTCGTGGCGATACCAGCGTACGGCCACCGGCGGGGAATACCGTGCGGACTCCCAGCGGGCGACCGCGGATGGCGATTCGTTTTCCTTCACCTTTGAAGGCACCGACGTCCGCTGGATCGGCTCCATGGGGCCGGACCGTGGTCTTGTGGAGCTTTCGTTGGACGGGGTTTCCGTGGGAACTGTGGATCTATCAAAAGGGCAGGGGACTTTCCTTCCGGTGTTCACGAAGCACGGACTGCCACGCGGAACCCACACGCTCACCGGCACCAAGCGTGGCGGTGAGGTGATGACGGTGGATGCATTCCAAGTGAGCGATCTGATCAACGACTCGGATCCGGAAATGGTCTTCTCCACCACGACCCGGCATGATCCACGGTCCGCAGCACTGGAGGGTCCATGGGAGCCGCGCGGCGCCGCTTGGATCAACGGACAGCGTTTCACCTTCACCTTCCATGGCACGGCGGTGGAGGTGCTTGGAGGTTCCGCCCATGGCAGCGGTGATCTGGCGCTCACGCTCAACGGTCAACCGCACTCGACCGTTCACTGCCACGGGGGCCAGACGACGCGCACGCTTGTTCGAATCGAGGGGCTGCCCAACCAGTCGCATACGATCGTGGGTCAATACACCAACCCGCATCCTGCCGGTTTCATCTCGGCGCTCGACGGTTTCGTGGTCACCCGCCCGGACTACTGGTCTAAGGAAACGGTCAGGGGCTTCGGCGAACTTGGCGACGACGAGCATGTGAGCATCCTGAAGAATGCCATCGGATCGATCTCCTTCCAGGGCTCCGGAGTGGAGTTGTTCGCCACGCGCGACGATGAATCACGGACCGCGCACTACTCACTGGAAAGCGCGGGTTCGTCATCTTGGGTGGGCGTGAACCACTGGTCACCGGTGCGGCTCACGGGCGCGCCGGTGTTCCGGCAGACGAATCTCGTGCCCGGATCCCACAAGCTGAGCTTCAGCAACGCGGCGAACTCCAGCGGCGTGAATTTTTCCAGCGTGCGGCTCACCGTCGACGGCGTGCGCATCCACAAGGGCGAATCCGCATCCGCCAGTCCCATGTTCTGGGGCGCGGAGGGCCGGGGGGAATCCGGAGTCTGGGAGCCGTCGGCTTCCAACTGGTACGACGGAGCCGCCGCCGCAAAATGGCTCGATCTTGGAGCGGAGGACCATCTCGCCGTCTTCTCCGGCAAGGGCGGCAGCATCGACGTGGCCGCCCCGGTCCGCGCGAACCGCCTCGTGTTTCGCACGGGCGGATACACGCTGCGCGGTCAGGCGCTCCAACTCACCGGTGTGAAGCCCGGGATCCATCTCGCGGATGACACCCGGGTGGTCTTCCGGCTTCCTGTGAAACTGCCGGATGGCACCGCGCTTGCCGCAGGTTCCTACACCGCCGCATCCCATCCCGGCCTCATCACCGGAGGCGGGACGCTGGTGATCGAAAGTCCCGGTTCCTGATCCATATCTAACAAACATCCCTCATGATCCCGTCACTCCGCCCGGATACCCTGGCCCCCGCGTTTTGCCTTTTCCTGTTCGTCTCCCTGCCGGTGGAGGCTGTGGATTCGTTCACCTTGGCCAGCCCCGATCGAAAACTCGCCGCCACACTCACGCTTCGCGACGGGCAACTTTTCTATCAGGTCCAGCGAGACGGGAAAACGATGCTCGATGCATCCCGCCTCGGCGTCACCGTCGATGGCGCGGATCTTGGCAGCGCGGTGAAAGGCCTGAAAGCCGGTGAAACAACCGAACAGCGCGTGCAATACCGCCTGAACGGCGACGAGAGCCTGCTCAAAAGCCACGATCAGCGGGTGACCATCACCGCCGAGCGCGATGGCGATCCACTGAAGGTTGAGCTCCGTGCCTTCGATGGCGGCATCGGGTTCCGCTACATCGTTCCCGGCAATGGGGCCCGCAGGATTTCCGGTGAGGCCAGTTCGTGGAAACTTCCGGTTCAAACGAAGGTCTGGTTCCGCACCAACAGCCACGGCGACTATTCGGACCGCGCGCAATCCGCCAGTGTCGGCGGCCTGCCGGTCGGCAAGGAAGTCGTCGGCCCGCTGTTGGCCGAACTCCCCGGCGGCCAAGGCTACGTCGGCATCACCGAGGCCGATCCGTGGAACTACTCGGGTCTCAGCTTCAAGTTCGACTCCGCGGAAAATATCGGCGCGAATTTCAAATACGACGCCGAGTGGACCGTCAACGGCGGCTCACCCACGGCATGGCGTGTGGTGATGGTCGGCGCGGATCTCAACGCGGTCATGCAAGGCCGCCAGCTCGTCACCCATCTTTCGCCCGCACCGGACCCGAAACTCTATCCGCAAGGCGCGGAAACCCCGTGGATCCAGCCCGGACGCTCGGCCTGGAGTTGGCTCGATCCCCATGCCCGCGCCCGCGGCGGCGTGACGGTGGAGCATCAGAAGCGCTTCATCGACATGGCGGCGGAACTCGGATTCGAATACAACACCGTGGACGACGGCTGGGAAATGTGGCCGGACAAGTGGAAGACGCTCGCTGAACTCGCCGCATACGCGAAGGCGAAAAAGGTCAAACTCATCGCCTGGAAAGATACCGCCGACGGCGACCGCGTTCCGGATTCCGCCGACAACTACGCGAACCTCCGTGGATTCCTCGACAAGTGCCGCGACGCGGGCCTCTCCGGCATCAAGATCGACTTCCTCCACGGCAACCCGCTCATCGGCGAGGGGACGAAGACGCTGGGCTACATGCCGATCGTCTATCAGATGTGCGCCGAGCGCCAACTGCTCGTCAATTTCCACGGCGCCGTGAAGCCCACCGGCCAGGCCCGCACCTGGCCGAATGCGATCACGCAGGAACCGGTGCTCGGCATGGAGGCCGGTGCCGCTCCTGCCGATGCCAGCATCGTCGCCTTCCTCTGCGGCCTCTCCGGCTACTGCGACTACACCCCCGGCCTCTTCGCCCAAGGGGAAAACCCCGAGCTGCGTGGCAAATCCACCTGGGCCCATCAACTCGCGCTCGGCGTGGTGTTTTGCTCGCCGATGCAGCACTGGGCCAGCGGTCCCGAGCTCAGCGCCGCCGCCTTGCCCGCGGGATCGGTGCAGCGTGCGATCTATCAGTCGATCCCGTCCACCTGGGATGAGACGGTGGTGCTCGGCGTCTCGAAACCCGGAAGCATCGCCGCCTTCGCCCGCCGCAAGGGCAAGGATTGGTATGTCGGCATCATCAACGGCAATGAGAACGAGGCGGTGAGCCTGGATGCCGTTTCGCTTCCCTTCCTCGGGGAAAGGAACCATCATGCGGTATGGCTGGGCGATGGTGCGAAACCCGACGAGTTCCAAGCCGGGAAAACGAAAGGCCTCAGCGCGTCGAAGCCGCTCAGCGTGAAGATGAATCCCGGCGGCGGTTATCTTGCGATCCTGCGTCCCGAATGAAACCCGCCGCCCGCCTGCTTCTTGCTTTTGTCGCCGGATCCATCCAGGCATCCGCCGGACCCGGCCCGGCATTCGCGAATGGGGGCGACTACGGGTCGATGGGTTGGCAGGACGGCTTGCACGATCCCAACTTCCGGATCCAGACCTCGCGCTATGCGCTGAACTACCACCATCCGTCCTTCGGCCCGAACTCGCTGGCTCTGTTGGCCGGGGCCCCGCCGGAATCGCGGGTCATCGGCGGCGAAGCACTCCCGGATTCGCCGGTCGTCCTCACCTGCAAGGTCGTCGGCAATGGCACCTCGCACCCAGCCGCCGCTGCCAGCCCCGATCTGCGCACCTCGCAAATCGTCGAGAGCGGGAAATTCTTCAACCGCCGCTGGCAGACCGGTGCGGTCCCCGGCGGCCCGGCCTGCGATGCCACGAACACCGGCCTAGAAACCTCGTCCTGGCCGGATCGCGTGTCCTTCGTCTTCCGCTTCACTCCGACCGTGGAAGTCAGTGATGGTTTGTTAGAAATGACGCTCGACCTTCCGGATGCCTATCGCCGCCTCTCCAGCCAGGGCGAGGCCCGCGCCCTTGGCAGCGGTGGGGCTGCGGGATTCGTGATGCTGGGTAGCAGCGGAACCGACTCGCTGACGATCGATGAAACGAAGGCGTTCGTCACCGTGAAGTCCCGCGCCGGGTCATGGAAACCGGGGCAGATGGTCTCGGTGGGCCTCATCGTTTACCCGGTGGCCTCCGGACTCGATCGCGTCCTTTCCTCCGCCGCGGCCGGTGAAACCCAGCCGCTGCCCGTCGCTGCCAAGGCCATCGTGCCCGATGCCGGCGAGCTGAAGGTCAGTTATGAAAAGGACCAGGGCTTCCACCGGATCGTCATCCCCAAGGGCAGCGAGGGCGACAACGGCCAGCTGCGGGCAAAGGTGTCTGTGAAAAATCCGGATGCGTTTCCCCGCGTCGTGCGGCTGAACTTCGACGGCCATCCCTTTTACATCCCCGGCATCTCCGCGGTCATCCGCGACAGCGACGGCTTTCCGATGGGCATCCCCGTCCAGTGGTCGAAGAACTGGCACGGCCCGGACCCCGGTCCTCCGGGGCCTGCGGGCTTCGCCGGTGTGTGGTTCCACGGGTTGACGATGCTCACGGTGCCGCCCTCCTCGACCTTCGAGTTCGAGCTGATGATGGTCGGCGAAAACTGGGGTGGCATGCCCGCCGCCAGCCACTCGCAGCTTTCGATCATCGGCTACGGCGGCAACCAGCAATGGGACCAGGCCGCCCTCGGCAACCGCGCGGAGGCGCTGTGCTACGACATGGACCACGTCCTCACCGACAACGATTTCACCGACTCCCGGCCCTTCTGGGTGCTCGATCCCGAAAAGAAGCGCAACTGGGGCGTCAATGCCGGCGGTGGCTCGGTGCTCCGTTATGTCGATGCCCAGGGCGTCACCCGCCGCCACAGCCGGATGCGCGTCCGCTACGATCGCCACGGACCGGTGCTCGCCAACGCGGTCTTCACCGGCCGCAGCGACGACGGGCGCATCGATTTCTCCTACAGCGCCGGACTCTATCGGTCCGAGGACCACACCCGCGGCCTGCACCGCATCCGCATTTCCGCGACGCAGGATGTGCCTTTCAAGCGACTCGTTTTCTATCAGCAGGCGGGCGATTCCTATCACTACAACCAGGGCGACACCCTCGCATGGGGGAATGCGGAAAAACCCGAGCCGATCCGCCAGTGGACGGCATCGGGAACCCCCGGGGAAATCACCGGCAAGCCGATCGAGCTGACAGGGAAATCCCCCTGGGCCTCGATCACCAACGCGCCGACGGAAAAGGGATACCTCGCAGCCAACCACGGCTTCATCCTGCGATCCTGGTCCGCGCGCATCGGCGGCAAGGACGGTGCCGCACCCTACCTGCAGGAACGGCGGATCTCCCCGACGCTTTCGATTCTCGAACTCGTCCCGCCACCCGGAGTCGATGCCCTGAAGGCGGGCGACCACATCGACTTCAGCCTGGTCCGCGTTTACATCCCGCGCTCGGCCGAGGCCTACGCCGGGCCTGATGCCAACTTCCGCCGGGCCCTCGCCGATCATGACAACGACCCGCGCATGGTCCTGCGGGAAGCCATCGCCAACCACCCTCAGATCCGCGTCACGCTGGGCGATCGGGTGGGGGACCTGCCGCTGGAAATCCAAACCCGCGACAACCGCGCCGGCTTCATCGTCCGCGGCGGGCTGGGAACCTTTCCGGTGACCTTCCGCGGACTTGATTCCCATCGCGAGCCGCTGCTCGAAGAGAAAACCGCCGATGGCTGGAAACCGGTCGATCAATCGGTCCACGGCAGGGATTTCTGGCAATGCGACTACCGCGCCGAAACCCGCACCTGGGACATCACCTACACCCTCCGCCGCGATGGGCCCTATCAGAACACCGCCTCGCTCTTGAACTCGCCACTGACACGCGAGTTCCGCTTCAGCCTTTCTCCATCTTCATCTCCATCCACTACCCACTGACATGCACACGAAACTCTCCTCCACCTTCCTCCGCTCCCTCGCTCTCGCCTCATTCGCGCTGCCGGTTTCCGCCGAGCCGTCGATGGACCAGATGTGGGGCGACCGATCCACCAAGAGCGGCGTGGAAACCAGCGAACGCGCCGCGCTTTTCCGCGATGGAAACTACGGCATGTTCATGCACTGGGGGCTCTACTCGCACCTCGGCGGACAATGGAAGGACAAGACCTTCTATGGCATCGGCGAGTGGATCATGAGGCAGATGCAGATCCCGCGCGCCGAATACATGAACCTGGCCAAGGACTTCAATCCCTCCGAGTTCAATGCGAAGGAAATCGTCCGCGTCGCCAAGGAAGCGGGCATGAAATGGATCATCATCACCTCGAAGCACCACGAGGGCTTCGCGATGTTCAAATCGAAACATCCCTTCAACATCGTCGATGCCTCGCCCTTCGCCCGTGATCCGATGAAGGAACTGGCCGACGCCTGCCGCGCCGCGGGGCTCGGATTCGGGTTCTACTACTCGCACAACCAGGACTGGACCGCACCCGGTGGCAATGGCGGGCCGGACAAGCATGACGATGGCTCGCCCGCGTCCTTCGACCAATACTTCAAGGAAAAGTGCTACCCGCAGGTGGATGAGATCTGCTCGAATTACGGCGAGCTCGCCTACATCTGGTTCGACACGCCGGGCAACATGCCGGTCGAGCACGTCAAGGCACTGGCCGAGCTGGTTCGAAAGAAACAGCCGAAGGCCATGCTCTGCTCGCGCATCGGTCACGGCATGGGCGACTACGAAAGCCTCGGCGACATGGAGGTGCCCCTGAAAAACCACAGCGGCCTCTGGGAAACCTGCGATACCACCAACGATTCGTGGTCCTACGCCTGGTATGATCAGAACTGGAAGGACTCGAAGGAGATCCTCCATCGCGTCGTTTCCACCGTCGGCCGCGGCGGCACCTACCTGCTCAACGTCGGGCCGGATGGCAAGGGCCGCATCCCGGCCAAGGCAGCCGGCTACCTCGTCGAGTCCGGCAAGTGGATCAAGGAACATCCGGGCGTGGTCTACGGTGCCGGCCCCTCGCCCTGGGGACACGCCCAACCGTGGGGCGATGTGACCCGCACGGAAAACACACTCAACCTCGTGGTCTTCGATTGGCCGGCCGACCGCCGGATCCACCTCTCCGGCATCGATGGCGACATCGCCGGGGCCACTCTGATCGGCAAGGATGGCAAACGCACCAAGCTCCCCATCCAGCGCTCCGGAAACTGGGCCTCCTTCGATGCCTCCGCCGCCGACTCCGCCACGGTCTCAGCCATCGCCAGCGTGGTCGAGGTCCGCTTCGACAAGGCCCCGAAAATCGACAGCACCCTCGGCATCCATCCCAACAGCACCACCCAGCTCTCCTGCGAGTTCGCCCAGGTGCGCGATGCGAAATACCAACGCATCAACTGGATGGAGAAATTCGGCGAATGGAAGTTCGCCCTGCAAGTCAGCGATTGGAAACCCAACGGCGTGGCCGAATGGGAGGTGAATGTGGCCGCCGCCGGGGACTACCTCGTCGAACTCACCTACAAAGGCACGGGCCGCCCGGTCTGGTCCGTCCAAACCTCGGAAGGCACAAAAATCCAAAACCAACAGGCCGCCTCCTCCGTCTATCATTCCTACCCGATGGGCCTCCTCCACTTCTCCCAACCCGGAAAACACAAGGTCAGCGTCTCTCTCGTCGATGGCGACGGCTCCAAAGCCAGCCTCGAAGCCATCCGCTTCACCCCGGCACGGTGAGAAGTGAGACGCGAGACGCGAGACGCGAGACGCGAGACGCGAGAGGCGGAAAGCGGAAAGCGGAAAGCGAAAATCAGAAATCCCTTCCTTGGACTGCGCGCAGCCTGCTGCCGCTTTCCCGGAGCCAGCCTGCTGGCCCGGTGCCCATGATCCGCCCTAGCCCAGCGCGAAGCCCTCTCCCCTGAAATCGGAAATCAGAAATCAGAAATCAGAAATCGAAAATCGAAAATCTCTCCCCACGATCCTCTTCGTGGCGTCACGAAAATGGCCGGATCTTGGATCGTGGATCGTGGATCGTGGATCGTGGATCGTGGATCGTGGATTGTGGATTGTGGATTGTGGATTGTGGATTGTGGATTGTGGATTGTGGATGCTTTGCACAAAGCCCGGCTCTTCTTCCGCCCCAACGGGGCATGCCATACCAGCCCAGGGCATCGCCCTGGGGCCTGATCCGCAAACGAACCGGCGCTTGCCCCGCGCGAAGCCCCCGCCAAGCTCTTCCTCTCCCCTGAAAACTGAACGCTGAACACTAGCAAACTCCCGCTCCTCTTCTCGCTTCTCGCTCAGCCTGCCCGGCAAAGCTCAGCGACGACGGGGCATTTCTTCATTTCCGCATCATCCCGTCCCAGATCGGCGCTTGAATTCACGATCTTCCTTGCGCTAAAGTCCACCCATGGAATCAAAAACTCTCCCCGACACCCGGCGAGGAATGCCCCGCTGGCGGGAGAAGCAGTGTACCCTTCCTCTTCGTGAAAAGGTTGATCTCATCGGGCGCTTGATTCTGGAAACCCGGCAACTCGAAGCGATCAAAAAGACATGGAAGCCGTCTGCGACGTCCTCGAACGGCCCTGAGTGAAGGTAACCTCCTCGCGCTCGCTCTCTTCTCTTGATCCCTTTGGCACTTGCCCAACCTGAGCGCCAGCACCGATACCACGCTCTTCAAGCACACCGGCAAATCACCGACCTCCGAAAGGCAGGGACCGACCTCCGGGCGGTCCAGCGAATGCATCGAGAAGGAATAATCCCATGAGTCGCTGCATCATCTGCCCATGGGCGCGCCTTCTCATCCCATTCTCGCGGACCGCCCGGAGGTCGGTCCCTGCCAACTTCTCTTCCCTGAAAACTGAACGCTGAACACTAGCAAACTTTCCACAGCTTCAACGAGGAATGAGCTTACCGAGTAGATCGAATCGATGGCGGGGTTGCGGTTTGAGCCGTTGCCAGACAAAGGATCGAAGCCGAAACCATCAGGCCACCGCGAATTTTGGAGCCGGGCGGATTTCTTTCCGGATCTGGGGGCCTTTGTCGGCGACCGCTTTGCTCAAGTCATACTCCGCCTGAAGGCGGATCAAAAGGCCGGCCGAGATGCCAAGGTAGCGCTCGAAACGCAGCGCGGTATCGGCCGAAACGCCTTTTCTTCCAGCAAAGATATCGCTGAGACGGCTGCGGGGAATGGCCATGTCCCTGGCCGCTTTGGCTGCCGGGATTTCGCGGGCTTCCAATTCATCGTGGATAAGCCCGGCGGCGGGGTTGGTACGGAGTTTCATGGGATCAGTGGGTAACCCAAAAAGAGAACAGAGCAAGGGCGTTTTCGTCTCGCACTCCCGCTTCTCCGCCTCCAGCGCTGAACCCTCCTGGCCTTCGTAGCCTTGACGAAGTAAGCAGCTCGGCCGGATCGGAAATCAGAAATCAGAAATCAGAAATCAGAAATCAGAAATCAGAAATCAGAAATCGGAAATCGGAAATCGGAAATCGGAAATCGAAAATCGGAAATCTCTCCCCACGATCCTCTTCGTGGCGTCACGAAATAGATCGGATCGTGGATCGTGGATCGTGGATTGTGGATTGTGGATTGTGGATTGTGGATTGTGGATTGTGGATTGTGGATTGTGGATTGTGGATTGTGGATCATGGATCGTGGATCGAAGATGCTCTGCATGAAGCCCGGCTCTTCTTCCGCCCCAACGGGGCATGCCATACCAGCCCAGGGCATCGCCCTGGGTCCTGATCCGCAAATGAACCAGCGCTTGCCCCGCGCGTAGCCCTTACCCAAGCTCAATTCTCCCCCTGAAAACTGAAATCGGAAATCGGAAATCGGAAATCAGAAATCAGAAATCAGAAATCACTCATTCGCTCATTCACAAATCACTAATTCACTCATTAAATATGCCCAGCTGGTACTTAGGAAAAATCAAATATCAACAGGAACAGGAAAACGGTGCGCTCAAGACACTTTCGGAAACGTATTTGATTGATGCAGTTTCATACACCGACGCCGAAGCACGCCTTTACGGAATTGTGGCCGACAATACGCCCGACTTTCAAATCAGCAGTCTTACCCGCATGAAGCTTTCAGATGTGTTTCATTTCGAAGAGGAGGGCGGCGATAAATGGTTTAAATGCAAAACGTTTTACGTCTCCATTGATGACAGTAAGGGCGCCGCTAACGCTAAAGAGAAGAAAATCATCAGCTACATGCTCGTTAATGCCGACAGCCCCAAACAAGCCATTGAACGCATTGAAAAGAGCTTGGCTACGATGCTGATTCCTTACGAAATCACGGACGTAAACCTGACGCCTATCTTGGAAGTGTATCCATATTCACCCGAAGAGGAACAACAAAAAGTTCAGGCAGGATTTCGACCCTTGGCCGAAGTAATGGCCGAACAAAACGGGTAAAAACAAACGAGGGGCGCTGAAAAGTGCCCCTTTTTTGTTCTGTTTCCTGCGGCTTTAATAAGTTATAGCTAAAGGTTCTCCATGTCCAAAATAACCATTTTATCATGAAAAAGTCATTTTTAACAATTCTTTCTTTGACTTTTACATTATGTGTATCTATTGTGAATGCACAGCAAACGTACAAGGGAGGTAAAGTCAAAGGCGTGCAGGCTGTTTTCAAGATTGAAGAGTTCGCATCAGGAGTGGCGATTTATAATGAAATAAATCCATGGAAGGGCGTAAGGACGACTAAAGCTCCGGACCAAATACCACTATCAGGGGTAGATTATAAGATGGCCGAAACACAAATAAAAACAAATATAAAGGCATATCTGAATAAGCAAAAAAGATTGAATTTGAATTTACAAGCCCCGATGAGCATTTCCTTAATGATATTGCCTACTGGTAAAATTGAAGGCGTTACTTTCCATTTACCGTCAAAGATTAATTATTTGACGATACAAGATTTTGAGGCGTTTGAGAAAATTACATTCTGTAAATAAAGGTGGCAAATAGTTAAATTTGGACTAAACTACAAAATCATGCTAAAAGCAACCATAAAAATTGAGGATGCAACAGGCCAAGTAATCGAAAAGACAGTGACC
>JAIXOR010000066.1 GCA_027486655.1 Verrucomicrobiaceae bacterium | reverse complement strand
TTGAGTTTCCGAGGTCAAGAGGTTGCGGTTGTTATACGCATAATCGCTTTTTGAGATGCCGTTGTCGATGGATTTCAGCAAGCCGTTGGCCCAGTAGGTCTTGGCGGTGTCGGGCGTGGAGGTGTTCCAGTTGGCGAGGGTTTGTCGGTCGCAGAGGAACGGAGAATGTTGAAAGGTGTATTTTACCCCATTCACCAAGTTTCCACGTCATCCTTGGTTCCAGACTGGCGGTCAGGTCCATTGCTCCAGACAGCAACCCGCCGATCATTCAGTATCTTGCCGCGCACAGCGATCTTGTGGTCGAAATTGAGATCCATGCGCACATTGTAGGCGCTTCCCCACTCATCGAAGAGGCCAACCACACGACGGCCATCTTTTGAGTAAACCAGGCCATTTCGATTTTCCTTGGCTTCCTTGACATTTATCAACTTGATCGATCTCTTGTTCATGTGATTTTCCATTCCCAGTAGGATTGGTAGGAGATCTGTGTCAGTGTTCGTCAATATGGTTGTATCGGTTGTGCCACGATGTGGCATGGATCCATACTCGGTAAGAAAATTGATCACAGCGGATTCGATCGCCATCGCTGTACTGAGTGTCAGCCCTCGCGTATTCTTTTGGCTGCATCCACTTGCGTAGACGATCGAAAGCGCAAGCATTGCAACGGGAACTTTCATTTTTCTGCTACCAGGTTCTATCCATTCTCAGGGTCAACCCGGAATGGCAAGAGATTAAGCAGCAATACGTCGCCAAATCCCATGATTCGAACATGGGTTGCGGACGAGCAGCGTTTACTAGGCGAGGTATTCTGGAATCAAACCGCGAAATCCACGAGACGGAACGAAAGGTCAGAAATTGGAGGGGCTTGAACCACTGACTTGGAAGATGAGTTGTGCCGGGCAGGCGGAGGATACGGAGAGGATGTTGAAGGTTTTGGAGTGCGAGGGTGATGGCGGATGGCGGGAGATCGTGTGGTCTGGGGAGGGACCTTTGGGCGTGGGTCGGGCGGATCGTTCTCGTTTCATCCGCGTGCCGTTTCATCGAAACGGCGCCACCTTGGATGGAGAACCGGGTGCTTGCTTCCGGGGATCAGCGGTCATGAGAAGTTGTAGCAGCGATTCATCGTCTTCCACTCGCCACTCATTCTCACGGACCGCCCGGAGGTCGGTCCCTGCCATTGGGATTGTTTTCAGGGCATTCAGTGGTTACCAATGCCCGTCCTCCAAGTGGACATCTGCTGGAACGGGAAGCAGTTCATCCGCGTGCCCTTTCGGCGAAAGGGCGCTACCCTGGGACATGGGAGATGGAGAACCACGAAAGGCACGAAATGACACGAAAGACTTGGATACGGGAACTGGGAGCCATCCGTATGGGAGGTTGATCTAACCGCTTTTCGTGAGTCTTCGTGTTTTTCGTGGTTGGCAGTGCCCGTCTTCCTAATGGTCAGGGTGGAATCGGGAGCGGGTTTGGCATGGCAAGACCGATTCCTCGCTGACAAGCGTTGCCCTACCTGCCAGAGTTCCGGCGCATGATGGAAAAACCGTTGCATCCCGCCTACCGAGAGGCCGTGTTTGAGATTCCTGGCGGGGATCGGCCGTCGGATTTCTGGGTGATCACGGCCTTCAATCCGGATGGTTGTGGGGCGGATGCCGACGTCAACGAGGCGGCGGATCGGCGGCTTCGCGAGGAGCTTGCCTCACTCGGTCCGGAGTTCTTCCGGGTGACCGGTCGGTCTCCGGATGGATCGCATGCGGAGCCGGGTTGGGGAGTGAGTTGTGACGAGGCCACCGCGCTTCGGATCGGCCGGGAGTTCCGGCAGGACGCGATGTTTCATTTTCACGGTGGCGGGATCGACCTGGTGAATTGCCGCAACGGCAGCCGCGAGTTTTTGGATGCGATGGAGAACCGGGTGCTTGCGTCGGGGGACCAGCGGTCATGAGAAGTTGTATCAGCGATTCATCGTCTTCCACTCGCCACTCATTCTCATGGACCGCCCGGAGGTCGGTCCCTGCCATCGGGATTGTGGTTACCAATGCCCGTCCTCCAAGTGGACATCGTGCAGATGGGATGTTGGAAGCGCAGGCCCCGGGAGCGGCAAGGTCCTCCTTGGCTTGAGAATGAGGTGTCAAAGGAGAGCCGTATACGACCCCATCTTTGGCTTTCTCATTCGCGTTGCCGACGAGGACGTCAGCGCGCCCGGTGGAACCGAACAGGCCGCCGTTCACGTAGGGGAAGACGTTCGACCTGAGCATTCATGTCACGTGCAGGATCCTTCAATCCGATTCCAGGCCTTCTCCTTGAAGCTGTATCTTGAACAGGGGTGTGGTGGGATCGTTGCTTGATATCTCAAGAAACGCCGATCGCCTACCACCGTCCTTCGGCCTGAAGGATACCTTGAGAGAGGCGGACTCTCCCGGCGCCATGGAGGCGGGAGCTGTGGTGACTGTAAAATCGTCCTTGTTCTCTCCCGAGAGCAGGGCCCGGACTCCTTCGAGCGGTTTTGTGCCTGTGCTCCGCAACAATACCGTCTTTGCCGCTCCACGGTCACCCACCGCGACGGAGCCGAATTTCCGGGAGCTGCCAGAAGTGATGCTCGATCCCCTGGGCCACTCGACGACAAGAGAAGGACCCGTCGAGATGCATTCCCCGGAGAGACCGACCACGAAGGGGTCCTCGTCCTTATCGGAACTGCGGATCTTGAGCCGTGCAGTCCGAAGCCCTTTGGTCGTTGGGCGAAACTCCACCACCAGACGATCCTCATTGCCTCCTGGAATGGCCCTGGCCGGGTGACGCACGATCTGGAAATCCTCCGCATGCACCCCTTCGATCGAGGCTTGGAGGTCGGCGAGAACCGCAGGACCCACATTTCGAATCTGGAAACTCAGACGTCCTGATCCTCCCTCTGTCACCGGACGGAATTTCTGCTTGGAAGTCCCGTCGATGAGATACTCCCCTCTGCGCCCCAGAACCACAATCTCGGGCCCGGTGGGCAGATCACGTTCCGCGGGTCCTGCAATCGAGATCCTTTGTGTGTCTTGCACCAAGGTGGGCTTGCCATCGTTCGCGTCCATCACTTCGACAGCGCCTTCATACATCTGGATCTTCGTGGTTCCCACATCCTCCTTGACCGTGTAGCGGACGTCAAATTCCGTGCCACGAACACCCATTACCGCGTTTTTCGTTTTGATAAAAAGCTTGGTCTTGTTTGTCTCCTGTATCTGCATGTAATCCTTGGTGACCTGAGATCGTATATAGCCTTTGATGAGTTCATAGATTCCCGATTCCTTGCCGGTGAATTTCTCGATCTTCATTTCACTTTCAGGGCCAATATTCATCTGCGACTTGTCGATGAAGATGAACTTGACGAAGGATTTCTCCCCGGTTCTGACAATGTCCCCCTCCTTCACCCAATCTCCAACCCGAAGAGGAAACTCCTCGCCATTGCGGATGATCGTGACTTTACCCCGCAATACGGTCGATGAGGCGGTGTCATCGGACTTCGCAAGCGCAGCCTGGGCGAACTGGATCTCCGGAACCACGGCCGCATTTCGGCTGCTGAGCACACCGCACTCCATTTCGCTTGAAAAGACATAGCTCAGTGTTGGTCCGGCTGGATTCTCCTCGGTGTCCTTATGAATCGTATCGCCCAGTTCGTTGAATGCTTGGAACCAGAATACGCGTCCCGCCCCCAGATGCACCATGCTCACATGATCGGAGAATGACCTTACCCAATGCTCGGTCGTGCCGATGACTTCCTTCGATCCATCTGGCTTTGTGCCGATCCAAGGGTTGGTGAGGATGAGTTCCCGGTTTTCATCTTTCTCGTCGAAGGATAGGTTCCGGAGTTTCTCACCCTGCTCCAAGGGCAGGCGATCGTCGTCCCCGACCAAATAGAAGAGTCCACTTTCCTGCTCAATTCCGATCCGCTGGGAGTCCGTCTCAAAGCGGATGTGTTTTTCATAGGTCGAATCCTCCATTTCGATCGATTCCCCCTTGAACACGTCCAACCAGAGATTCGGATCATCAAAAGAATGCAGCACGGAAGAAACCGATCTCTTGGTCAGGACCACCCCAATCCATTCATACCTGTCGAGAAGGCTCGTCCCGATGAAGAGACCGTCCTTGATGGTCCTGTAGTCGGTCTTTCCATAACTGAGAATCCAAGTCTCCTCGTCCACTTGAGTCAGCTTGGCCTTGATTTTTGCAAACAATGCATTCTCGATGACGAACCCATTCATGCGAATATCCTTTTGAATCTTCCTCTCAAACTCAAGTGGACCCATCGAGGCTCTTCGTTTGAAGTCACCGGCATTGGTGCTGAACTGAATCTCGCTTTCCGTGAACTTCACCGTGCCTTGGATGCGTGTCACCGGAGAGGCCTCCTCGCTGTTGCCCCTCGAAATGAACCCTTCACAGTTCCACTCCGATTCCAGTGGATTGGCGTGGAGAACGAGGCAGGTGGAGACGAAGAAAAGAAGGAACCTGAGGGGCTGAAGCATGGTTTTCATCGGATAGGATCGCATGGGGAGGGAATGAGGGATGATTGTCCGGAATGTCACCCGTCCAGGCCTTGAACGCCTCAAGCGCATGCCACGATTCCCCAGCGAGAGGAACAATGGATGGGTCTGGACAAATGAATTCCGGTATTCACGGCGGGGAAAATAAGGAGATGACCTGCACCTGCCGAGTTGAAAATTGCGAAAGATCCCCACTTGAGTCTCCCTTCCAACCCGATCACATGGCTCCCTGATCGACCAGGGCCAGAGGCAGTCCGCAGGCGGCAGTGCTCATCCTTCCAAAGCTAGGTAAGGACCATTCGGCGCAAGGGTCCGGTGAGTTGAGCGTGAGCGACACCGGTCATGAGATATCATCGATTCATGATCTTCCACTCGCCACTCATTCTCACGGACCGCCCGGAGGTCGGTCCCTGCCATTGGGATTGTTTTCAGGGCTTCAAACGGACAGGGCGGAACCTAGAGAGATTTCAGAGAGCATGGCGGGTGAAGGCGCGTCCGCTGGAGGGGCCGGTGGGCGGAGCAGCGGCTTGGGGCTTCGCGGTTCATTCGCTTGCCCTTTCGGCGAAAGGGCGCTACCTGGGGACTGCGCTACCCTGGGGATGACTGGGGGTTGATCTAACCGATGCGGATGCGTTCGACGACGGGGAGGTGTTTCTGGAGGCGGACGAGGAGGAAGAAGGCGTGGAGGCGCCAGCGGACGGCGAGGGGCGGGCGTGAGCGGCCGGCGAGGACGGACTGGATGGCGCAGACCATGCGGTGTTTGTTGACCGGCTGGAAGAAGAGCTGGGCGAAGTGGAGTTGATAGAAGCGGCGGATGAAGCGCCAGTAGAGGCCGACGTCGCGCCAGGTGTTTTTCTCGTAGCGGCGGAGGGCGCGGGTCATCGGTTGACCGGCATCGATGGCGCGGGCGGCGGCGAGTGCGCCGTCCACGCCGCTTGACATGGCGAGCATGACGCCGCTGGAGAAGATGGGATCAATGAAGCCGGCGGCATCGCCCACGCGGACGACGCGCGGGGAGACGAGAGAGCGGTTGCGGTAGGAGAAATCGACGGTCACGCGGGGAGCGTGGAGCGGTTCGGCGCGGGAGAAGCGCATGGCGACGGCGGGGGTGGATCGCACGGCTTCCTCGAAGACCTGCTCGGGCTTCATGCGGAGGTTTTTGAAGTCCTGGAGATCGAGCACGAGGCCGACGCTGGTTTTGTCATCGGCGAGGGGGATGAGCCAGAACCACGATTGTTCGCGGCGGACGATGAGGATGTCTCCGTGTTCCTCGCCGGCGGGCATGTCCACGCCGGAGAAGTGGGCGAAGAGGGCGATCTTGCGATGGCCGGGGTAGTCATCGCGCAGGTCGGCGAGGTTTGCGGTGTGGTTGGAGAGGCCGCTGGCATCGATGAGGAAGGCGGCGCGGGAGGAGTGCTCCAGGCCATCGGGTCCGCGGTGGCGCACGGTGACGCCGGTGGCATCCACCTGGTGGTCGAGGGCGAGGGTTTCCTCAAGGACCTGTGCGCCGCAGGAGCGGGCGTGATCGAGGAGGATCTGATCGAAGGTGGCGCGTTCGACCTGGATGGATTCGGGAAACTCGGTGAAGGAGCCTTTGGAGAAATCGAGCCGGGTGTGGCGGGAGGCGTCGCCCATCCAGAACTGGGCGCCGCGTTTCACCATGAATCCGGCGGCGGCGATCTTCGGCCAGACGCCGAGTTGGTCGAAGACGCGGCGGTTGTAGGGCAGCAGGGACTCGCCGATGTGGAAGCGGGGAAAGCGCGCTTTTTCAAGCACGAGCACGCGTTTTCCGGAGCGGGCCAGGGTGGTGGCCGCGGACGATCCGGCAGGGCCGCCACCGATGACGATGGCGTCCCAGTCTGGCGGTGGATCGGCGGCGGGCATCACGGCGCGGAATCTGCCGCAGCGGGTGAGGCGAGGCAACGCCCGAGTCGGCGGCCGGGCGAAAAGTTGCATCCGGCGGGATTCCGGCCATACTCCGCGGCGATGCCTGCCGTTTCGCTGTCTGAGTTGAGTCCGTCGTACGATGTCGTGATCGTGGGTGGAGCCTTGTCCGGTGCGGCGACGGCCACGCTCTTGATGCGGCGGGATCCGGGGATCCGGGTCTTGATTGTGGAGAAGGTGGAGACGCTCGGCCGCCGGGTGGGCGAGGCGACCGTGGAGGTGAGCGGGAATTTCCTGGGCCGCGTGCTGGGGCTCACCCAATACCTCAATGAGAAGCATCTGTGCAAACAGGGTCTGCGTTTCTGGTTTGCGAATGAAAAGGTGGAGCAACTCGATCAAGCCTCGGAGATCGGCCCGCGGTATCTGGCGCGGATTCCATCGTATCAAATCGACCGCGCGGCGCTGGACGAGGAAGTGCTTCGGCGTGCCTGCGAGGGTGGCGCGGCGGTGCTGCGCCCGGCGACGGTGGCGGAGATCCGGCTGGCCGCAGGAGGCATGCAGGAGATGGAGGTGAAGCAGGGCGGCGAGCGCCGCCAGGTGGCCGCAAGATGGATCGTGGACGCCTCCGGAGTGGCCGCGCTGCTCGCCCGCAAGGAGGGCTGGTGGCGGCCGAACACCGCGCACCCCACCGCATCCGCCTGGGCACGCTGGAAGGGCGTGAAGGATTGGGACGGGCGCGAGTTGATGGAAAAATTTCCCGAGTGGGCGTCCTGCCATCACGGCACCCGCGGCACCGCGACGAATCATGTCATCGGCGATGGTTGGTGGAGTTGGTGGATCCCGCTGAAGGGCGGCGACATGAGCGTGGGCGTGGTGTTCGACCAGAGGTTGGTCGATTTCCCGTCAGGCGGTGGAAGCGTGGGCGAGCGCTTGAAATCATTTCTGATGCGCCACCCGGTGGCCCGCGAGTTGTTAGAGAAGGCGGAGTATGTGCCGGAGGACGTGCACTGGCGCAAGAACCTGCCGTATTTCAGCACCACCTTCGCGGGTGACGGCTTCGCGCTGGTGGGGGATGCGGCGGCGTTCATGGACCCGTTTTACAGCCCGGGCATGGACTGGATCGCCTTCACCGCGACGCGCGCGGCGGACACCATCGCCCGTCAGCGCGCCGGAGAGCAGGTGGATCCGGTGGTTTCCAAGCACAATGCCGATCTGGCGCTCTGTCACTCGCGGTGGTTCGACGCGCTGTATCGGGACAAGTATCATTACATCGGCGAGTATGACCTGTTAGACCTGGCGTTCCGGCTGGATCTGAGTCTGTATTACTGGGGTGTGGTGCAGGCGGTCTTCGATCCGAAGGCGGATGGTTGGAAGACCGCGCCCTTCACGCATCCGGCGGCGGGGGCCTTTGCCTCGCTGATGGCGTTTTACAACCGGCGCTTTGCCCGGATCGGCGCGCGGCGGCGGCGGCTCGGGCTCACCGGCCGGGCCAACGACCGGCGGCGGCATTTGATCCCGGGATTCACGCTCAATCGGAAGGAAATCTGGCGGCTCATCCCGCTGCTGGGCGAATGGGCGAAGCTGGAGCTCACCGAAGGTTGGCGCACCTGGGGGCCCGAGCCGGAGCCTACTGGCAAGCCCGCGAGCGAGGCAGCCTGAAGCACGGCGGCGAAACCCGCGATTGCCAAGCGCCCGGATTCCGCGTGGACTGTGCGGGATGAAATCCCTGCTCGCCTGCCTCGCGCTTTGCCTGCCCCTCGCCGCACGCGAGCTGCCATCGGCCGATCTCATGAAGTCCGCCGCCGAGAGCTTCCTTGGCTCGCTCGATGACGCGAAGCGCGCCAAGGCCGCCTTTCCCTTCACCGCTCCGGACCGTGAAAACTTCCGCTTCACCCCGCAGGTCGGCCTGCGCAGCGGCCTGCCGCTCAAGGAAATGGACGAGACCCAGCGCGCCGCCGCGATGAAGCTGCTGGACGCCGCTCTCAGCGACAAAGGCCGCCTCAAGGCGATGCAGATTCTCACCCTGGAAGGCATCCTCGCCGAGATCGAAAAGCGGCCGGACTACCGCGATGCGAGTCGTTACTTCGTTTCGATCTTCGGCAGCCCGGGCGATGCCAAGGGCTGGGGCTGGAAGTTCGAAGGCCACCATCTTTCCCTCAACTACACGCTCGTCGCCGGCAAAGCCTCGGTCACGCCCTCGTTCATGGGTGCCAATCCCGCCGAGGTCCGCGAAGGCAAGCATCAGGGACTGCGCGTGCTGCATGCCGAGGAAGACCTCGCCCGCACCCTCGCCAGCCTGCTCGTCGAATCCGGGAAATCCGCCGTGCTTTTCAGCGACAAGGCCCCCGCGGAGATCCTCACCGCCGAAAACCGCGAGGCCGCCGCACTCGAGCCCGTCGGCATCCCCGCTTCCGAGATGAACGCCTCACAGAAAAAGGCGCTCTTCGACCTCGTCTCCGAATACACCAGCCGCCACCGCAAGGACCTCGCCGAGGCGGACATGAAAAAAATCGCCGCCGCCGGCATCGACCGCATCCGCTTCGGCTGGGCCGGCAGCCTCAAGCCCGGCGAGGCCTGGTATTACCGCATCCAGGGGCCCACCTTTCTCATGGAATGCGCCAACACCCAGAACAACGCGAACCACACCCACAGCACCTGGCGCGAACCCGCCGGTGACTTCGGCCGCGACCTGATGGGCGAGCACTACCGCCAGCACCAGCAGGACGGCGGCGCGCATTGAGCCACCCACGGTGGAATCCCCGCGCCCTACGCGATTCCGTATGGCGCGGTTCTTGCCGCTGGGGGGGTGAAACGATAGGAATCCGGTGATGTGGCCTCCGCCGTGCTTGGCGATGCCTCGTCTCCCCCCTTCTCCCCCCGACATGCAAGAATCGCCGGACATCATTTGTTTTTGCGGCCAGGACTGGTGGTATCACAACCGCGCCCACAGCGATTTCCAGCTGATGACGCGCGCCGCCCGGAAGCGCAAAGTCCTTCTCATCAACTCCATCGGCATGCGCATGCCCATGCCGGGCAAGAGCCCGCTGCCCTTCCGCAGGATCTGGCGGAAGTTCAAAAGCATGCTGCGCAGCGTGAGCCGTCCGCTGCCGGAGACACCCGACTACGTGGTGATGACGCCCGTGCTGTTTCCCTTTTACGGCAGTGAAAAGGCACGCGCCTTCAACTCATGGCTCGTCCGCTTCCAGGTGGAGCGCCAGGCACGGAAAATGGGCATCCGCGATCCACATATCATTGTCACCGTGCCCACCGCCTGGGAGGTCGCACGCCACATGAAACACAGCAGCCTCGTTTACAACCGCAGCGACAAACACTCGGCCTTCACCGAGGCGGACACTTCGTTCATCAAACATCTCGAACAGGAGCTCTTCTCCAAATCCGACGCCGTGCTCTACTCGAGCCGCACCTTCCTGGAGAGTGAGAAATCCTTCACCGGCGGACGCTCGCATTTCCTCGATCACGGCGTGGACACCCGCCACTTCGCCCCGCGCCCGCGCACCGAAAAACTCACCGCGCTCGGCTGCAAACGCCCGATCATCGGCTTCTTCGGTGGGCTCGATGACTACGTCGTGGACTTCGATCTGCTAGAGCTCGTCGCCAAAGAACGCCCGCAATACAGCCTCGTCCTCATCGGCGATGCCACCCTGCCGATGGACCGGCTCACCCGCTATCCCAACGTTCATCACCTCGGCTTCCGGCCCTATCAGGAAATCCCGGACCTCGGCGCGGACTTCGATGTCTCGATCATGCCCTGGCTCGACAATGAGTGGATCAAGTCCTGCAACCCGATCAAGATGAAGGAATATCTCTCGCTCGGCCAGGAAGTGGTCACCACCTATTTCCCCGAAGTGGAGTATTATCTCGATCACGTGCACGTCGCCCGCTCCGGCGAGGAGTTCCTCGAGCGCATCGATGCAGTGGTGCAGGGCCTCAAGGCTCCCGGCGACCGCGAGCGCCTTCTCGGCCGCGCCACCTGGAACGACCGCACCGACGAGCTGCTCGCCGTGCTCGACCACGTCGCCGCCCGCAAGCAGCCCTCGCTTTCCGGAAAGGAGGCCGCATGTGCGGTTTCGTAGGACTCCGGCGCTTCGACGGCCGCAAGGTCGAGGAACAGGATCTCCGCACCATGGCCGCCACGCTCGGCCACCGCGGACCAGATGGTGAAGGATACCGGGTTTTCGGCGATGTGGGATTCGGCCACACCCGGCTTTCCATCATCGACCTCGCTGGCTCGCCCCAGCCGATGAGCTCGGCCAACGGCCCGGCACACATCACCTTCAACGGCGAGATCTTCAACTATCAGACGGTTAGAAACGAGCTCTCCCGCCGCGGCACCACCCTGCGCACGCATGGCGATACCGAGGTGCTGCTGGAAACCCTGCGGCTCAAGAACCTGGCCGGCCTCGCCGACCTCAACGGGCAGTTTGCTTTCGCTTATTTCGACGAAGCCTCCGGCGAACTGCTGCTCGCCCGCGACCGCATGGGCATCCTGCCTTTGTATTATCATGAAGGCCCGGGTTTCCTCGCCTTTGCCAGCGAGGTGAAGGCGCTCATCGCCCTCATCGGCACCCCGGGTGTCGATGGCGATGCGGTCGAGGACTACCTCACCTATGGGTCCGTGCCGCCGCCGCTCACCCTCTTCAAGGGCATTCGCAAGCTCGCTCCAGGCACCGCCCTGCGCGTTGGCCGCGACGGGATCCTCCGCCAGGAAACCTACTGGTCACTCCCCGCCGGGGAAAACACACCGATCCTCGATGGCGACGAGGCCATCCGCGAGGTGGACCGCAAACTCCGCGAGGCCGTGGCCCTGCGCCTCGTCGCCGATGTCCCGGTAGGCGCCTATCTCAGTGGCGGCCTCGACAGCAGCCTCACCGTGGCGCTCATGAAGAAACTCCGCGAGGGCGGTGAGGTGCAGACCTTCGCCGCAGGCTTCTCGGATCCGCGCTTCGACGAGCTGCCTTACGCCCGCCAGGTCAGCGAGGCCGTGGGCACCACCCACCACGAAGTGATGGTCTCCGCCGATGACTTCCGCGAACTCTGGGAAACCCTCACCTGGCACCGCGACGGCCCGATCAGCCAACCCGCGGACATCGCCATCTACAAGATCGCGAAGCAGGCCCGCTCCGAGGTCAAGGTCCTCCTCTCCGGCGAGGGCAGCGATGAAATCTTCGGCGGATATCCAAAATACGCCTTCGAACCGAAACTCGCACCGCTCGCCGGTTTTCCCGCCTCCCTCCGCGTGCCCGCCTTCCGCGCCATCGAACGCATGCTGCCGGAATCCAAACACCGCGCCCGCCAGGCCGCACGGGCCCTCACCTCCCGCAGCACCGGCGAACGCATGCAAACCTGGTTCGGTCCCTTCACCTGGTTCGAGCGCCGCGCATTGCGCCCGGGCTTCGGATCCTTCCGCAACCCCGGCCAGTGGGACCGCGCGCAGGGCGACCACCTCCGCCGCATGCTCTACGTGGACTGCCACACCTGGCTCGCCGACAACCTGCTCGAACGCGGCGACCGCATGTCCATGGCCGCCAGCATCGAAAACCGCCCGCCCTTCCTCGACCACGAACTCGTCGAGCTCGCCTTCCGCGTCTCCTCCGGCATGAAAATCCGCGGCCTCAGCGGCAAATGGATCGTCAAGGAAATCGCCCGCCGCCACCTCCCTGCCAACATCGTGGACCGCAAGAAGGTCGGCTTCAAGGTGCCCCTCGACGAATGGTTCCGCGGCGGCCTGCGCGACTACGTGCGCGACCTGCTCCTCGGCCCGGACTCGTTCGTCAGCTCGTATTTCGACCACAAGGTCGTCGAATCCCTGCTCGCCGACCACGAACGCCGCCGCCGCAACGAGGAACACCGGCTCTGGACGCTCATGGGCCTCGAAGTCTGGCACCGGAAATTCTACGGAAAAGTCGCCATCTAGCCCCGCGACCCCATTTTCAAGAGACAGATTGCGCCCGCGGGGGTTTTAAGCGACAAGACGTCCGCGAAACATGACCCAGCTTCTCCTCGAACCCGCACGCCGCACCGGATGCGACGACATCCCGGCACTCACCGAAGTGCTGCAAGCGGCGGCCCAACGCCAGCGCTCGCCCATCGACGACGTCCTGGACGCCGGCGTGGTCGATGAGGAACGCTACATGCGCGAGCTCGCCCTCGACCTCGGCATGGAGTGGCTGGACAGCATCCCGGTGGCCGAGACACCCCTGCCGCTCCGTGAGGCCTGCGGACCCCGCATCGCCCTGCGCCACCGGCTCCTTCCCGTGGAAATCACCGGCGAGGGCGATCACAAACGCCTCAAACTCGCCACCTTCGATCCCTTCAACCTCGTCGCCCGCCAGGCCGCCGCGCAGGAACTCGACCTGCCCATCGACTGGTGCATGGCCTCCAGAAAACGCCTCCACGAAGCCCTCCGCCGCCTCTACGGCGTCGGCGCGGACACCTTCGAGCAGATCCTCGAAGGCCGCGACTTCGACTACGACAACCTCGAACACGGCGAGGACGAGGCCAATGTGATCGACCAGGACGACGACGAGGAGGCCAGCGTCGTCAAGTTCGTCAACCAGATCATCCGCGAGGCCCTCGAACAACGCGCCACCGACATCCACGTCGAGCCGCTCGCCACCAACCTGCGCATCCGCTACCGCATCGACGGCCGCCTCATCGAGGTCGCCGTGCCGGAAAACATCAAGGCCCTCCAGAGCTCGGTCATCGCCCGTCTGAAAATCATGTCGCGCCTCGACATCGCCGAGCGCCGCGTCCCGCAGGACGGCCGTATCAACCTCCAGTTCGAAGGAGCCACCATCGACGTCCGCGTCGCCACCGTCCCCACCGTCGAGGGCGAGAGCGTTTCCCTCCGCCTTCTCAACCAGGAGAAGTTCAACCTCGCCAAGCTCGGCATGGAGTCCTTCGTGGAGTCGAAGATCAAGCAACTCCTCCACCTGCCCAACGGCATCATCCTCATCACCGGCCCCACCGGCTCCGGCAAATCCACCTCGCTCTACTCCTTCCTCAGCGAGGTGAACCACCCGGAACGCCGCATCGTCACCGTCGAGGACCCCGTCGAAAACAAACTCACCGGCGTCATGCAGATCGCCGTGAAGTCCGAGATCGGCCTCACCTTCGCCACCGCCCTGCGCTCGATCCTCCGCGCGGACCCCAACATCGTCATGATCGGGGAAATCCGCGACCTGGAAACCGCCGAGATCGCCATCCGCGCCTCTCTCACAGGGCACTTGGTGTTCTCCACCCTCCACACCAACGACGCCATGGGCGGCATCAGCCGTCTGGTGGACATGGGCGTGGAACCCTTCCTCGTCTCCGCCGCCGTGCGCGCCTTCCTCGCTCAGCGCCTCGTCCGCCGCCTCTGCCCGCACTGCAAGACAACGCGCGACGTTTCAACCTCGGACAAAGTGGACCTCGGCATCCCGCTCGACATCCCCGGCCAGGTTTATCAACCCAAGGGCTGCGACCGCTGCCGCGGCACCGGTTTCGCCGGACGCCTTGCGATTTACGAAGTGGTGCTCCTCACCCCCGCCATGCAGGAACTCGTCGCCCACAGCGCCCCCGCTCCGAAAATGCGCGAACAGGCCTTCCGCGATGGATACGTGCCGATGCGCACCTACGGCTGGCACAAGGTCCTCCAGGGTCTCACCACCATCGAGGAAGTCATCTCCGTCACCTCCTCGGACATCGGCGGTGCGGAGTAAACTCTGATAGAAGATGGTGGATTGTAGACCGTAGATTTTAGAAGAGCCGCTGATCATCCACTATCCAGCATCCACGATCTCCCATGCCCGTCTTCGCCTACAAAGCCCTCGCCGCCAACGGATCCGTCACCACCGGTGAGATCGATGCCGCGGACCGTCCGGAAGCCCTGCGCGTGCTGGACCGCAAGGGCCTCCAGCCGGTGAACCTCAAGGAAACCACCGGGGCCACCCCCGCCGCCCGCAAATCCGGCGGCACCAAGGCCAAGGCCGAAGAGGCTCCCAAACCCTCCGCCAAGTCGAACGCCGCCACCGAAGACGCCGGCATTCCCGAGGGCCCCATCAAGCTCAAGAAACAGGAAGTCGTCCTCTTCACCGAGGAGCTCTCGGACATGCTCAGCGCCGGCCTCCAGCTGGAGCCCGCTCTCAAGTCGATGGAAAGCCGCCAGGAACTCGGCAACCTGAAAGCCGTTTCCTTCAAGGTCCGCCAGATCGTGCGCGATGGCGTGAACTTCTCCGTGGCCCTCAAGAAAGTGAGCCCCAGCTTCGGGCCGCTCTACTGCTCGCTGGCCGCCGCCGGCGAGGCCTCTGGCGCGCTCGATACCATCCTCAAACGCCAGGCCCACTACCTCAAGACCCTCGCCGAGCTGCAGTCCCGCCTCATCCTCGCGATGATCTACCCCGCCTTCCTCGTTGTCGCGGGCATCGGCGTCTCGATCATCTTCGTCACCACCCTCATCCCACAGCTCACCCAGCTCATCAAGAGCAGCGGCGGTGAGATCCCCCTCGGCGCGGCCATCCTCATCGGAGCCTCCAACTTCCTCACCAAGTGGTGGATCGTCATGCTCCTCAGCATCCTCGCCGGAGCCATCTTCTTCAAGGCCTGGAAGGACAACGAGGCGAACAAACCCGCCTGGGACCGCATGAAACTCAAGCTGCCGCTGATGGGACCCGTCATCACCAGCCGCTTCTACGTCCAGTTCCTCGAAACCATGGCCAACCTCGTCGGCAATGGCCTCCCGCTGCTCCGCGCCCTCGAACTCTCGCGGGACGCCACCCAGAACCGATCCCTCCGCGCCGCCCTCGACCAGGTGATCTCACAAGTCGGCGACGGACGCTCGTTCTCCAAAGCCCTCATCCGCAACGGCACCTTCCCGCCCCTTCTCATCGACATGATTTCCGTCGGCGAACAAACCGGCAAGATCGACCAATCGCTCCGCCGCGCTGCCGAGCGCTATGACAAGGAGCTCGACAAGGACCTCCAGCGCATCATGGCACTCATCATGCCCACCGTGCTCATCATCATGGCCACCCTCATCGGAGCCATGGCCTACCTGATGATCACCGCCATCTTCCAAACCATCTCCAGCATCAAGTAAACTCGGGGCCGGGGTTCCGCGGCAGGCGGAGAACCGCGGAATCGGGTTTTCAAAACAGCCGGATTTGTTATAACTCGGCGCGATGATCGCGCGCATCCCTCCCCTATCGATCGCCGTCCTGCTCTCATGCGGGCTCCACGCCAACGAGATGAACATCTCCGGCACCCCGGTCCTCACAGCAAGCCTCGACAGCGGCTGGGCCTGGCAGGTCGAGTCCTCCTCCCCCGCAGGTGGGCCATGGACCCCCACAGGCATCCTCGTCGCCGGGTCCGCCTCGCCCGTCTCCGTCCGCCTCGACGGTTTTCCCGCGGATCATGCCTACCGGTTCCGCTCGCATGATTTGAAATACGAGGTCACGCCGTCCCTTGTCCGCGGATGGCATCTCGCAGGGATCGAGACCGATGTAAAACAGGTGATCATCGATGCATCCTCCGATCTCGCCGGCTGGACCCAGCAAACGGTCGTCTTTCCAGACGCCTCCGGCAACTATGTCCGTGCCATCCGGGAACCCCTCTCCCCGCGGGCGTTCTTCCGCTCCATTCCCGCCGTCACTCTGTTAGAGAGCGCGTCGGTCACCAGCTACGGACCAGCGGATCCAAACACCGGCACCTCCGGCTTCGGTCCGGTGAAGAACGAGATGCCGCTCATCTATCAGAACGGCCTGCTCGCCGCCGTCCACACCTCGGATTTCAACCGCGGCGGCATCCCTGCGGCGGCATCCGGAGAATGTTATGAACTCAGCGGCCCGGCCGGACGCGCCACGGTGATGGTCAACGAAGTGACATCGACCGCCCTGGTGGGAACCATCGATGCGGGACGGGAGTACATGGACTTGTCCGACCAAGCATTCGGGCAGATCGCCGGACCGACTTCAATCGGCATTGCCGCAGTCACCCGCCGCCTTGTGCCGGCACCCGTCATCGGAAACCTCAAGCTCTTCGTGGTGATCAACGCAGGCGGATTCTACACCGAGCTGAGACCATACAACCACCGGGCGGGCGTGAACCAGCTCGAGATCAAGAACCATGGCAGCAGCACATGGACACCACTTCCACGCACCAGCTACAACAGCTTCGTCCACAACGGCGCGGCCCTCGTCTTCCCGCTTTCCGTGAGGATCACCAGCCGCTTCGGGGAAGTCATCGAACTCTCCGGCATCCCCTCCATGACCAGCGGTGACAGGCTCAGCGCCGCCTCGCAGTTCACCACCTTCCCGCCCCAGGCACCGGAGCCCGTCCAGTGGTTGGCTCCCGTCTATCAGGATGGCTTCAGCACGGTGCCCGGAGATTCATGGTCAGGCTCCGGATACGGCGGCACGGCGCTCAACGCCAATTCTCCCGCCGCCGCTTACTCAGGTTCCTCCGGCCTCGAAATCACCGGCCTCGCCGGATTCAACGGCGTCACCTTTTCCCACAATACCCCCTTCGCCCGGCCGGATCAGGGACTGCTCACGTTTGCGATCCGCTCCTCATCCACCACACCCGCGCATCCGCTGGCCATCCGTGTGAACGGAAGCGATTCCACCGGCGCACCCGCCACATCCTCGCTCATCCTCCTGCCAAGCCTCACGGATACATGGCAGGTCTTCCGCCTGCCACTCAATAACTCGGGCATCCCTCCCGTCGTCAGTTCCATCGAACTCACATCACGCTCCCCCGATCCCAAACCCGCGGTCTGGATGGATGACATCCGGTTCATCCCTCATTGAGCCATCACACCGGCGCGGGAGCCGGTATGAATGGATCCCCTTCCTCAGGCGCAGGACTGGAGAATCCGTTCTCCCTCCACGTGCTGCATCTCATCGACGAACCTCACCATCGATGTGTTCGTGGCTCTGGTTGTCCTGCGAGCTCGCCATCCATCCGCAGACGATCCGGAAGCACGGTCCCGCCAACCTGCGAAGGCCAACCAAAAGGACACACTTGCTTGCCTTTCGAAGCCGGATCCATGGCTGTTTCCGCTGAGTTCATCCGGGATTACAAGCTTCCACGCACCCGGGGTAACTCTCTTCGGATCCGTGACAGAAACGCGGCGATTGCCGGATTGAATGCCTCCATACCCCGCAGCCATCCACCTTCCGGCATCCGATGTTCGGCAGGACGATTCCGTTGAACTTTCTGCTTGCCGAGACGAAGCACCGTAGCTTGTGTCCCTTTACTTTCCTTAATGGATTCAGCCGAGACATCGGAATCCATTGGGATGATCAACCCTTGAAAATCCGGGATTCCTGCCGTTCGAAGCAAGCCGAAGCCAACCATGAGTTTGAGTCCTGTCGAGGAAGCCAAGCAACCGCCACCGGGCGTCCCACGCTTGCGCACCCTGTGCTGGACCGATCTACCGAAAGGCCACGGTCCCCCACTGGCTGTCGTGCGCGCCACCGACCATCCCGAATTCCCGGAGCACCACCATGAATTCTGGGAGATCGTGCTCGTGAATCGCGGAACCGGCCTGATGGACTTCGGCTCCAAACCCCTGCCGATCAAGGTTGGAGACGTGTTCGTCATCGGCCGCGGTCAGGAACATGCCTACCGGGAAACCCATTCGCTCGATATCATCAACATCGCGTTTGATCCCGAATACATCGGGTCCTTCCATCCCCTGCTCAAGGAATGGATGAGCAAGGATTCTCTTTTCGCCGTGGGCCCACGCTGGCATCCGGGGGAGATCCCGGGAGAGTGCCTGCACCTGGGCCCCTCCGAGTTCGCGCGGGCCCTCGAGCTGGTCAAGCGGCTCGAGGCTGAGTTGGAGAGCGCGAGCGCTGAGGCAAGGGTCGCTGCATTCGCCTACTTCCTGCTGCTGATCACCCTCCTGCGCCGGCACTGTCTCCCGTGGGAACCCGCAGGAGATGCGGCTCCCGGCACCCGGATCGGGCGAGCGGTGGAGTTCATCGAGGATCATTTTGCAGAAGCGATCACGATCGACGACATCGCCGCGTGCAGCCATGTTTCGAGACGCCACTTTTTCCGCTTGTTTGAACAGGCGGTAGGCATGGCGCCGATGGAGTATCTCAAGAAGGTGCGCCTCCAGAAGGCCGCCGCAATGCTGCTGACCACCAACGCAAACGTCACGGAAGTGGCATTCGCCTGCGGATTCAACGACAGCAATTACTTCAGTACCCTCTACCACAAGGAATTCGGAGTTTCCCCGAGCCGGTTCAAGAGGGACAGCCGCTCGGGCTAACATCGGCCCCGGAAGGACGGCGCATGCCGCGGACATGAATCGCCGCTTCGGCGAGGCTTGGCATTGCCACAAGGGTTTGCGGCGCGGATTTCAAGGTTCCTGCTGGCCCTCACCGATACGTTAAGGACGTCAATGATGCCCAAAAACCCATGAGCGCAATCACTTCCCGAACCTCCAGGCCCACCCGCCTGATTCTCATCGCCCTTCTAGGTGCGCCAGGTGTTCTCAAACAGAACGCACAAGCGGCCACCATCACCTATGCTGGCACCGAATCCAGTAACGGATCGTCCTATCCCGTGCACGACTGGTCCAATCCTGCGATCGCCAAAAGCCATGACAGCGACGGCAACAACACCTACGGTTCAGCCGGATACTGGCAGGTCCGCCCGATGCCTGCGGATCCTGGAACCGCGACGATCGCCGAGTCTGCGGGAGGTGGCAACGACCTAGGAACATCCGCCGGATCGGATCCCACCTTGTCATCCGCACCCACGTTCCTGAGTTCCATCGCCGGAGGTGCCGGAACGTATGTGAACTTCGGAGGCTATCCAAACTTCCGTGGACCGGACGGTTCGGTGATCTATCGCCAGGGAGCCCTTTCGGTCCCGGTAAATCAGGGGCCCTACAACTCTCCAGCAGGCAACGATGCCAGCCATGTGGGTGTGCCATTTCAGTTCACCCTCGGAACTTCCGGGAAACTGCGCTTGGGAATTGCCGTCGATACCGTGGCTGACGGGAACTATGCGCCCCAATACGTCAGCGTTTTCAGCAGCAGCACCGGCACAATCTTTTCTCCAGCACTCACTCGCGATGGAAACCCGGACATGGTCTTCTTCGACATCACGGGGGATCTCGGCGACACCTTCATCATAGGGCTTTGGCAGAACGTCGGCACCCAATCGGTTGCCGCACTCAGTCTCATCACGTTCGACGGATTTCCCGAAACCGGAACCCCGCTTCTTTCCTATGTCATCCAAGACGGAAGCTTCCATCTTTCATGGCCCGAGGAGACGACCGGATGGACACTCGAAAGCTCCATCGACCTTGGAAACTCCGATCAATGGGATCCCGTTCCCGGTGTGGTCAACAACAGCGTTTCCATGCCGATGACTGTGCCCAGGAACTTCTTCCGACTCCGAAAGAACCCGTAAACCCCATTGCCAGAGAGAACGAAACCCTTCAGATTTCATGAAACAGTCCACCATTCTTCATTTCAGCCTTGCGGCCCTGTGGATGGGAGCCACGGGCTTGATGGGAGCCACCATCACCTACGTCGGCAAAGAAACCACCAGCTCCGGAAACGGCTTCCTCGTCCCCAATTGGTCCAACGCGGATGTCGCAAAGAACTACGATATCGATGGAAACAACCGATATGGAAGCGCAGGCTACTACCAGATCAGGCCAATGCCCTGGGATCCCGGTGCCTCGTCCATCAACCAGGGTGTGGGCACGGGCAATGATCTGGGAGTCTCCGCAGGATCGAACCCGACCCTGAACCTGGCACCAACCTTCCTGAGCTCCATCACCGGTGGTGCGGGTACTTATGTGAACTTCGGAGGTTATCCGATCGTCCGGGGACCGGACGGATCGGCACTCTATCGCCAGGGATCTCTATCCGTTCCGGTTTCCAACGGACCCTACAACACCCCGTCAGGCGCCAACACCGGCTACTTTGGCCATGCCTTTTCATTCACCGTGGGCACAGCGACCACCTTCCGCATCGGAATCACGGTGGATACCGCAGGCAATGGCACTTATGCGCCCGACTATGTCAGCATCTTCAGCAGCAGCACCGGAACCGTCTTCTCCGGACTGTTGACACGCGATGGCTCGCCAGACATGGGAATATTCGACATAACCGCGACGGCCGGTGAAAGCTTCACCGCCGCCGTGTGGCAATCGGCCGGCACACAGAGTGTGGCTCCATTCGGGCTCGTGACTTTCGATGTCGTCCCGGAACCATCAAGCGCCCTGCTCGCAGGACTGTCATTGATCGGACTCTTCCATCGCCGCCGCCGGACGGAGTGACATCTCATATCTGACGATCCAGCCTATGAATCCTCACGAATCCATTGTTTCCAGGCATCCAGCAACCAAATGAATCCATCCTTCAAGGACCGCATCCGGGTAGGCTGCTACTATTTTCCGAATTATCACGTCGATCCCCGCAACGAAAAGATCCATGGTCCGGGTTGGACCGAGTGGCAGTTGGTCAGGCATGCGATTCCCCGTTTTCCCGGACACCAGCAGCCAAAGGTGCCACTGTGGGGACATGAGGATGAGTCCGATCCACAGGTGATGGAAAGAAAGATTGCCGCCGCATCGGACCACGGAATCGACCATTTCATCTTCGACTGGTATCATTATGAAGACGGGCCATTCCTCGAACGGTGTCTCGAGGAAGGATTCCTCAAGGCTCGCAATGTCGAACAAATCGACTTCGCACTCATGTGGGCCAACCACGATTGGATCAACATTCATCCCATGGGGCGTCACTTCGGAAAGGAGCTGCTTTATCCGGGACTGGTTTCACCCCGCACGTTCCGGTTCATCACGGACCTGATCATCGACCGCTACTTCAAGCGGCCCAACTACCTCACAATCGACGGCAAGCCCTACTTCTCGGTTTACGATCTGTCGAAATTCGTCGCGATCCATGGTTCGGTCAAAGCCACGCGGGAAGCGATCGACAGCTTCCGCGAACGGGTCCGCTCCGCGGGATTCCCGGACCTTCACTTCAACGCGGTGGTCTGGGGCAAGCCGGTCCTGCCGGGTGAGGTCGTGATCCAGGACATGCAGCAACTCGTTCGCGCCCTTGGCTTCGACAGTGTGACAAGCTACGTGTGGATCCACCACGCGGAGTTGGACAAGTCACCCTACACGCCGCACGAGGAGGTGCTTGCCAAGTATCTCCAGGTATGGAGCCGGATGGAGGAGGAATACGACATACCCTACTTCCCCAACATCACCATGGGCTGGGACAACTGCCCGCGCACGGTGCAAACGGACATCTGGGAACCACTGCCGGAGTCGACCTTTTCCAACCTGATCGGTGGCAACACCCCCGAGGCCTTCCAAAACACCTTGGAACTCTTCCGCGACCGGTTGGCCGCACGTTCAGGCCCGAATCTGATGAGCATCAATGCTTGGAATGAATGGACCGAAGGCAGCTACATCGAGCCTGACACGGTTCACGGGATGGCTTATCTTGACGCCGTAGCCAGGGTTTTTGGAGCACGCACCCCAAGGATCTCACAAGAACCAGCCATGGCTTGAAGCATCATCCCGGACCGTGGCCGTTCATCCCCATCTTAAGTGTTTCAGTCGAGCGTCGGCTGCAATCGCCCGCGCCGTTATTGCCGTATCATCCATCATCACCCTCGGAAATGCGGCGAACGGTGACCTCGTCAACCCCGGAGTGCCTTGGCCAGCCACAGACGCGCTCGGTCGGGAACTGCCGCTGGAAGCCGATGTCGGGCAACCCCGGACGGGGCGGTTCGTCGGCATCTTCTATCTTCCGTGGACCGGTGACGAATACAGCTACGGTCCATACGATGTGACCAAGATCCTCGCCGGGCAGCCAGACATGCGGACGACCCCTCTCTTCCGCCACCACGGCCCCAGATCCTGGCATATGGCCTATTGGGGTGAGCCGTTGTTCGGATACTACAAGCTGACCGATCCCTGGGTAATCCGCCGCCACATGCACATGCTTGCCGACGCCGGGGTGGACACCCTCGTGCTCGACGCTACCAATGCGGAGATTTACGAAAACGTCCTCAACCGGTTTCTGACCGTGTTGATGCAGATCCGAGCGGAAGGCAGTCGGACCCCGCAGCTTTGCTTCATGCTGAATACGGACATGGGCAACATGGCGAAACAGTTGCTGGAAAGGATCTACAAACGAGGCGATTACCGAGACCTGTGGTTTCAATGGGAAGGCAAGCCGCTGATGCTTTGCAACCCGGACGCCGCGCCTCCCGAAGTGAAGGAATCCTTCACACTCCGCACCGCATTCTGGCCCGGCACCCCGCCCTACCGGAATACTCCCTACGCATGGCACTGGCTGGGCGTTCACCCGCAGGCATACGGCTTCACAACCGATCCCAGGACGGCCGAGCAAATCAATGTCTCTCCCGCGCAGAACATGCACTGGCAGACCGGAGCCCTGGAGCTCATGCACACCGGCAAGGCGCGCGGACGGGGTTTTCACGACGGCAGCCAGGATCCTTCCATCACTGCCATCCGGCGCGGGCTCAACTTCGAGGAACAATGGAATCACGCGCTCAAGGTCGATCCGAAATTCATCATGATCACCGCTTGGAACGAGTGGATCGCGGGACTCACGCACTCGATGCAGTCGCCATGGGTTCAATGCGATGGCTTCAACGAGGAATTCAGCCGCGACATCGAACCGATGAAAGGCGGCTTCGGAGACAATTATTACCATCAGGCGATCGCAAACATCCGGCGTTACAAGGGCGTGCCGGAGATTCCGAAGGCAGGCGCACCCAGAAGCATCGACATCGCTGGATCATTTGATCAGTGGAATGATGTGGCACCGGAGTTCACAGGACATTTTGGCAACACGATTCCGCGCGACCATGACGGGTTTGGCCGCGCACCGAAAAGCCGGGTAACCGTGCCCTGCCCCGACTTCGACGGTAACGGCACCATCTGGCGGGGGCAGGAAGGCCCACGTTATACGAATGCAACGGGTCGAAACAGTCTGCTCTCGATGAAGGTGGCTCGGGACAAGGACTTCATCTATTTCCAAGTACGAACGGAAAAGCCGATCACACCGTCCACCGATCGGGACTGGATGATGCTGCTCATCCGTACCGGCAACCCGGCGCATCACACATGGAACGGCTACGACTACATCGTCAACCGTGTGCCACCCGGTGCCTTGGGTGCGGTTCTGGAAAAGAACAACGGCGGGCGCAACTGGCTGAAGGCAGCGGACCTGCAATACAGGGTGGATGGAAACCGGATGCATCTGGCCGTTCCCCGCAGCGCACTGGGGCTGATAGAAGGTCCGGTGACACTCGATTTCAAGTGGTTGGACAACCTTCCGCTGCCGGAGGATCTTACGGACTTCTTCGTCACGGGCGACACCGCTCCGATCGGCCGGTTCCGATTCCGCTACATCACGGAGTAACCTCCGCATCCTCATGAAACACCTGCCCGCCCTACTTGCGCTTACCGGTCTCTGTGGCATCTCTGGACGACTTGGCGCCGAAACCACGAAACTCTCGACCGAAGCCTGGTCTGCCGTCATACCTGCCAACAAGGAACTTTCCCCGGAATGGGAACGGAGATTGTTGGAACGTGGCGATCCGCGGAGCTACGCCGGTGATTCCCTGATGAACATCGGCATGCCCGTCGGCGGCATCACCACCGGTGCGCTGGTCTATCTTGGCGGCGATGGAAAACTCTGGAACTGGGATATCTTCAACCGTCCGCACAATGGCGTGATGCCGCGACAGATCCAATACAAGGACCGCTCGTGGCACGGGCTGCCAAAGGGACTCGGGGCCTGGCAAGGTGGCAACTACGTCGAACCGGTGAGGAACCAGCCGTCACCCTTCACACAAGGCTTCGCTCTCAAGGTAAAAGTGGATGGCAAGGAGCAGATCCGCACTCTGGATCGCAAAGGCTGGAAGGAGGTTGTTTTCACCGGTGCATACCCTTTCGGCACGGTGAGCTACTCGGATCCCGAATGCCCGGTCAGAGTGACCCTCGATGCCTACTCTCCGTTCTGTCCGCTGGACTACGACCGTTCAAGCTATCCCGCCACCATCATGAGCTATCGTGTCGAGAATGCGGGCAGCGCAAGGGCGACTGTCGAAATCGGCGGTTGGCTGGAGAACCCGGTCCTCATCGACACCATCGGCCGGCATCCCGGTATCCAACGTACCAACACGGTTCAAAACTCCGAAGAGTCGACGATGCTTGTCTGCAGGGCGGATTACCGGTCCGATGGAATCACAGCGCGGCCGGACATCCTGTTTGAGGATTTCGAGAAGCCGCTTTACGACGGTTGGGACGTCGAGGGCACGGCCTTCGGCAAAGGCCCTGCCGCCAAGTCGAACGTGCCCGCCCATGTGGGTGAAACCGGCATGAGGGGAGATCGCTCGGTCAACTCTCATGCAACAGCTCCCGGGGATCCTGCCAATCCGCCCGACCCCGCGAACGACTCGCGAATCCGCGACACGGGAACCGGCAGGCTGTTAAGCAGGCCATTCACCATCGAACGCAACTTCATCACCTTCCTCATCGGCGGCGGTGGCCACGCGGAAACCGCCGTGCGACTGCTGGTCGACGGAAAGGTCGTGCAAAGCGCCAGCGGTCCTAACAGCAGCGCGATGCGCGAAGCATCGTTTCATGTGACCTCGCTCGTCGGCCAAACCGCGAGGATCGAGGTGATCGACCAGGTCACTGCAGGATGGGGGCACATCAGTGTGGATCACATTCTATTCCGGGACACAGCGGCCCCTCCGCAAAAGGAACGTGATTGGGGGTCCATGGCGCTGGCAGCTATTGGCGGAAATCCCTCGCGCGGCATCGCACAGCTCGCTTCACCGCCGGAACAGGCGGTTTTCGCGACCAACGGCTCCTCGAAAGCCTCTTCGGCCCCGGGCACTCCCTTGACAGGCGGGGTGATCCAGAAGCTGGATCTCGCACCCACCTCATCCGATACAGCCTCGTTCGCCATCACCTGGCATTTTGCGAATACGATCGAAACCGTGCGTGGAGCGGAAACCGGCCATCATTACGGCAAGCGTTTCAAGGACGCGGCAGAAGTGGCGGCGGAAATCACCGCCAATGGCGATCGTCTCGACCGCATGACACGCCTCTGGAATGCCACATGGTATGACTCGACGCTGCCGTATTGGTTCCTCGAGCGGACCTTGATACCGATCAACTGCCTGGCATCGCCGACCTGCTATCGTTTCGCCGACGGACGCTTTTACACCTATGAGGGGATCCGCAGTTGCGCGGGTCACCCGAACCACGTCTGGCACTACGCGCAGGCGCACGCTCGGCTGTTTCCGGAACTCGAACAGGACGTGATCGAACGAGTCTGGTATGGCTTCGGTTTTCACCCGGACGGAGCGATGGCCTACCGCGGCGAAGTCGGCGGCGACAGCGCGATCGACGGCCATTGCGGGGTGATCCTTGCCGTGCTGCGGGCACATCAGACAAACCCGGACGACCGCTTCCTCAAGCGCATTTGGCCGCGCGTCAAGCACTCGATCGAATATGCCAACACGCGCGACCGCGACGGTGACGGCTTGCTTGATACACCCATGCTCACCACACTCGACGAGCCTTGGCACGGCGTCATCCCGTGGATCAGCAGCCTCTACATTGCCGCACTCAAGGCCGGTGAGCAGATGGCTCTGGAAACGGGCGACACGGCCTTCGCCGCGGATTGCCGCCGACGTGCGGAGAACGGACGTGCGGCGATGGACGCTAAGCTCTTCAACGGCGAGTGGTTCGTTCAGATCCCCGATCCGGACCATCCGAAGAAACTCGGTGCTTATGAGACAGTGCACATCGATCAGGTGATGGGCCAGGGATGGGCTTGGCAGGTCGGACTCGGAAGGGTCCTCAATGAAGACACCACTCGATCCGCACTGCGTTCGTTGTGGAAGTACAACTTCGCCCGCAACCTCGATGCCTACGATGCACAAGCAGATCCCAAGGGGCGTCCTTACTACACCGACGGGGAGGGCGGGATGGTCATGACCGCAAACGCTTTGGGCAGAAAGCTTCCATTCGGCGTGTATTCCGGATTCGCCTGTTATCTCAATGAAACAATGAACGGTTTTGAATATCAGGCTGCGGCTCACATGATCGCCGAAGGCATGGTCAAGGAGGGCATGGCCGTCATCAAGACACTCGACGAGCGTTACGATGGCAACAAGCGCAACCCGTTCAACGAAGTGGAATGCGGCGACCACTACGCCCGCTCGATGGCAGGCTATGGCGCTCTCATCGCCGTCACGGGATTCGAATACCACGGGCCGAGGCGGCACATTGGATTTGCACCAAGGCTCAACCCGGAACTCTTCAAGGCACCCTTCATCGCGGCTGAAGGGTGGGGAACCTTCAGCCAACGCATCGAAAACGGTGGGCTGCAAGCCACGATCGACGTCCGCCACGGCAGCCTCGCAATCGCCACCATTGCGCTCGAGCACGAAGGAGGTGACAAGGTGAACGTGCAACAGGGAAACATCGCCCTTCCCGCAACGCTCACTCGAAGCGGCAAGCGGATCCTCATCAGCCTTGTTAGCCCGGTTGAAATCGATGCAGGCGAACCACTGCGCATTCAGTTGAACTGACGAGTTCGTTTTGACGCCGGGCGGATATCGGTCCGCGGAATGCGGCTTACGCCAGAAAGGCCTGGCCCGATTCAGTCAACTGAATCTCCGTAATCCCCGGGGCACACACCACGGGAACACCTTGACGGAGAAGGGTCCAGGATGCCGGGCATGAAACCTGATAGAGAATGTGGTCATTCCACCGCCGCCACACGATGTCGGCGAATCCCGATCCTGGAAAGGCGGTCCGGCCTTCGGCATGGCGCAGTTTTCCCGGGTGAACTGCAATCCGGATTGCGGGGTGGCCATCGTGCAAGGTCGGGTCCGCACCGAGGATGCGACGGCTCATCTGCCAACTTGGCGCGCCGGCCCAGTAGTGGCAGCGGCTCCAGCGCTCGTCAAAAACCTCCCACCAGGTGGTCGCCCCGCATTCAAGCATCCAACCCCACGCCTTGCGCCAGATATCCAGCGCTTCATCCACATTGCCCGCGCGGAGCAAGAGGTCGATCGAGTAGTTCGTGAAGTACGGCGTGGCGATCGCGGGCGAGGCCTGCGTCGGGTCGCGAAGGCGCTTGCCCTCCGGATTGCAGGGAAACGAGGATTGCAACTGGAGCAGGGTAGCCGCCACGGCGGTATCCGTATCCACTGCGCCGATCCGCTCGCCGAGAACCGCGGCATGATACGAGCCGGGATCCGCAGCCACGGCCGATCCAACGAGCTTCCGCAGGTGATCCGCCTTTCGTTTGAAATCCTCACCGACGCCGTCACGACCTAACAGCTTCTGCCATCGATCCCATGCGTCGACAGCGGCCACCACATGAGCGAGCACCGCGGGTTCAAGGCCTTCCTTCGCGGGCGGCTTGTATCCCCAATCGACGAAGCTCCATGGAAGATGATGGCGGCCGTCATCCCGGATGCAGGCCAGAATCGCCTCGATGTTACGACGCGCTGGGCCCTCCAGATCGGCAAGCAATGCGGTGCCGCCCTCAAGCTCCGCGCAGCGCACGCAGGACGAGACCCACTGGGCGGCATAAGTACCGAGATAGATCAACTCCCCGGGCCCGCAACCGGCGACCAATCCGTCTTCACGCGCGGCGGCCGCCGCGTGATAGAGCGCGCGGCGGGCAAGGGTGAGGTCGCCCCAGCCCGTTCCTAACAACTCGACGCAGGCGACGGACACGTCCCCGGTCCACTCGCCGCGTTCCCGGACTGAATCGACCGCGGAATCCTCGCCGGAGGAACGCATCGTATCGATCCCGACCTGCCAGATGCGGTCGAGGGTTTCATCATGCAGCGTCAGGCTGCCCTCGGGTTCACCGAGCGTGTCGCGCTCGCGGAATCGCACATCCCGGGCTTCCGCATTCCCGGTGCACGCCAGGCGCAGCTCGAGGTATCTGCCGCCAAGACTCTGCAAGGGACGGATGGGCGTGATGCCGGGGCTGAATGCATACTTCTGGAGGAAGCGCGTGGGTCCGGTCGATGCCGCGACAACCGGTACCGGTCGCCCGTCAGGTCCGAGTCTTTCCGCATAAGCAATGGTGACCTCGCCGGCGCAATCGGATTCCACATCCAGTTCGAGCGCACCGATGCGGATGCGCCCGAGGTCGAAACGTTGCCAGGTGCCGTCAGACCCCGTTTCCGGGTCCGGTGCGGGATCCGCCAACATGAATGCCACTGCCGGATCATCGAACCGGTAACAGGCATAGGTGTCGCGGTAGATGCCGTGCCCGGTCATTTCAGGCACGACGGATGGCCATACCGGCAACTGCAACGGTGAGGCACAAGCCGGACCGAGAATCATCTCCAAATCCGGCAAAGGAATGACCCGTTTCCATCCCGGATCACACGAGGGATCCTCTCTCCGCCACGTGCCGACGCGCGGGCACTGGACCCATTCCATCCAGCCTTGGAGCGGGCTGACGCGCAATCCAGTGTGAAGATACTCCGTTAGATGCCGACCGAACCATTCGGGTCGCGAATCGAGGCCTCCGGAGACATCCACCCACACAAAGCCCGGCATGCATGCGGCCAGCCGTGTGGTGAGTCCCTCGTGAACCACATGGATGGTCACCCGGTGGGTCCCGGCGGCGAGCATGACCCGACACTCCTGATATTCGGGCACGGCGACGGCGAAGCGCAGCGGCCCCCACGCCAGTTCGCAATCATCCACCATCAATCGATAGGCCGCAGGTGCGATGACGCGGATGCAAATCTCATTGGATTGCGACAAGCAGATGTCCGTCACGAAACCCGCATGAACATCTTGGGCGCGCGGAGGATCGGAAATCCAGAACGCCTCGTGCGCCATGCGCAAGGCGGGTGGATTTGCCAGGGGTGCCACGAGCCTCCCGAGGGTGCCTGGAACACCAAACGCCTCGATTTCGACTTCGGATCCGGAAAGTTCGGTGAAATCCTGTGCATGCTCTGACATCTATTTGGTTTTCCGTGTGGTGCGGATGAGTATCAAACCCGCCCCTCGTCTTCCTTGGATCGTGTGCCAGGTTCCACCGTGGATGCGCCATCGCTTCCATGTTGGAATCCGTCTTGCCGGTTGCAAACGGCATCCACACCGCTGATTTTGGCACTGGGCTAAAGGCAGGGAACAACCCGAGCCGAAAGACTGTCGTGACCAGCGGACCGTTCACCGGGTCGCCGTTGAGTCTCCCATCCATGCCAGATAAAACGAGCCATCTCATGAACCGTCCGTCTGCGGCGGAAGACCCAGCACCGGGCTCAAATCACCCCACTCGCCCGGAAGACCGGCTGCCACTTGCGGAGAAGGCCGGTTATTCCGCGGGGGGGATGTCCTATACGCTGATGGGCAACGCCATCGGCAACATGGGCAACGTCGTCCTCAACGTGGCCTTGGGCATGAACCCCTTTCTTGTTGGTCTGCTGATGGCGATCCCCAGGTTCATCGACGCCTTGCTGGATCCACTCATCGGCACCTGGTCGGATAACTGCCGTTCACGCTGGGGTCGCCGGAAACCGTTCATGTTTGCCGGCGCGATTGGCGCAGGCCTTTTTTTCGTCGCCCTCTGGTGGTTGCCCGTCACATGGAGTGAATCCGGACAGTTCTGGTACTTTCTGATCCTATCGGTCGTCTTCTATCTTTTCATGTCGCTTTTCGCCGTGCCATGGGGAGCGCTGGGGCTCTCGCTCACGCCCGACTACCACGAGCGGACACGATTGATGGCCACCAATGCCTTCTGGTGTGCGGCGGCGGCAGTGCTTCTTTCCTGGCTTTACGCATTGATCAAGCTTCCCGTGTTTCCTGACAGCATTGTGGGAGTGCGGTGGGTTTCCGCAGGAATGGCGGTGCTGATGACCGGCCTCGCTCTCGTGGCGGTGGTTTACTGCAGGGAGCGGCAGACGGCAGGGCAGGCCACTCATCAACCTGAACCGGTCCTTCCGCAGATCAAGGCGGTGCTTGCAAACCGCGCGTTCCTGATCGTCGGCAGCATCGTGTTCTTCATGTGCCTCGGGGTATTCAGCATCTCCAGCCTGCCGACATACATCGCGATATACTACATTTACGGCGGCGATGAAAAGGCGGCCTCCATGCTCGTCGGATGGAATGGCACCGTTTGGCAAGTGGGCAGCCTCTTCTTTGTGCCGCTCGTCGGTTACGCCGCCACCCGGCTGGGCAAGCGCCACACACTGATCATCGCCTTGTGCTTCGCACTGGCGGGCAACCTCATCAAGTGGTTCTGTTACTCACCCGGCCATCCCTGGCTGTTTCTCATCCCGCCGCTGTTCATTGCCTTGGGATTCTCTGCCTTGTGGACGATCGTCGGCTCCATGCTGGCGGACGTTTGCGACCTGCATGAACTCAATACCGGCAGCCGCAGCGAGGGAGCGCTTAACGCCATGTATGCCTGGCTCATGAAACTCGGCACCACCCTCGCCTTCGCGCTTTCAGGGTTGCTCATCAACCTCACCGGCTTTCAACAATCGCTCGGCGGCGCACAAAGCGGCACCACCATCCTGACCATGCGCCTGTTGGACATCGGCGTGCCATCGGCTGCAGTATTGGCCGCCATCGGGCTGGCATGGATTTATCCAATCTCGGAAAACCGCGCCTTTGAGATCCGCGGAGAACTTGAGCGGCGGCGCGGCACCCTGACGCGGTCCTGATTCCCCATGGGAAACCTCAAGGCGGGGTCGCCGACAATCCATCATCGAATGGCGTTTCCACCTTGATTCTTGTCACCATGGCAAAGGCCGCCCGACGGGTTCAGGCTATGTTTCCCCATCACCCACGTTCCGTATGACGAGTCACCTCCAGCCCATTCGCACTCGCACTCACGCATGGCCCGCCGGGCCTTTCCTCTCTCTAAAGAATCGGGCCACCCGACTCATGCGCACATCGATGTGCCTTGCGGCCTTGCCCATGGCATTGCTGCAATCCCCTGCAATCGCCGGAGGACCCATGGATGCCAGCAGCCGTGTTGGCGATATGACGGACTGGCGGGACCCTTCGGATTCATCACGGGTGACGGAGTCCTTCGGCAGGGGCATGCATGTCAACGGCTGGCTCTTGTTCGGCTCGGACCAATTGGCCGATGCATTCGGTGACACCTCCCACCGGGTTGAGGGGTTGCCAGGATACGTCGAGGATGTCGCGATCCCCCAGGGAGCTCGCGTGGCACGCTTTGCCGGATATGCCAAGGTCCCGGTCCCGGGCGGAAACTCCTCCATCGCCGGAACCCTGACCATCGATGGTGCCACAACCGCCACCGAGGTGATGGTCATCCGAGTCGGCGAGAAACCACCTTCACCGCTGAGGATCGCCGTTCTAACGGACAATCTTGGCTCACCCGAATACGTCCCGAGGGGCATGAGCCTTGAAATCGACGGCCGGGAGGGGCCTGCGGCGGCTGTCGCACCAAACGGGACACCGGATTGGCTGATTTGGAACCTTCATGGTCTCAAGCCGGGAACTGAAATCCGTGTGCGCGTGCAACCGGACAAGGGCGTCGCGGCGATTGGTGGCTTGTTCTTTCTTTCAGCTACTGCGGATGTGGCACGCAAACCCGTGGCAACGGGTCCGCTGCCTGCCATCGATCGCTCTGTCGGCAGGTTCTCGCGCGAGGGCGAATACGTGAAGGACTACTATGTCTTCAAGGAGGGTAAGACCTACCATCTCTTTTACAACGTGGGGCATGCCGGCGAATCGCAACAGTGGTTCGAGGCTGGTAACGAAAAGGCTTTCGGCCATGCGACATCGGAAGACCTCAGAAACTGGGCACACCATCCGCGTGTGCTGCAGGTGGTGCCTGACTCGTGGGAGGGCATGGTCGTTTCAGCGCCGTCCATCATCAAACACCAGGGAACTTATTACATGTTCTACACGGGTTTCGATGACCGCGTGCCAGGCAAGCAGTCGATTGGTCTTGCCACCAGCAGGAACCTGTTTGACTGGAAGCGGCACACGGGCAATCCGGTTTACGAAGCCCCGCCGTGGGCCGAGCGCCGGGCCGATGGCTGGGTCGATTGCCGCGATTCCCACGTGATCAGGCACGGTGACGGCTTCCTCCTCTTCTCCATGGTATCCAAGGCCGGGGGAAAAGGCGCCATCGCGATCGCAAGGTCGGAGAATCTAACCGAATGGAAGGAACTCGGTCCCGCGGTCGAGACGTTCAAGGAACCGGAGAGTCCACGCGTTTTCGAACACGACGGCCGATTCTACATGTTCATCAGCAGCGCGTTTGGCAAGCAACTGTTACGCACCGCCGATCCGGAATCCGGGCCATGGGAGGAGGTTCCATTCCGTTGGCCGGCTCCCGGACTTTGGTCCGGATGGGAAGTGATCGAGGACGGCAACCGCACGATCTTCTCGGCCTTTGAGTGGAAGAGTTTCGGCAACCACATCCGGTTCTGGGACGTCCGCTGGAAGAATGGTGTGCCGGAGGTGGTTTACTAGGCCAAGACGCCGTATTCCATCGGCCGTGGCACTTCCGCTCCCATTCTTGTCGTTGGTTCAAAGGCAGTCGACGAGGAATCGATTAAATTGATACGCCATGCCCACCATGCAACGCGACTTCAATCCTCCGGCAGGACGGCGAACCAAGCTGTCGTGCAGGACGACGCTGGCCTGCGCCACGCGGCGCTTTGCGTTCACGAAAGGCGGATTCAGCCTGTTGGAGCTGCTGGTCGTCATCCTGATGGTGATCGTCCTTGCCACGATCATCTTCACCGCGACAAGGGCCGCAACCCGCGCCGCCGACACGGCGAAGGCGATCTCCAACCTCAAGCAGACAGGGATCCTCGCAATGAGCTATGCTGCCGACAACAACAACCGCTTTCCGCTTTCCTCGACATCCTGGGACTCGATGAACCAAGGACGCATCGCTTGGTTTCAAGGGGATCTCGCTTTCCACGGCGGGCTGCAAACCGATTGGACCAAATCGCATTTCCTGCCGGAGATCTTCTACGATCCCACACTCGAGAGGCAGCGGGAGCATCCTTGGGGTTCGTTCGGTGTCAACACGTCGATCATTCTCGATGAAACCGCCTGCCGGTTTCGTTTCGGCAACACACTTGGGACTCCGCTGACCTCGATCGGCAATCCGACCCGGAAGGTCATCTATTGCAGCGCAAGCGCCGGAATGAATTCAGGACGTTTTGACAGCAGTTGGTATTTCAATGGCGCGAACTTCGTGCAACAAGGAATGAGCCCCAGCATCGAACACCCTGATCCGCGCAATAGCGGAGGAGCCGCCTCGTTGTTCGCCGACGGGCATGTCGAGAAACTCGAAGTCAAATCCATGAACCGGGCAACAAGGCAGCGCTACTTCGTCCCGGATCCCTGAAGTCGGCAACCGGACTTCGACAAATCCCTCGCTGCCAGGCAGATTCCGGCAATCTTTTGTTAGAGGCCTGAGAAAGCACCTCAAACGATCGGCTCCAGCAAATGCGAGAGCGTTTCCGGATCGATGCGCAGGCTGGTGGTTTCCTCGGAGAGCAGGGCTTTGACCAGGGCGGACTTGTGTTTCTGGAGTTCGAGGATGCGGTCCTCGATGCTGCCGCGGCAGACCAGCTTGTGAACGAAGACGGGCTTGCTCTGGCCGATGCGGTGGGCGCGGTCGGTGGCCTGGTTTTCGGCGGCGGGATTCCACCACGGGTCGTAGTGGATCACGGTGTCGGCGGCGGTGAGATTGAGCCCGGTGCCACCGGCCTTGAGCGAGATGAGGAAGACGGGGATCTCGCCGGTCTGGAATTGTTTGACGAGCGAGGCCCGGTCCTTGGTCTGGCCGGTGAGTTTGAGAAACGGGATCTTCTGTTTTTCCAAGTGAGCCTGAATGAGCGCGAGCATGGAAGTGAACTGCGAGAAAAGCAGGATGCGCCGCCCTTCGCTCAACAACTGGGGCAGCAGCTCGTCGGTGAGATAATCGAGCTTGGCGGAGTCCGCAACCTTCTCCGCGGCGGGAGTCTTGAGCAGACTGGGATGGCAACAGATCTGCCGGAGCTTCAGCAGGGCATCCAGCACGATGATGTGCGACTTGGCCAGCCCCTTCGAGGCGATGGCCTCGCGCACGCGCTTGTCCATCGAGGCGCGGACGGATTCGTAGAGATCGACCTGTTTCTTCGTCAGATCGACGTGGTGGATGAGCTCGGTTTTGGGCGGCAGGTCGGTGGCCACCTGGTCCTTGGTGCGGCGCAGGATGAGCGGGGCGACGCGCCGGTTCAGGGCGTTCTGCGCATCCGCGGAGCGATCGCGTTCGATCGGCTTGCGCAACACTGCGTTGAAGGTTTTCTCATCGGGCAGATAGCCGGGCATCAGGAAACGCATCAGACTCCAAAGCTCGCCGAGGTGGTTCTCCATCGGTGTGCCGGAGAGGCAGAGCCGTTGCGTGGCTGTTAGAGCACAAGCGGCCTGGGCGGTGATGGATTTGGGATTCTTGATGTGCTGGGCCTCATCGAGGATCACACAATGCCAGTCGGTCTTCGCCAGCAGATCGATATCACGGTGGAGCAGCGGATAGGAAGTGACCACGACGTCCGCGGCACGGAGGTCCTTTGCGGCGGAGGTTCGCACCATCCCGTGATGGACTCGCACCTTGAGGCCCGGCGTGAACTTCTCCGCCTCCGCCGCCCAGTTTGGCACGACCGAGGTGGGAGCCACGACAAGCGAGGGTTTTCCGGGTTTCCCCGCATGTTCGGCGGCGAGGTGGGCGAGCGTTTGCAGGGTTTTGCCAAGGCCCATGTCGTCGGCAAGGATGCCGTTGAGTTGATGCTTGGCCAGGAAACGCAGCCAGCGGAAGCCTTCGTGCTGATAGGGACGCAGCGTGGCTTTCACCGAGGCCGGGATCTTCTCCTGCGGCAACTCGCGGATGTCCTTGAGGGAACGACCCAGCTCGGCGAGCGCACGCAGCGTCTTCGAACTCGCCAGACCAAACTGGTCCGCGATGCCCGCAGCGGCGAGACGATCGAGAACAAACCCGACATCTCCCGGCTCACGGCCGTGGAAGAGGTGCCGGACCTGATCCACAATCTCCAGGAACCGGCGCGCAGGCAGACGGATGAAACCATCCGCCGGATTCTCACAGGATATCGTGATCCACTCCGGAAGGTCCGGCGTGGTGGCCGGTGGCAAGTCCCTTTCAATCGCCTGCGCGATGAGCGGAATCAACGAGCGCTTCACGCCATCGATCTCGATGGACACATCAAAGCGGAACCAGTCAATCCCATGATCATTCTCCGTCTCGATGGCAGGAAGGAACTCACTGACCTCATATGCCTGCAAACCCGCCTCGGGATCGACATCGATGGTCCAGCCCTCGTTGCGCAACAACGGTGCCTCGGTTTCCAACCAGTGCATCCACGCGAGTTCCGGAGTGGGTTCCGGATCTTGTGTCACATAGGCGTGATCGAACTCCATCGACATCAGATCCGGGCCGACGAATTCGCTGAAGGACATCAATCCGCTGTTTTCCAAATCAAGGAGCAGGCGTTTCTCGGCCTTCGGATTCCGCTTCCACACGAGACGTCTCGCCTCATGCATTTCCGCGTGTTCCGGCGCGGATGACGCGGGCACGACCGCGGGAAATGGTTGGCTTTCACCATAACAGAACGTCACCAGACCGTGGATCAGCTCGATGGCATCGTCCTCGACATCCGCCAGCGTCCGGCAAATACGGATCCGTCCCACCGGTTTGCTGTCCGGCTGGATCTCGGTCTCGATCTGGCGCGGCGCCGGAATCCCCGGCGAGCCGATCTTCCGGATCCTCTCGGTGAGGTGGAACGCCGACTCCACAGGCACGGCCGGGCCGTTCTGCCAGATATCCAACAAAGTGTCCGCAACATCGCTGGTCACCAGACCGATCCTGGCGGTCACGGGATCCAGATAATAGCGAGGGATCGAGCGGATCAACCGATACCCTTGCGGCAGCCCTTCAAGCACGGGCTTCACGACTGAGGGATCCTCCTGGGACCACGCCGGCGTCACCTGCAACGGCTCGCCCTGGCTGACGAGTTGATAGTTCGATGACGGGCGGTAGTTGATGATCTCGTGCCCGAAAAACAGTCGCCCGGTGGCGAGCGCCAGATCGAGCACGCGCCCGGCATCGTTGCCTTCCAGCCGGATCTTCCCCCAGCCACGCTGCTTGCGCAGGATCTGCTGATAGAGCACCGTGATCGGAAGATCCTCCTCCACCAGATACTTCGCGGGACGCATCGGATCCGCTTGTGCATGGTGCGGCTCGATCACCACCGCCCCATACTTGTTGCGCGTGGCGGGGTGCAGGGCCAGCAGGATCTCGCCAAGCTCGAAGACCGGGATCTCGATGCAATAGGCCAGGAACTTCGAGTTCTCCACCGCAGGCTTGGTTTTCTCGACAGGCCCCTGGGCCGCCTGCCGCAGGGACTTGAGCCAGCTCTCGACAGTACGTGGCAAGGCATCGCCAGGCGGAGCGTCCACCGGCGGTGCCTCGCGGATCATCGCCATCAGCCGCGCGATGACCGCCACGGTGTGCTTGCACTCGTAACTCACGGGACAGTTGCAGAAACCATCGAACTGCCAACCGCCCGTGAGCAAATTGCCGAAGAGTTCGATACGGACCTTGTATGGAGTCCGCCGGGTACCCTGGACGTTGGCCTCGATCAGGAAACCGTCATTCAGGATCGGTTTCGCCCTCAGATGAGTGATGACTCTCGGCGAGATGTAGGACTGGGCGCGCCGGACGGACTCACGTGGGAAGAACTCCACCAAATCCAACCTGGAGATGAAGCTCACCAGCGATGGATCTTCAAACAAGACGGCGATGGAGGAGGGAATGGACACAGCGCAAGCGGGACAAAAGCAATCCGGCCGATACGATCCGGAATGTCGATTCCGGATCGCTCACGAGAGCCGGTTTCAAGCCCGCCCTTTCACCCGGCCACGATGTTCAGCAGCTTGCCGGGGACGAAGATGATCTTGCGGAGGGTCTTGCCGTCGGTGTGTTCCTTGACCTTGGCGCTTTCGAAGGCGGCGGCTTTGGCGGCCTCCTCGTCGGCGTCCTTGGAGAGCATGAGGCGGTCGCGCAGCTTGCCGTTCACCTGGATGATGAACTCGATTTCACTGCGCACGAGCGCGGCTTCGTCGTAAGACGGCCAAGTTTGTTCGGAAAGCATGACGCCGCCACCAATCCGCGCGTGGATCTCCTCGCTGAGGTGCGGGGCGAAGGGATTGAGGACGGTGAGGAACTGGATGAACTCCTTGAGCGGCACCACCTCGGCCTGGGTGAAGGCGTTGGTGCAGATCATCATCTGCGAGATGGCGGTGTTGAAACTGAGTTTCTCGATGTCCTCACCCACCTTCTTGATCGTCTCGTGCACGACGCGGAGCAACTCTTTGTTAGAGCACGGAACATCCTGGATCTTCGGTGAGACCGTAAAGGAACCGTCCTGTGCTTCTTCAAAAGCCACGCGCCAGACGCGGGCAAGGAAACGGGAAACCCCCTCCACACCCTTCATCTGCCAGGGCTTCACCTGTTCCAGCGGGCCCATGAACATTTCGTAGAGGCGCAGCGCATCGGCACCGTATTCTCTAACAACGTCATCCGGGTTCACCACGTTGCCGCGGGACTTGGACATCTTCTGCCCATCCTCGCCGAGGATGAGGCCCTGATTGACCAGCTTCTGGAACGGCTCGGGCGTGGTGACGTGGCCGAGATCGAAAAGCACCTTGTGCCAGAAACGGGCGTAGAGGAGGTGAAGCACGGCATGCTCGGTACCGCCGACGTACAAGTCCACCATGCCGGGCTTGTCGCTGGTCCAATAGGCCTCGGCTTCGTTGGAGATGAAGCGGCTGGTGTTTCCGGGATCGCAGTAACGCAGATAATACCAACACGAGCCGGCCCATTGGGGCATGGTATTGGTTTCCCTAACAGAGCCGTCGGGCAGATGGACCCACTCGGTGGCTTTGCTCAGCAGCGGATCGGGAGTGCCGCTGGGCTTGTAGTCATCGAGCGGCGGCGCGAGCAGCGGGAGATCGCTTTCGGAAATGGCGTGGTGGTAGCCGTCTTTCCAAACGATCGGAAACGGCTCGCCCCAGTAACGCTGGCGGGAGAAGAGCCAGTCGCGGAGCTTGTATTGGATGCGGCGCTTGCCTTTGTTGTTAGACTCCAGCCAGTCGATCATCTTCGCCTTGGCCTCGGCAGTCGGCAGGCCGTCGAGGAAGCCGGAGTTCACTGCCGTGCCGGGATCGGTGTAGCCTTGCCAAGCGGCGTCGTTGGTCGGTTGAACGACCTGAACGATGGGGAGGTTGAATTTGTTGGCGAATTCAAAGTCCCGCTCGTCATGCGCGGGCACGGCCATGATCGCGCCGGTGCCGTAGCCCATCATGACATAGTCGGCGATCCACACGGGGATCTGCTCGCCGTTCACGGGGTTGGTGGCGTATGCACCGGTGAAAACGCCGGACTTGTCCTTGTTGAGGTCGCCGCGATCGAGATCGGATTTCGAGGCGCAGGATTTCTGATAGGCTTCGACAGCATCCTTCTGCTCGGCGCTGGTGATTTCCGGAACGAAGGGATGCTCGGGGGCAAGAACCATGTAAGTCGCACCGAACAAGGTGTCGGGTCTCGTGGTGAAAACGGTGACGGTTTTATCGCCGATGGTGAAATCCACCTCCGCACCTTCGCTGCGGCCGATCCAGTTCTTCTGCAGCAGCTTGATGCCATCCGGCCAGTCGAGCGTGTCGAGTTCGTCGATCAGGCGTTGGGCGTATTTCGTGATGCGCAGCATCCACTGGCGCAGCGGGCGGCGCTCGACGGTGTGGCCTTTGGATTTCCATTCCTCCACTTCCTCGTTGGCGAGCACCGTGCCGAGGTCGGGCGACCACCAGACGGGCGTGTCGGCGACGAAGGCAAGTCTAACGGAATCGATGTCCTCGCGGCTCCAGCCTTTGGCTTCAAGCTCACTGACGGGGCGCGCCTTGTTGGTTTCCTCACAGAAATACGAGTTGTAGATCTGCAAGAAGATCCACTGCGTCCAGCGCACGTATTCGGGATCGGTGGTGGCGATCTCGCGATCCCAATCGTAACCAAACCCGAGCGCCTTGAGCTGGCGGCGGAAGTTTTCGATATTGGCGGCGGTGGTGATCGCCGGGTGCTGGCCGGTCTTGATCGCGTATTGCTCGGCGGGTAGGCCGAACGAGTCGTAGCCCATCGGGTGCAGCACGTTGAAGCCGTTCATCCGCTTGAAGCGGCCGAGGATGTCGGTGGCGGTGTAGCCTTCCGGATGGCCGACGTGCAGACCCGCGCCGCTCGGGTAGGGAAACATGTCGAGCACGTAGTATTTCGGCTTCGCCGGATCGAAGTCCGCGTCGCCCGGGCCCGGGGTGCGGAAGGTTTTCTCGGTCTCCCAGCGCTGCTGCCATCGGGGCTCGAACTCGCGGAAGGGGAATGGTTTGCGGACGTCGGACATGGTCGTGAAAGGCCGCGGACTGTGGGGAAACCCTGTGGAAATGAAAAGGAAAACCCCGCCGGGTCCATCCCCGCCCTGCCCTCGCCGTACGGATTCCTGATGCGGCCGCATCAATAATCCGTACTTGGCTCACGGGCCGGGCTTCGGACGTTGGGTGGTTCGTTGGATGAAATCGGGCAGGATGCGGGCGGCACCCCGGGGGACCGTGCCGTGGTCGAGGTCCTTGATTTCGTGGAACTCGGCGGCGGGGTGCCCCAGCTGGCGGAGGGTGGCGTGGAAGAGCTCGTTTTCTTCGACGCGGCAGGGCCACTCGATGCGGCGGTCTCCGGTGATGAGACAGATCGGCGGAAGGTCCTTCGACACGAAATGCAGCGGCGCGAACTCATCGATCACCGGCACAAGGCGGTCTGCTTTGTGGCCGCGGAGTTCCTTCACGTGGAAATGTGTGGTGACCTGCGCGCTGACCGGGATGAGCCCGGCAAGCCGGCGGTTGGACACCGAGTGGGCGGCCAGCCATTTCGGATCCATCCCGATCATCAAGGCCAGATACCCGCCCGCGGAATGGCCGCCGACGAAGACCTGTTCCGGATCTCCGCCATATTCGGCGATGTGGGCAAGCGTCCAGGCCACCGCCGCCGCCGCGTCTTCGATGAACTCCGGGCATTTTGCCTGAGGCGAGAGCCGATAGCCCGCTGCGACGAGCGCTACCCCGCGGCCATCGAACTTCGGAAACTCGCGGTTTCCTCCCGTGAGCCCGCCGCCGTGAAACCAGACCAGCGTTGGAAAACCTTTCGCCTTTCCCGGTATCCGCAGGTCCAGAACACAGCGCTTCTCCGGGTCCTCCAGCTTCTTGTCCGCCGCGTGGTAAGCGATGCCTTCCACCTTGCGGTCCTCCCCCGGCGTTTCCCTCGCCATGGCCGTTCCCATGACAAGCCACAACACTCCCAACCACTGCAGCCCGGTTTTCATGAAACCCGGATACTTCGCCACACCTGCCGCATCAAGGACCGAAGCAGGCCCATCGTGCCTTGGCATGGGGGGAGCGTTCGGCTCTTCAAGCCATTCCGCAGGCTGCCGGACGCAGGACCTCCTTACTCCGTTTGGTTCCATTGCCGCTGCGGAAAGAACCCGCTAATCCACTCTTCATGCGCCGTTCCCTTTCCGTCCGATCCTTTCTCTCCCTCTGCCTGATGGCCTTCACCGGTGCCGCGGGTTTTGCCGCGGAGCCGCTCGATGACCAACCGGTGGAAAAGGACGCCGGCAGCCAAACCCGGTCCAACACCACCCTGCCCACCTTCTGGATCATCGGCGATTCGACCGTGAAGGTCGGCACCAAGGGACAGCGCGGCTGGGGGGATGAACTCGCCCCGTTCTTCGATCCGGCGAAGGTCAACGTCATCAACCGCGCCATCGGCGGCCGGTCGTCACGCACGTTTCTAACAGACGGACGCTGGGATGCAATCCTCCGGGAACTCCGCCGCGGCGATGTGGTCATCATGCAGTTCGGCCACAACGACGCCTCGCCCATCAACGAGGAGCCACCCGTCAACGCCTCCACCCGGGCCCGCGGGGTGATCCGCGACAACAGCGACGCGTCCGTGGACATCATCAACATCCTCACCGGCAAACCCGAAACCGTCCGCAGCTACGGCTGGTATCTGCGCCACTTCATCACCACCGCGAAGGAAAAAGGGGCCTCCGCCATCGTCTGCTCACCCATTCCGCGCAAGAGCTGGAGCAAGGAGGGAAAAATCAACCGCTCCACGGATTCATGGACCCTCTGGGCGAAACAAGCCGCCGGACAGGCGGGCGCGCAGTTCGTCGATCTCAACGAAATCATCGCCCGCGCCTACGAATCCCTCGGCCAGGCCGCGGTCGAACCGCTCTTTGGCGACCGTGGCACCCACACCTCGCCCGCAGGCGCCGCCTTCAATGCCAAAGCCGTGGTCTCCGGCCTCAACGGCCTCAGCCCGAACCCCGTCGCCTTCGGGCTGAGCGAGGAGGGAAAGAAGGTCCCGGCGTTCAAGCCGTGAGGGATGGGGAGGAGACTTCGTTTTCCGCGGTTTCTGAAAACTCTTGGGAAATGCCCAGCAATCCACCTTGCAAATTTGTCATCACGATGCTAAATCTGCAAGGTGATTGCTCGCCGCCTTTCGAATCGCCTCAAGGAACTCCTGCAGAGATTTCCCGCCGTAGTTCTCCTCGGCCCCCGGCAGGCGGGCAAGACGACCTTGGCCCGGTCCTGCCTTGCGGACACCGGCGGGATCTACCTCGATTTGGAAAGCCAGCGCGATCTCCGCAAGCTTTCCGATCCCGAGGACTATCTTTCCCAACGTGAGAACCAACTCGTGGTGCTTGATGAGGTTCAGCGGGCACCCGATCTCTTCCCGTCGCTACGCGGGCTGATCGACGATGGCCGCAGCCGTGGTCTGCGGGCCGGACGTTTTCTCTTGCTCGGATCGGCCTCGCTGGAACTCATCCAACAAAGCAGTGAGACACTTGCCGGGCGCATCGCCTACCTGGAACTCCACCCGCTCGACGCCACCGAAATCGGTGACTCGCCCGTGGAGCAGCTGTGGCTGCGCGGCGGATTTCCGGACAGTTTTCTCGCGGATACCGATCCCCGCAGCTCGGAATACCGGGACTTCCTAATCCGCTCCTACCTCGAGCGCGACCTGCCGCTCTTCGGCAGTCGTCTCGCATCCGGGAAACTGCGCAACCTGTGGACCATGCTCGCCCACACCCAAGGCGGCGTTGCGAACATCGCCTCACTCGCCCGCAATCTGGAGATCGACGGACGAACCCTCAACGCCCACCTCGACCTCTTGGAAAACCTGCTGCTCGTCCGCAAGCTCAAGCCCTGGCACGCCAATACCGGCAAGCGACTGGTCAAATCCCCCAAGCTCTATATCCGTGACTCAGGCCTTGTTCATGAGCTGTTGGGCATCGGCAATCTGGAAACCCTCGCCGGGCATCCCATCGTTGGCGCGAGTTGGGAAAGCTTCGTGATTGAGAACCTACTGGCCTGTGCCCCGGCAAGGACAGAGGCCTATTTCTACCGCACCAGCGCCGGTGCCGAGATCGATCTGATCCTGAAATTCCGCACCGGAGAAACCTGGGCCATCGAGATCAAACGCGGCCTCTCCCCCGTGCTCACCTCCGGTTTCTATTCCGCCACGGAAGACATCGCCGCGGACAAATCCTACGTCGTTTACGGAGGCGAGGAAACCTATCGCCTCAAACCCGGAGCCGAAGCCATCGGCCTGAAGTCGCTCCAAACGCTGCTGCTGGAACGGGAGCAGGGTGAGTGAGGGGAATTGAAGAACAGGGGTAAGCGCTCAACAGGGCACCTTTCGCATTTTTGTCAGAGATGCGAGAGCTATGGCTCCTATGCTACAGCTTCGATAGCTGGCTCTCGTTGGGTTTCCAACCAGACGCATGGCAGCAATTCCGGGAGTTCTTCCGCAACCGG